>CADCWF010000140.1 GCA_902806345.1 uncultured Thermomicrobiales bacterium
AACCACGCCTGGCCCTCGATCCGCGACTCCAACTTCACGACGATGATCACCACCTTCATCCTCTACCTCTTCGGCTCCTACACCGGCACCAGCATCATCACCGGCTTCGCGATCACCCTCTTCATCGGCGTCGCCGTCTCGATGTTCACAGCGATCACCGCCACCCGCACCTTCATGCGCCTCCTGGTCGCCGGCGCCGGCCTCCAGAGCGCCTGGTTGTTCGGCATCAAGCCGCGCCAACCGACCCCGGCCGCCGCCGACTAGCGTCTGCCGGCCCACCAAGACCCCGCGAGGTTGCAGCGGAGGCTGCGGATGAACGCGTTCGAAACCGAGCGGCTCGTCGTCCGCCATCTGCGTCCCGACGACCTCGACGACTTCGCCGCGCTGACGGGCGACCCGGAGACCATGCGCTCCATGGACGACGGCCTGCCGCTGTCCCGGGAGCAGACCCGGAACTGGATCGCGGTCTCCGAGGCCAACTACCGGACCCGCGGCTACGGCTGCTTCGCCGTCACCTCCAAGCCGGATGGGCGGATGATCGGGTTCTGCGGCTTCGCCTTCCCGCCCGATAGGCCGGGGATCGTCGAGGTCATCTACGCCTTCGCCCCATCCTGCTGGGGCCGCGGCTACGCGACCGAGGCCGTCCGGGCTTCCCTCGCCTTCGGCTTCGAGCAATGCGGGTTGACCCGGATCGAGGCGACCGTCTACCCATCCAACCACGCGTCGAAGCGGGTGCTCGAAAAGGTCGGCATGGTTTACGGTGGACGCGGCCAAGACGACGACGGCTCGTTCACCGACTACTTCGCCATCGAGCGAGAGGCATCCCCCCGGGCCGAAACCTTGGCCAGCACCGTGATTGCCGCCGCATCGTAGCAGCGCCCCAACCGCGTCCGACCCACGACCGACGACCGACGACTCACGACGCACGACTTCGTCCGGGAGCCAGCAGCAGTGTTCCACCTCGCCAGCCGCCGCAACCTCTGGTTCCTGATCTCCCTCGTCGTCATCTTGCCGGGGCTGGTCTCGCTCGTCCTCTTCGGGCTCCGGCTCGGGATCGACTTCACCGGCGGCACCCTCTGGGAGGTCCGCTTCGCCGCCCCGGCCACCGTCGTCCAGGTCGACGCGGTGCTGGCCGAGAACGGCTACGAGAACGCGATCGTCCAGCAGACGGGCGCCGCCGACGAGGGCTCCTTCCTGATCCGCGCCCAGGAGATCCGGGAGGGGTCGCCCGAGAAGGACGCGATCGAGGCCGCCTTCGGCGAGCGGATCGGCGCGTTCGACGAGCTCCAGTTCTCGACCGTCGGCGGCGCCGTCTCGACCCAGATCCGGAACCGGGCGATCCTCGCCGTCGCGGTTGCTTCGCTCGGCATCCTGGCCTACATCGCCTACGCCTTCCGCAACACCCAGAACCCGCTCCTCTACGGCGCCTGCGCCCTGGTCGCGATGCTGCACGACGTCCTCGTCGTGCTCGGCGTCTTCTCGATCCTCGGCGCCGTCGCCAACGTCGAGATCGACGCCCTCTTCGTGACCGCCCTCCTGACCGTGATCGGCTTCTCCGTCCACGACACGATCGTCGTCTTCGACCGCATCCGGGAGAACCTGGCCGCCAAGAGCGACGAGACCTTCGAGGGCGTCGTCAACTACTCCCTGGCCCAGACGGTGGTCCGCTCCCTGAACACCTCGCTGACGGTCGTCTTCACCCTGCTCGCCCTCTACCTGTTCGGCGGCGCCTCGACTCGGACGTTCGTCCTGGCCCTCCTGATCGGCGTCGTCAGCGGCACCTACTCCTCCATCTTCAACGCCAGCCAGCTCCTGGTCGCCTGGGACAACGGCGATGTCCAGCGCTTCGTTGGCCGGTTCCGCGGCGGCGGACGGCGGGCGGAGCCGGTGCCGGCGCCGTAATGGTGGCGATGCCTCGTTCTTCGGCGCGACGCGGTGGCCTGTGCGACACTGCCGCGCCCGGCTCGCGGGCGCCCGGCTCGGGAGAGCGCCGCGGCGCCGCCGAGGCCACCCAGGAACGAGTCATGGCCGGTCTCCGGTCCACCGCTGCCCTCGGGCGGTAGGGCTCCGCAACGCCGGGCTGATCGATCCGCACGGTCGTGCGGGAACAACCGATGATGACGGGTGGCACCCCGCCGTGGGGAACGGGACCGCCCGCGAGCCGGCTCGCGGCTCATCGATGGGAGGAGGAGGGGACCTTGGACAGGGCGGTACTCTTTTCGTTGCCGGTGGTGATCCTCGGGGTGTTGGCCATCCTCTACTCGGGGTGGCTGGCCCGCGACGTCTTCTCCCGCGACACCGGCACGGCCGAGATGCAGGACATCGCCGGCCGCATCTTCCAGGGCGCCATCGCCTACCTGCGGCGGCAGTACGGCACGATCGCCCGGCTCGCCATCGTCGTCGCGCTGCTGATCGGCCTCCTCGTCTTCCTCTTCGAGCGGGAGAACCAGCTCACCCGCGGCGTCATCACCTCCGTCGCTTTCCTCCTCGGCGCCCTCCTCTCCGGCCTCGCCGGCTGGATCGGGATGTACGTCGCCGTCCGCTCCAACGTGCGGACCGCGGCCGCCGCCCGCAACAACCTCGGCTCGGCGCTGACGGTCGCGCTCCGCGGCGGCGCCGTTTCCGGCTTCCTGGTGGTCGCCCTCGGCCTCCTCGGCGTCCTCTCCGTCTTCTGGGTCGTCTACCGCTTCGTGCCGGCCGATGCCGACCTGACCCGGATCGGGGAGACGCCCTTCTGGATCGTCGGCTTCGCCTTCGGTGCCTCCTTCGTCGCCCTCTTCGCCCAGCTCGGCGGCGGCATCTACACCAAGGCGGCCGACGTCGGGGCCGACCTGGTCGGCAAGGTCGAGGCCGGCATCCCCGAGGACGACCCCCGCAACCCGGCCGTCATCGCCGACCTCGTCGGCGACAACGTCGGCGACTGCGCCGGCCGCGGCGCCGACATCTTCGAGTCCTCCGTCGCCGAGATGATCGGCGCCATGATCCTCGGCGCCGCTCTCTTCCTGGCGGCCGGCGGCAACCCCGACGGCCCCGAGGTCGGCTTCCTCTTCTTCCCGCTCGTCGTCACCGCCTTCGGCCTCGTCGCCTCCTACGCCGCGGTCATGGCGGTCCGCCCGGCCGCCACCCCGGCCGACCCGATGGACGAGCTGAACAAGGGTTTCTACGTCGCCGCCGGGCTCTCGGCGGTGCTGATCGTCCTGGCCTCCTTCTGGGTGCTGCCGTTCGGCAAGCTCGAGTTCGCCCTCTGCGGCCTGATCGGGATCGCGACCTCGCTTGCCTTCGTCTACATCACCCAGTACTACACCAGCGCCCGCTTCCGCCCGGTCAAGTCGATCATGGAGGCCTCCCAGACCGGACCGGCGACCAACATCATCTCCGGCATCGCGGTCGGCTTCGAGACGACCGGGCTGCCGGCGATCGCGATCGCCATCTCGCTCCTCTCGGCCTTCGCCCTCGGCCAGCGGGTCGAGTTCCCCGGCGACTTCCCGATCCCCGGCTCGGCCGGCATCTTCGGCACCGCCTGCGCCACGATGGGCATGCTGATGAGCGCCGCCTACATCCTGGCGATGGACACCTTCGGGCCGATCACCGACAACGCCGGCGGCGTCGTCGAGATGAGCGACCAGCCGGAGAGCGTCCGCGACGTCACCGACGCCCTCGACTCCGCCGGCAACACCACCAAGGCGCTGACCAAGGGCTACGCGGTCGGCACGGCGGCGCTGGCGGCCTTCCTCCTCTTCTTCGCCTTCCTCCAGGAGATCGAGCGGTTCGGCGGCGAGGCGGTCGACACCTCGGTCGTCAACCTCTCAGACCCGCCGGTCTTCATCGGCGGCCTGTTCGGGGCGATGCTCGTCTTCGTCTTCGCCTCGCTGGCGATGCGGGCCGTCTCCCGCGCCGCCGGCGACATGATCGCCGAGGTCCGCCGCCAGTTCCGCGAGGACCCGGGGATCATGGCCGGCACCTCCCAGCCGGACTACGCCTCCTGCGTCGACATCTCCGTCCGCGCCTCCCTGCGGGAGATGGTGCTGCCGGGCGTGCTGGCGGTCGCGGTGCCGATCCTGGTCGGCGTCATCCTCGGTTGGCAGGCGGCGGCCGGGATGCTGCTGATCGGGACGATCACCGGCGTCCTCGTCGCCAACATCCTCAACAACGGCGGCGGCGCCTGGGACAACGCCAAGAAGATGATCGAGGCGGGCCACCTGAAAGACGCCGCCACCGGCGCCGTCCTCGGCAAGGGCAGCGCCCCCCACGCCGCGTCGGTCGTCGGCGACACCGTCGGCGACCCCTGGAAGGACACCGCCGGCCCCTCCCTCCACGTCCTGATCAAGCTGCTGGCGACGATCACCCTGGTGCTGGCGCCGCTGTTCCTGTAAGACGCGCTGCGTCGTTCTCCCCTCTCCCGCGCATCGGGAGAGAGGCGGAGGGCGAGGGCGTTCCCACGGTCGGTGCTGCCCGGATACCCAAACCTCTCGGCGAAAGCCCTCACCCCCGACCCCCTCTCCCGATGCGCGGGAGAGGGGGCTTTTCTCGTCGGTGCTGTCGATCACTGGCATTGTCGAAGGTCGGAAAATCGGGCGGCTTGGAAGCGCGTGCTAGCCTTCCATCGTGTGTCGGAACCGGAGCGGAGACCGAATGGAGGACCGGAATACCCACGGCGGGGCCCCAAAGCACATCGGCGTCGTCGGCGGCGGGATGGCCGGCCTCACCGCCGCCCTCCGCTTCGCCCAGGCGGGGAACCGCGTCACCCTCTGGGAAAAGGCACCCCGGCTGGGCGGGCAGGCGGTCGCTTTCCCGGTCGAAGGTACCGGTGCTTCCCTCGAGCACTTCTACCACCACCTCTTCCAGAGCGACCGCGAGATCGTCGCCCTGATCGAGGAGCTGGGCATCGCCGACAAGCTGCTCTGGCTGCCGTCGAACGTCGGCTACTACGCGGACGGCAAGATCTGGCCGCTCAACGGCGCCGCCGACCTCCTCAAGCTCGGCTTCATCCCGTTCCAGGACCGGGTCCGCCTCGGCGCCGTCACCGCCTACCTGCAGCGGGTCCGCGACTGGAAGAAGTTCGAGACGGTCACCGCCGACGCCTGGCTCCGCCGCGCCCTCGGCCGGCGCGCCTACGACCGGACCCTCGGCGCCCAGCTCCGGGCCAAGTTCGGCCGCTACCACGACCAGGTCGCGATGGTCTGGTTCTGGGGCAAGATCTGGCTGCGGACCACCTCGCGCCGCTCCCCGCTCGACCAGGAGAAACTCGGCTACATCGACGGCAGCTTCAACATCCTGATCGACGCCCTCGCCGCCGCCGCCGAGGCGGCCGGCGCAACCCTCTGTCCTGGCGTCGGCCCGACCCGCCTCGCTCCCCGCTCCGAGGGCGGCTGGACCGTGGAGCTGGAGGAGGGCGAGGCGGTCTGCGACGCCGTCGTCGCCACGGTGCCCTCGCCGGTGCTGCAACGCCTGGTGCCGGACCTGCCCGATGCGTACGCCGCGGCGCTCGGGGGGACCGAGTACGAGGCGGCGGTCGTCGCCCTGCTCCAGCTCTCGCAGCCCCTGACGGACACCTACTGGCTGAACATCGCCGACCCGGAGCTGCCGTTCACCGCCGTCATCGAGCACACCAACTTCATGCCGCCGGAGCAGTACGGCGGCAAGCGGTTTGTCTACCTCTCCAAGTACCTGGAGCCGGACCACCCCTCCTTTTCCCTGCCGGACGACGAACTGATCGCCGCCTACCTACCGGCTCTGCGCAAGATCAATCCGGCATTCCGGCCGGAGTGGATCGAGCGCTCCTGGGTCTTCCGCGAGCGCGCCGCCCAGCCGATCGTGCCGCTCCGCTATAGCGAGCGGATCCCCGACCACCGGACCGGGCTGCCCGGTCTCTACCTCGCCAACACCAGCCAGATCTACCCCGAGGACCGCGGCACCAACTACAGCGTCCGCCTCGGCAACCGGATCGCCGCCCTTGTGCTCGGCGACCTCGCGGGGGCAACCGCCGGCCGGTAGTCGGGATCTGCGGAACGGTCAGGGTCACCGGCCTCCCCGTTGCCCCCGACCGCGTTACGGCCCAGATCGTGTGTCCTCGGGTCGCGGCACCTTTCTTGCTCGTGGCCTCGCGCGTCCGCGGAACGGAGCGGTCGCCCCGGCTACACCGCGCAGCGGTGCGCGGAGGAGGGAAGCAGCGTGGCACGGTCCTTCTCGCTCCTCGCCGTGTTCCTGTCGCTCTCGCTGCTCGG
>CADCWF010000141.1 GCA_902806345.1 uncultured Thermomicrobiales bacterium
CGCGGGTCATGGCCCCGGCGCGGGGTTAAATCTCAAGCTAAGAGCGACCGGCAATAGGGATCACCGCGGGCGGCGGGTGGTCGGCCGCGTTGGCCACCGGTAGCGGGGGCGGACCTTGTCGACGAGCAATCGGGTGACGACGAACGCGGCGGCCAGGAACAGGCAGAAGGCGGCAACGGCCGCCCGCCGCTCCGTGCACCGGCGCAGCCTGCCGTAGCCGTTCAGCCAGGCGTGGGTGCGCTCCACCGCCCGCCGCGGGCCGGCGTGGACGGGGTCGCCCGTGCGGGAGATCCGGGCGCCGAACCCGAGGCCGGCAAGCAACGCCCGCGTCGGCGCGCTGTCGTAGCCGCGGTCGAGGCGCACGGTGGCGCCCGGCGGCGGCGGGCCGAGCTTGGCCAGCCCGGCCACCGTCGGCCCCGGCAGGGTGCCGTCGGGCCGGTTGGCCCCTGCCGCGACAAGGTGGAGCGGGACGCCCGCGACCACGCCGCGGTCGGCAAGGCAGAGACGCTTGAGTTGCTGCGGACGACCGGCCCGGAGGTGGGACGCCTGCTCCGGGGTCTCGACGACGAACAAGTCGATCGCGTCGCAATGGTCTTCGACGGCACCGAGATGACCGTTGCCCAGGTGGTCGAGTTCGCCCTGGTCCGCCACTTCGAGCAGCATCTGGAAAGCATCCGCGCGACGCTCGCCGATTGAGGCCAACCCGCGCCGTGGCGGTCGTTGATCCTCGGCACGGCGTCGGCGACTCTCGGCGCGCTGAGGCCGAGGCGGTGCTGACCTGCGCGGACAGCTGCCGGCACGCACGGACGCCCGTGCGTGCGGGGGCACCCCATGTCCCACCTCCGTACCGGAATCCCAGTTCCCCGGACGCCCGTGCGTGCGGGGGCACCCCGGCCGGGCAGGGCAAACCGCCCGGCGACGTCGGCTGCTGCCATCAGGCCGTCGAACGGGCCGCCGGGTGGATCGGCGAGGCCCGTCTGATCGCGATCCGCGGCGTTGTCGATTCGGTCCATCGCCGAACGACGATCCGGTGTTCGAGTCGTTCGTGGAGGGCGAGTCCGATGAGCAACCCGATGGGATCCGACGTTGGTGCGGCGCGCCTCGATCGCCGCGCCGTGCTCCGCAACTCGGCGGCTGGCGCGGCCTTGGCCATTTCCGGCCTGCCGGCGCCCACGGCCGGCGTTGAGGCGGCGGTCGGTGCCCCGGCTCGGTTGAACGAGACGGAACGGAGGGCACAAGCGGTGAGTGGTGCAGGGTTTTCCGAGGCGAGGCTCGGCCGTATGCGCGAGGTCATGGCCGGCCACGTCGAGCGCGGGGTCGTGCCGGGGATGGTGACGCTGGTGAGCCGGCGGGGCGAGGTCCACGCCGAGGCCATCGGCGAGACGGCGTTCGACGGCGGCGGGCCGATGCGGCGGGACACGATCTTCCGGATTGCCTCCGTCACCAAGCCGATCACGGCCGCGGCGGCGATGATCCTGGTCGAGGAATGCGTGCTGCGGCTGGACGAGCCGGTCGACAACCTCCTGCCGGAGCTGGCCGATCGCCAGGTGCTGAAGGCGATCGACGGCCCGGTCGACGACACCGTTCCGGCCAACCGGCCGATCACCCTGCGCGACGTGCTGACGTTTCGCCTCGGCTACGGCGCCATCTTCGACCAGTCTCCGTTCGCCCAGGCGTTCACGGAGGCGGGGGTGGCGCCTGGGCCGCGCCTCCCGGGCTACTCGCCGGACGACTACCTGAAGCGCCTGGGCGGCCTGCCCCTGGCCCACCAGCCGGGCGAGCGGTGGCTCTACAACAACGGCTCCGACGTGCTCGGCATCCTGATCGCCCGCGCCACCGGACAGAGCCTGGGCACGTTCCTGCGGGAGCGGATCTTCGACCCTCTCGGCATGAAGGACACCGGCTTCCACGTCCCCGCCGAGAAACAGGATCGGCTGCCGACCGCCTACTGGACGGATTTCGAGACGGGGCGGTTCGGCGAATTCGACGCCCCGGCCGAGGGGAGCCGCTTCGCCCTGCCGCCCCCCTTCGAGTCGGGCGCCGGCGGCCTCGTCTCGACCGCCGACGACCTGCTCGCGTTCGGCCGAATGATGCTCGACAACGGCACCCACGAGGGCCAGCGGATCCTCTCCCGCGCGTCGGTCGGGCTGATGACGATGGACCACCTGACGCCGGAGCAGAAAGCGGCCTCGGCGGCCCAGTTCTTCCCGGGCTTCTTCGACAACCGTGGCTGGGGCTTCGGCGTCTCCGTCTACACCCAGCGGACCGACCTCTCCTCAGTCCCCGGCCGCTTTGGCTGGGACGGCGGCTACGGCACCTCGTGGTACGTCGACCCGAGCGAAGAGTTGATCGGCATCCTGCTCACCCAGCGCCTTTGGGACGGCGGCGTCGAGGTGACCGTCCTCCCCGACTTCTGGACCACAACCTACGCGGCGATCGAGGACTGAGGCGGCGGTTGGGTGGCCGAGGAGGGTTCGTCGCCTGGCGGACGATCCCTCCCCCGGTCCCTCCCCAGTCGACTCAACCGGCTTCGATATCGGATCGGTCGTAGCCTCACTCGTCGGGAGCAATCGATGGCCGCGGTGATCGCGGGGATGACCATGTCGCGGGACGGGTTCGTTGCCGACCCCAATGGAGGCGTCGCGCGCCTCTACTCCGACATGGACGTCCTCACGGGCAGTGAAACCTTGAACGCGGCCATCGAAGCGACCGGCGCGGTGCTGATGGGCCGGAAGACGTTCCAGATGGGGGACCCCGACTCGTACGTCGGCAACAACGAGTTCCAGGTGCCCATTTTCGTATTGACTCACCATCCGCCACGGACGCCACCGAAGCAAGACGGGCGCTTGACGTTCACGGTCGTGGCAAACGGGGTCGCGGCGGCCCTCGCCCAGGCGAAGTTCGCCGCCGGGGAGAAGGCGGTCCAGTTGGTGGGCGGCGCCAGCGTGATCCAGCAGCTCTTGGGCGAGGGTTTGGTCGACGAGCTCCACGCCGATGTCATGCCGGTGCTCCTGGGCGGCGGTCTTCGGCTCTTCGAACACCTCGACCCCGACCGCGTCCACCTCGAAGCGATTGACGTGCAAACCGCGGGACCGAGGACCAGCCTGACGTATCGGGTCGTCCGGTAGAACCGAGTCCGGTCGTCGGGTCGCTTCATCGCGACGCCCGCGGCGCATCACCCGCCAAGTCATGGCGGCGCTACCAGCCACGGTTGGTGCTAACCCGGGTCGCGGACCGCTGGAGCCTCGTCCCCGACAAGCCACGAAAGCGGGCGGAAGCTGGCCTGATTCGGAGGTACGCTACCTCCAGGATAGAACAGATGGTCTGTACGTTCGGGTGGACCCTGTCCCCCGGCGGAACATGACAGAGCGAGGGAAACTGCGCGTGAACGCTGCCGAGAACAACCATCCGACGAACGAGAGCGACGGCGCCGTGCCGATGGCCGGGCGCCGGGAGTGGGTCGGTCTGGCCGTGCTGGCCCTGGCCTGCCTCGTCTACGCCATGGACGTAACCGTCCTCAACCTGGCGGTGCCCAGCCTCAGTGCCACCCTGACGCCCACCAGCGCCCAGTTGCTCTGGATCCTCGACATCTATGGGTTCGTCGTCGCCGGCTCCCTGATCACCATGGGCACGCTGGGCGACCGGATCGGCCGCCGCCGGCTGCTCCTGATCGGCGCCGCTGCCTTCGCCGTCGCCTCCGTCCTGGCGGCCTTCTCCACCAGCGCCGGGATGCTGATCGCGACCCGTGCCTTGCTCGGGATCGCCGGGGCGACCCTGGCGCCGGGCACTCTGTCGCTGATCCGCACCATGTTCCACGACCCGCGCCAGCGGACGACCGCGATCGGGGTCTGGATCTCCGCCTTCTCGGCCGGCGGCGCGGTCGGCCCGCTGCTCGGCGGGGTGCTGCTGGAGCGCTTCTGGTGGGGCTCGGTCTTCCTGCTGGCGGTGCCGGTGATGCTGCTCCTGCTGGTCCTAGGGCCGCTGCTCCTGCCGGAGTTCCGGGATCCCGAGCCGGGGCGGCTCGACCTGCTCAGCGCCGTCCAGTCGCTGGGGGCGACCTTGGCGACCATCTTCGGTCTGAAGTGGCTCGCCGAGCACGGGGGGGGCTGGCTGCCGACCCTCTCAATCCTGGCCGGGCTAGCTATCGGCGCCGCGTTCGTCCGGCGGCAGCGGACGCTGGCCGATCCGCTGCTCGATCTCCGCCTGTTCCGGGATCGCGTCTTCGCTGCCTCGCTGGCGATCTACACATTGGCCGCGTTCGCGGCGTTCGGCGCCTTCGTCTACATCGCCCAGTACCTGCAACTGGTGCTCGGCCTCTCGCCGCTGGAGGCAGGGGTGTGGACGTTGCCCTCGTCGGTCGCGTTCGTCGCCGGCTCGATGCTGGCGCCGCCAATTGTGGGCCGGGTCCGCCCTGCCTTCGTAATGGCCGGCGGTCTGGTCCTGGCGGCGGTCGGCTTCGCGCTGCTCGCCCGCCTCGACGAGGGGGGCGGCCTCCCAGTGCTGGTCGCCGGGACCGTCCTCTTCTCCCTCGGGCTCGCCGCCGTCTTCACCCTGGCAACAGACCTCGTCGTCGGCAGTGCCCCGCCCGAGCGGGCCGGGGCGGCCTCGGCGATCTCGGAGACCGGCGCCGAGTTTGGCGGCGCCGTCGGGATCGCGGTCCTCGGCAGCATCGGCGCCGCCGTCTACCGCCGCCGGGTGACCGCCGACCTCCCGCTCGGCATCCCGGCCGAGGCGGCGGCGACCGCGCGGGACACACTCGGCGGCGCTGTGGCGACGGCCGCGGAGCTGCCGCCCCAACTCGGCGGTGCCCTCCTCGAGACCGCCCGCGCGGCATTCGTCCAGGGCGTCCACTTTACCGCCGCCATCGGCGCAGTCGTCGCCGCCGGCAGCGCCGTCCTGGCGGTGCTCCTGCTCCGCCGCGTCGACGGCGACGCCGAGCCCGCGGCGGAACCCGAGGTTGGCCACGAGGGTGGGATCGGCGGCCGCGTCCCCGGGGAGCGGGTCCTGGAGCCTGCCAGCCTGGCGGCAGAGGCGGTCCGGTTTGGCGACCGCGAGCCTTCGGCCTGTCCCGTCTGCGGTTGAGGCCGAGCAAACGGGGGGGCCCGGAGGCTGCCGAGCGGGCGATCGGATTGGTCGGCAAGAGATGTCGATCCGGAGCCGGCCCGTTCGACTACAGTACGTACGGCTCCCCCCGCAGGCCGCCATCGTCGGAGAACGAGGAGGAGATTAGCGGTGAGCGGGGTACGGGTTCTGGTCGGAACGCGCAAGGGCGCGTTCGTCTTGACCGCGGACGGGAAGCGGGATCGGTGGAACGTCTGCGGGCCGCTCTTCGCGGGCTGGGAGATGTACCACCTGAAGGGATCGCCGGTTGATCCCAACCGGCTCTACGCCTCGCAGACCAGCGGCTGGTTCGGGCAGACGGTCCAGCGATCCGACGACGGCGGCGCGACCTGGCAGCCGATCGGCAACCAGTTCGCCTACGACGGGATACCCGGGACCCACCAGTGGTACGACGGCACCCAACACCCCTGGGAGTTCGCCCGCGTTTGGCACATCGAGCCGTCCTTGACCGACCCCGACACCGTCTACGCCGGGGTGGAGGATGCCGCCCTGTTCCGCTCCGTCGACGCTGGCGAGACCTGGCAGGAGCTTTCTGCCCTGCGAGGTGTCTCGGGCCACCTTTGGCAGCCGGGCGCCGGCGGCATGTGCCTGCACACGATCGTCCTCGACCCGGCCGACCCCGGCCGGATCGTCGTCGCCATCTCGGCCGCCGGCGCCTTCCGCACCGATGACGGCGGCGCCACTTGGCGGGCGGTCAACCACGGCCTGCGCTCGGAATACGAGCTGCCGGACCCGAAGGCGGAGGTCGGCCACTGCGTCCACAGCATCGCGATGCACCCCTCTCGGCCCGACGTGCTCTTTATGCAGAAGCACTGGGACGTGATGCGCAGCGACAACGGCGGCGGCTCCTGGCGCGAGGTCAGCGGCAACCTGCCGAGCGACTTCGGCTTCCCGATCGCCGTCCACGCCCACGAGCCGGAAACGGTGTACGTCGTCCCGATCAAGAGCGACTCCGAGCATTTCCCGCCGGACGGCAAATTGCGCGTTTACCGCAGCCGGACCGGCGGCGACGAGTGGGAACCGCTGACGAACGGGCTGCCCCAGCAGGATTGCTACGTCAACGTGTTGCGCGATGCGATGGCGGTCGACTCGCTCGACGCCTGTGGCGTCTACGTCGGCACCACCGGCGGCCAGGTCTACGCCTCGGCCGACGCCGGCGACACCTGGACGCCGATCGTCCGCGACCTCCCGGCCGTCCTCTCGGTCGAAGTGCAGACGCTGCCATGAGCGAGGTCCGCGTCGTGCTCCCGGTCCACCTGCGGAATTTGGCCCGAGTCGATCGCGAGGTAACCGTCGCGTTGCCAATCGCGGGGATCGCCACCCAGGGCGCGGTCCTCGATGCCCTCGAGGCCGCCTACCCGATGCTGCGGGGGACGCTCCGCGATCACGCCACACGGAAACGGCGGCCGTTGGTGCGGTTCTTCGCCTGCGGCCAGGACCTCTCCCACGAGCCGCCGGACGCCCCGCTCCCCGCCGCCGTCGCCGGCGGCGACGAGCCCTACGTGGTGATCGGGGCGATGGCCGGCGGTTAGTCCGACGACGATGGAGACACGCCCATGAAGTACATGCTGCTGATCTACGGGGACGAGCACGCCCTGGACCAGACCGAACGGGAGCGGTGCTACGGGGAGTCCTCCGAACTCGCCCGCGACCTCGCCGCGAACGGCCAGTTTCTCTCCACCGCGCCGCTGCACGCCACCGCGACCGCGACCAGCGTCCGCGTCCGCGGCGGCAAGCGGCAGGTGACCGACGGCCCGTTCGCTGAGACGCGGGAGCAGTTGGGCGGCTACTTCCTGGTCGAGGCCGAGGATATCGACGAGGCAATCGAGATCGCCGGCCGGATCCCCGGCGCCAAGTGGGGCACCGTCGAGGTCCGCCCGGTCGTCGAGCTCGCCGGGTTGCCGTTGCCCGGTTGATCGAGAGCCGAGGTCATTTCTCGGCTCCCCCGAGCGTGTGCGGTATGGGCGGGTCCTGGTCTCCCTCGAGACCGACTTGCGGCGGGGGAGCGGCGCCTTCAATAGCCGCGAAAGACGCCCGCGGGTCGGCGGCCCGCGGGCGTCTTCCCGAGCGGCCCAGAGCTCGATCCGACCATCCACGGGGTATCGTCCTTCGATTGCGAGAGAAGCGCTCCGAGGGCGGCGCCGGATGTCGATTCCGGCCTCCGCTGAACGACGACAAGGTGCAACGGTCATCCCGATGGTGGCCGACCGGTTCCAGAGGAGGGAAATTCGCCATGTCGTCCATCTCCATGTCGTCGATCGAGTCCGAGTCCGAGTCCAGGACGTCGGGCACCCGCGCCGTCGATTGGGGCCGCTACGCCCTCGTCGGCCTCGGCACGGTCGTCGTCGCCGTGCTCGCCAACGTCCTCGTCTGGGCGATCGGGAGCGTCCTGGTCGGCTACGACCCGCGCTTCCTGCCGCTCGTCGGTCCGGGCGGGGCGATCATCTTCACCGTCGTGCCCGCGGTCGTCGCCGTGCTGCTCTACGCGCTGCTGCTTCGCTTCACCGCCAGCCCGGCGCGGGTCTTCACGATCCTCGCCGGCGTGGTGCTCGTGCTGTCGCTGATCCCCGACGTCACCTACATCCCGACGGTCCCGGGCGCGACGGCGGGGCAGACCGCGATCCTGATGGTGATGCACGTCGTCGCCGCCGTCGTCATCGTGGGGATGTTGACCCGCCTCACCCGGCTCGGCTCACGGTAGTGCCGGCGCCAGCGGCGCTGGCGCCGGCGAACCCCGAGGAGGTCGTTCAGTGCAAGACGGAACCAGCGGTGAGCCGAATGCCGGCCTCGCTTCCGATCTACCGGCCGGCATTGGCAACCCTGCCCGACGCGCACTTGCCGCCGCGGGGTACGACCGGCTCCAGAAGTTGACCCTGCTTGACGAACGTGAGCTCCTGGCCTTGCACGGGGTCGGTCCCAAGGCGGTCGCCGTGCTTCGCCAGGAGCTTGCGGCCAAGGGTCTTGCGTTCGCCGAACCCGGCCGCGATCGCGGCCGGCGCTAACCCGAAGCAGAGCCCGACCGAGCGGAACGAGAGCGTCTACCGGTGCTGCCGCCTCGCCTCGGCTGAAGGGATCACCATGCGGAAGATCGTCTCCGGGTTGTTTATCTCGCTAGACGGTGTCGTCGAGGCGCCGGGTGAGTGGCACTTCCCGTACTTCAACGAGGAAATGGGGCAGGCGGTCGACAGACAGATGGCCGCCTCCGACGCCATGCTGCTGGGTCGGGTCACCTACGAGGAGTTCGCGGCCTACTGGCCCCGCCAGTCCAGCGACGTGGAACTGGCCGACTTCATGAACACCACGCCCAAGTACGTCGTCTCCAACACCCTCAACGCGGTCGATTGGCAGAACTCGACGCTGATCTCGGGCGATGTAGCGGCGCAGCTCGCGGAGCTGAAGCGGCAGCCAGGTAAGCAGATCAACATCACCGGCAGCGGCACCCTCGTCCGCTCGCTGCTCCGGGATGGTCTGCTCGACGAACTGGTGCTCCTGGTCCACCCGATCGTGGTCGGCAAGGGGAAGCGGCTCTTCCCGGAGGAAGACGGCCCGATCCCCCTCGAACTCGTCTCGTCGGAAACGTTCACGACCGGGGTGCTGTGCCTCACCTATCGGAAGGCCGAAGGGTAGGCCGCTGGCCCGGCGGCGGTCGCCGGCACGACCAGAGCAAGGAGCGATGGGAGCGCTGACGGCGACGGACCGGGACGTGATATCGCGGGATGGCACCCGCCGGGAGGTCGAGCGATCGGGCGACGGATCACCGGTCGCCCTGGTCTGTAACCAACCGATCGACCACTCCTCGAACACGGGCGTGGCGGCCCTGCTGGCGGCCAGTTTCGCCGTCCGCATCGACGACCGCCGGGGCAGCGGCAGCGCCGACACCCCGCCGTCCGCAATCGACCGCGAGGTCGAGGAGATCACCGCCGAGATCGCCGTCGGCAGCGGCGCAGCGTTCGCCCACAGGATGTCCTCCGGAGCCGGACTTGCCGGGAGGCAGCGGTGAGCAGGCTCCCGATCGAGAAGCTGGCACTGTTCGGGCCGCCGTATCGCCTGTACGACGCCCCCTTTCGCGCGGGGGAGCGGCCGATCTGGGGGGTACGATGCGACGATGGCCGTCGGTTGCTGGGGCAACGTGATCGAATACTTCATGGCCGAGATGATCGGCCTTCCGCCCGACGTCGTCGCCCACGCCGGACCCAGCCGTTCTGGGAGGTGCTGGAGGCGCTGGCGCCGACGCTCGCCTATGACACATTGGTGATGGGCAACGCCTCCCTCCCCACTGCGCGGGCGGCGGCCTTGGCGGTGCCGACGCTGGTGAACGACGGCGACGCGAACTTCGACGTCATGGACGAGACGGCAGACGCGCTCGCCGCCGCCCTCCCCACCGGCCCCCACACCCTGGCGTGGCAAACCACATGGTCGGCTCGGCGGTGCTCATCCCCGTGTTGCGGGAGTCTTTCCTGGGCGAGAACGGCGGCCAGCCGGCAACCGGAACGGCGACCGGCAGGGCCATTGGGTCACCCCGGTGTCATGACTGCTACCCATGCCGGCGGCGCCGGTGTCGAATCCGGCCCTCGCCGCTCGACCATCGCGTGATGCGGCTCGAACCCCCGCAGCCGGAGGAGGCGATGAAGTACCTGTGCCTCGTCTACCACGAGGAGGCGACGACCGACGCCCTGCCGGAATGGGAGTACGACGCGATCGTCGGCGAGGCGCTCGACTACCGCGAAGAACTGCGACAGAGCGGCCACTACATCGCCTCGTCCCTGCTGCAGCCCGTGGAGATGGCCACCACCGTCCGGGTGCGCCACGGCACGCTCTCGGTCAGCGACGGCCCCTTCGCGGAGACGAAGGAGCAGCTCGGCGGGTACTACCTGATCGAGGCGCGGGACCTGAACGACGCCATCCGGGTGGCGGCGAAAATGCCGCCCGCTCGCCTTGGGTGCATCGAGGTGCGGCCACTCGTGGAGCTCGCCCGGGGATAAGAAATCGTCATGCCACCGCTTGTGCGTGTCACCGAGCCGAACCCGTCGAACCACCAACACGCTATCCGGAATGTGGCCGGGCAGGGCGGATCTTCCGGTAGGCGATGAGGCAGGCGGCGAGGTGGACGAAGCCGAGGTCGTGGCTGGCCCGCTTCTCGCTGCGGGTCGGCAGACGGCGGAAGCGGTTGAACCAGCCGGGGCAGACCTCCGCCACCCACCGCCGCGGCGGGTGGCGGTCGGGATGCCCCGGCGGCGGCAGGGGCCGCGCGGCGCTCGCCTTGGGGGGACGTGGGCGGCGTAGCCGCGGGCCGCGGCCGCCGTCCGGCAGTCCGCGTAGTCGTAGCCGCGGTCGAGCGCCAGATGGGGCGACCCCGCGGGGGCCGGCTCGACCACGACCGCGTCGAGGAGGTCGGCCGGCTTCGTCCTGTCGTGCCGGTTGGCCCCCGACCGGACGGCGGCGCCGGGGGCGCCCGTCGCCTCGGTCGGCAAGTGGCGCTTGGTCCCGGGCTTGCCGCGGGCGGTCGGGTTGCGCCCCCTTGGCCCGCGCCTCGCCGGCGCCCCCCTTTGGCCGAACGGAGCCTTGACGATGCAGCCGTCGGCCGCCTGCCGCGCCCAGTCCAGGCCGACCGCCCCGGCGTATGCACGGAGCGGGACCGCCCAGGCCCGCTCCAGCGCCCCCGTCGCCACCCACTCCGCGAAGCGCTCGGGCACGGTCGATTGCGGGCCGAACTCGCGCGGCAGCTGGCCCCACCGGCTGCCCGTCCGGGCTAGCCCGATCTGCCCGTCGAAGATCGCCCGGTCGTCGCGCCGCGGGCGCCCGGGCTTCTTGCGGGGCTTGTCGACCCGCGGGATCGGCGCGATCCCGTCCCAGAGGGCGTCGTCGACCCGCCAGATCGTCGGGTTGTCCTTGTCGGACGCCGCCGCGGCGGCCAAGTGCGGGGTGCTCATGCCCCGACGCTACCACGCCGACCTCCTTTCCGGATAGCGTGTTAGTGGAATGTCACTCGTCATCGGCGGGTTCGAGGGTGCGGCCGAAACACCGTCGGTCGATTTCGGCCCGGTCCGTACGACGAGTTAGCAGGCGGGCGGGCAAACGGTCCTGCCCCGGTGGGACGGAGTCGGAGGCGACGCGGGCAGAAACCAGCGGCCGTCGCGTTCTTGACCCTGAGCGGCGCGGTGCACGCGCCCGGCCGCCCCGGCGAAGACCGGGAGGGCAGGTTCGCGCAAGGCGGCATGGTCATCCCGCACTTCGACGCGCAGCTCGGGGCGCACCTGGTGGACCCGATCCGATACCCACGGTCTCCGACCGGATCCCGAGGTACGTTGCCTCGCGGTCGCCGCGGACGCCCGGGCGAGAGGACCCCATCAACCCGCGAGGACACCACCGGCGAGGCCGTGAAATCCAAGGAGCAGAACGCCAATGCGACCCCTTCGGTATTCCATCAACGTCACGCTCGACGGCTGCTGCGACCACCGCGCGGGGGTCCCGGACGCGGAGCTGCACCGCCACGCCACCGAGACCCTGGCGCGGGCGGACGCCCTCATCTTCGGCCGGGTCACCTACGAGATGATGGAGGCGGCGTTCCGGCTGCCGGCGGAGACGGGGGCGCTTCCCGACTGGATGGACGACTGGATGGAACCCTTCGCCCGGACGATCGACGCGGCGAAGAAGTACGTCGTGTCGGACACCCTGGACCGGGTCGATTGGAACGCGGAGCTCGTGCGCGGGGACGACCTGGGGGAGACCGTCGCGCGGTTGAAGCGGGAGCCGGGGGAGGGGCTGTACGTCGGGGGCGTGACGCTCCCGCTGGCGCTGGCGGAGTTGGGGTTGATCGACGAGTACGAGTTCGTGGTGCATCCCCGGCTGGCGGGCCACGGGCCGACGCCGTTCGCGGGGTTGTCGAAGCCGCTCGACCTGGAGCTGGTGGGCCGGCGGGAGTTCGGCTCGGGGGCGGTGGCGATGCGGTACGAGCCGAGACGGTAGCCATCTGGCCTGTTGACCCGAGTCGGCCGCATCATGGAGCAACTCAAGCCAAGCCTGCGACTCAGCGAAATGACGACGGGCCCTCATGCCACGCCCGGATCGTCGCAGAAACGCCCGTTTCCGAGACCGCGAACAAACGCACACGCCCGGCTTGCGGGGCCGGGCGCATCGGGGTCTAGGGAGGATCCCTGGGGGCGTCGGGGGTAGGGTCCAACGCCCTTATCCTCCCTATACGACCAAATCGACAGATTGGATCGCCGGGACCTGTCGCGGCGTTGCGGAAACGGCCGTTTCCGCGACGGCCCCGCCGCGCGGGCCAACTCCCAGGCGGGGCGTAGATCAACGGCGGGGAGGCGGCTGCCTAGCCCCCTCTCCGTTGCCAGAGGCGGTTCCGCGGCGCCCCGATCCCGGCCGTCGCCAGCACTCATACCCCGTCCCCGGTGCGGACAATCTGTTCTATCTGTCGGGTCCGGCGGCCGAGGGCGCGGCGAGCGTTTCGTGGGGAACGGCGGTGAGTTCCTATTCTTCCTGTCTGACGGCTGGACGTTTCGGCTCCGGGGCGCCGGCGCCGCTCCCGTTCGCGCTGGGTGCCGGCCCCCGCCCGCGCCGCGGCAGGGCGACCAGGGCAACCACCCCGCCTACGATCCACAGGGCGGCACCGAGGGAGAGCACGGGGACGGCGCCGACGGCGTCGACCGCGGCGCCGCCGACGGCGATCCCGGCCAGGACCGCCACCCCGTCCACGGTCGCCAGGGCGCCGAAGACGCGGCCGCGAAAGGCATCGCTGGTCGCCTGTTGGAGCAGCCCGGTGCTGGCCGCCTGCATGGCGACGAACGGGACTCCGGCCAAGGCCATGAAGCCGCAGGCGACGCCAACGGCGACCGCACCAGCCGGCGCCAGGTTGGCGGCGTTGGCCAGACCCAGATCGGTCAGCCCGCAGCCGACGAGGCCGCCGCCGAAGAGCAGCCGCCCCGGAACCCGCGCCGCGACCGCCGCGACCGCCGCGCCGGCCGCGAGGCCGCCGATGGCCTGGGCCGACAGCAAGGCGCCGACGCCCGCGGCGCCGCCCTCCAGGGTGTCGAGGACGAGGGGCGTGAAGCCGACTTCGAAGGCGCCCTCGCCGACCATCCCGAGGCCGAAGGCGACGAAGATCGTCCGCAGCGCCCGCTCGCCTCGGACCAGTCGGATCCCGTCCGTCCACTCGCCAACCACCCGCCACCAGGCCGTCGACCTGGTCGCCGTCAGGCCGGTCCGGTCCGGTCGCCCGTTGGCCCGGATCAGCGCGACGAGAGCGGAGGAGAGGAGGAAGGCGGCGGCGTCGGCGAGGGCCGCGCCCGCCAGCCCGACCCGGGCGTAGAGGACGCCGCCGATCACCGGCCCGACGAGGCGGCCGAGGTTGTTGTTGAGGGCGTTGAGGGCGTTGGCCTCCACCAACCGTTCCTCGCCGACCAGCTTGGGCAAGAGCGCGGTCTCGGCCGGGCCGAAGAACAGGCCGAGCGTCCCGGTTGCGGCCTGCGACAGGAAGAGCACCCAGAGGCGATCGGCCGAGTCGACGGCGAGCAGCGGGAGGAGGACGAGGGCGCGGAGCAGATCGGCCGCGACCATGGTCCGCTTGCGGTCCCAGCGATCGACGAAGACGCCGGCCACCGAGCCGAGCAGGACGCGGGGCAGGACGCCGGCGGCGAAGACGCCGCCGGCCGCGACGGCCGAGCCGGTCAGGGCATAGGCGTGCAACAGCAGGGCCACGATCAGGGCGAAGCCGCCGGCGACCGAGACCAGACCGGCGCCCCAGAGCAGGGCAAAATCGCGATGGCTCAGGGTTCGCAACACGGGGCCATCCTCGCACGTCGGTGCGGCCGAGCCCGGCCATCACCAGGCCGGGTGGAGGCGACGCCCCCCAATGGATGGAGCCAAGACCGGACTGGCGAGGCGGCCGGGCTGGTTGGCCCCACGGGCATGCGCCGAAGCGGCGGCACCGCTCAGCACGTCTCCCGCCATCACCCCCGTGCGGACGCGAGCGGCGGGGCGACCCCCAGCAGGCGCCCTACGTCTACTACGCGGGCACGACCGCCGATGAGTGGGTCCAGATCGGGGGCGCCCTCTTCACCGCGATCCCGCCCTTCGTCGGCCTCACCCCCGACCCGGGGGGCCTCGGGGTCGGCACCTTGATCGCCAGTCACCCCATCCAGGCGCACGAGGTCTGGGAGTACGAGGGGACGTACCAGTTCGTCACCGCCACTCCCTGGATCGCCTGCTCGGCGTACGCCCTCGGCGGGATCTTCTACGTGAGCGGCTACGACCCCGGCACCAACCTCTACTCCAACCCGGCCGCCGTCGACGTCTGCGGGATCGGCTAGCGGGGCGCGACGGCACCCGACCCGCTCCCCGCAGCCGGCCCGTCCCCAAGAACAGCAGGCGCCCGGCAGTCGGACGGCCAGGCGCGTGGCCGTCCGGCGACCATCCCGAGACGCGGCGCGGCCCGCCCCTCCGGTCGGGGGAGGCGGGCCGCGCACGAGAGAGGATGTGGTGCCAACCGCCGCGCCCCCCGGTCCCTGGCCCACTCAACCGGCTCCGTCTCCGGCCGGTCCGGGGTGGCCCGCCAAACGTCGCGGGTCACGCACGGCGGCGACCACCACCCGGGGCGCCGCTGCCGCCTCATCTTCGTCGGCGCGGACGCCGGCCAGTGGCCGGGGTTAACAGAAGCTCGCGGCGTTAGGCGAGGGGTCGGGCACGACCGAGGAAGCGTTGCCCATTGGCAACACCGCGTCTTCCTCTCGGCGGGTCTGCGCCGGCGCACCTTGCGGACTAACGCGGAGTGGGAGTTTTCCTCAAGTCTTATGTCGCATTGAGACGGGAGGAACGGGCGATGCCGAGGGCCACGCGGGGGCGGAAGTCCGGACCTGAGCCGTTCCCGGCGCAAGGGTGCCATGCGGCTGGCGCGACCACTGGGACGAGGCCGGCGGTGCGGCCCTGCTCCGAGCCGCCGCCCTCCGGTCATCCTGCACGGAGCCGAAGGACCTCCCACCGCGGCGCCGATTGCCCGGGCGTTTCAGGAGCAGGAGCCAGATCCTTCGGTTCTCGCTCGGTGCAAGATGCACCGCCGATCGTCGGGCTGGTCCCGTCGGCGCGTCCGCCCGTTCCGGCCCGCGGCGTTCAACCCTGGACGGCCTCCTGGGGATGGCGGGGGTGGGCGGACCGCGCGAACGTTCGTCGGTCACCTGGCGTTCGCATCAGCCCCCCAGCTCGCCCAGCCGCCGCTCAAGGAACCGACGCTCCGGCTCCTGCCGAGCCAGGTTGAGCGCCCGCTCGTAGGCGCCGCGGGCGGCCGCGGTCCGCCCCAGGCGGCGGCAGAGGTCGGCCCGCGCGGCGTGGGCCAGGTGGTAGTCGGCCAGGTCGCCGCGACCGAGGATGGCGTCGACCAGGACCAGCCCCTCCTCCGGGCCGTCCCGCATCGCCACCGCCACGGCCCGGTTCAACTCGACCACCGGCGACGGCTCCGTTTGGGCCAGCACGTCGTACAGACCGACGATCTGGGCCCAGTCCGTGGCTGCGGCCTGGGGTGCGCTGGCGTGGACCGCCGCGATCGCGGCCTGGAGGGTGTAGGGACCGAACCGGCGGGAGGCCAGCGCCCGCTCGACCAGCGCCGTCCCCTCCGCGATCTGGTCCCGATTCCAGCGGGTGCGGTCCTGCTCCTCCAGCAGGATCAGGTCGCCGTCCGGCGAGGTCCGCGCCTCCCGCCGAGATTCGTGGAGCAGCATCAGCGCCAGCAGCCCCGCGACCTCCGGTTCCGGCAGCAACTCGGAGAGGAGCCGCGCGAGGCGGATCGCCTCGGCCGAGAGGTCGGGCCGCGTCAGTGCCTCGCCGGCCGAGGCGGAGTAGCCCTCGTTGAAGACCAGGTAGATCACGTGGAGCACGGCGTCCAGCCGATCCGACAGCTCGGGCGGCGGCGGCACCCGGTACGGGATGCCGGCGTCGCGGATCTTCGCCTTGGCCCGGACGATCCGCTGGGCGAGTGTGGGCGGGGCGGTCAGGTAGGCGCGGGCGATCTCCTCGGTCGTCAGGCCGCAGACCTCGCGCAGCGTCAAAGCGATTCGGGCATCCGGTGGCAGCGCCGGGTGGCAGCAGGTGAAGACCAGCCGCAGCCGGTCGTCCGCGATGCCCTCGTCGTCCGCTTCCCCGTCGTCGCCGCTGCCGGCGTCGAGTTGCTCGGCCAGGGTCGCCAGCGAGGCATCGAAGCGGGCCCGCCGGCGGATGCCGTCGATGGCCTTGAAGCGGCCGGCCGAGACGAGCCAGGCCCGCGGGTTGGCTGGCACGCCGTCGCGCCCCCACTGCCGCAGCGCGGCGGCGAAGGCGTCGTGCAGCGCGTCCTCGGCGAGGTCGAAGTCGCCCAGCAGCCGGATCAGGGTCGCGAGGACGCGGCGCGATTCGGCGTGGTAAACGTCGTCCACCAGGCGACGGATCGGTTCGGCCGCGTCGTTTACCGGAGCCAAATGCTCGGTCTGCATCGGTTGCGGCTCGCTCCTTCCCTTTCGGTGTCCGACGACGCACCGGCCGAGGCCGAACTCGCGCCACCGGCTGCTCTCGCCATCGTTGGCGCGGAGGCGGTCTCCAGCGGCGCGGGTGCCCGGTGCATGCCGGGATCAGCGGGCGAAGCGGCGGACGGCGCGCTCCTTCGCCCTCGCCGCCTCGACCTCCCGATTCTTGGGCGCGGCGGTCGATTCGAGCGCGGCGAGGAGGCGGCTCGCGCTCCCGGCGATCTCGTCGACCGCGGCTGCGAAGGCGGCCTCGTTCACCCGTGACGGGGCGTCGAAGCCGCTGATCTTGCGAACGAACTGAAGCGAGGCGGCCCGGATCTCATCGTCCGTGGCCGTCGGCTCGAAGTTGAACAAGGTCCTGATGTTCCGGCACACGCGGCTCCACCCCCTGTCCTGATGGTCGGACTCGGGGCACGGCCGGTTCGGACCGGTTGCGCCCCTGGCCGTCGCGCCTGCCGCGGGTGATCGTACTCCACGCCGTCCGCGGGGTCGTCCCTCGGATAACCTCGCAACAGTCCCGCCGCCTCCGCTGACCTTGGTTGCGTCAGCAGCGCCGTTTAGAGCGTCCGGCATAGGCCAGGGGGCGGTTACCCGATTCCGGACGCGGGGCAGGTAGGGCGCCCGTTCGCCGTTCTCTGCCCTTACGGGTTCCCCAGCGCGACCGCGAAGATTGTCCGTTGCCGGTCGTTATTAGAACGGATGTTCGTATTCTTGGCTGCGGTTATAGCGGATCGGTGTCGCCGTGTCAACCCCTTGCGCAGAAAGCCGGTTGGCCACCGCTACGCCCCTCACCGCTGCCGGGTCCGCAGCAACGGCACCAGCAGCGCCAGGGGCACCAGCGCCGCGGCGGCGTAGGCGGCAAGCCACCCGAGGCGCTCGGCGGCGAGCCCGAAGAGTGGGAAAGCCCAGACCATCGTCACGGAGAAGAGGAACCCCTCGACCGAGAGGATCGTCGCCCGCTGGGCGCCGGGCAGCCCCTCGTTGATCTGGGCCGCCAACAGCGGCTCGAACACGCCGGTGGCGAACTCCGCCAGCAGGTAGAGGCCGACGGCCAGGGCCAGGACGCCGCTACCCATCCCCAGCGCGGCGCCGACGATCGCCAGCGTCGCCAGCGGCGTCCAGGCCCAGAACCCCCAGCGGCGGCCGAGGCGGTCGGCGAACCATGAGCCGACGGCGGTGCAGAGGAAGGTGGCGCCGATGACCAGCCCGATCCGGGACGGGGGCAGTCCCTGCTCGGCCAGCACCGCCTGGGCGTAGAGGCCGACGAGGGTCGAGAGCGTGAAAAACAGCGCGCCGAAGACGAGGAGCCGGGCCAGACCCGGCCGCCCCCGGACGATGCCGAGCGCGTCGCGGACGGTGCGGCCCATCCCCCGGTGGGCGGCGCGCCGGCGCTCCGGCTCGCGCAGCCCCGCCGCCAGCCAAGCGGCTCCCAGCCCGGAGGCGACCGTCAGCGCGTAGGGCCAAGTCGCGCTCGGCCAGCGCCGCGCCGAGCCAGGTGGTGGCAGCGAAGACGACGTAGGAGGCAGAGAGCAGCCGGCCCCAGAGCCCCGTGAACCGGCCACTCTCCTCGCCGGCCGCAAGGCTGTCGTAGAGGAACGCCTGGGTGGCGCCGGAGCGGAAGGCGTAGGCGGCGCCGTTCAGGTACATCGCCGGCAGCAGGATCCAGAGCGAGTCGACCCGCAGCATCAGTCCCGCCGAGAGCGCGATCAGGAGGGCGCCGGCGACCAGCGACCACTTGCGGCCGAGGACGTCGGCGAAGGAGCCGCTCGGCAGCTCGAGCGTGATCGGGGCCAGGTGGAAGACCGACTCGGCGAGGCCGATCTCGGCCAGCGAGAAGCCGCGGTGCCGCAGGTAGAGGATCCAGATGCCGCCCGTGAACGAGAACTCGGCGAGCGTCTGGAAGGCGTAGAAGCGGGTAAGGCCGGGAGAGGTCGGCGCCTCGGGTGGGAAGGACGCCACGGGATCGTCGACAACCGGCGGCGAGTCGCCGGCCTCCGCGCCGGGCGCCCGTTCCCCCGCCCGACTCCCCCCCGTCATCGCCCTGTCCCAACGACTGCACCCCGACGCGGCGGTCCGACCGAGCCGCCCCCGCGGCCGGGACCCGCGAAGACTACACTGGTCCTGGCCGGAGGGACGACGGATGACCGCGACGAGGGGGCCGAGCGGCGGGTGAATCTGCGGACGGTGCTCCTCGGTCTCGTGCTCCTGCTCTGGATCGTGGTCCAGTACGGGCTGATCGCCTGGGCGCTGCGCGACCTGTCGCGGCGGTCGCGGGTCCGGGGGGACAACAAGGCTGCCTGGGCACTTCTGATCCTGCTGGTGCCGATCGCCGGGCCGCTGGTCTACGCCGTCTACGGCCCCGCCTCGTTCCTCTCGCGCCCGGTGCCGCCCAAGCGCCAGCCCGACGATACGAGAATCTCGTAACCGGGAATTTCCTCCGGTGGCGCGTCGTCTCCGCAGGGGCCGTCCCGCGCCGCACCACCGTTTCGTTCTCCACAGTTGGCAGTCAGGTGAAGCACGGCCGCTGCGCCGCCGAGCCTGGCGGTCGATCACCGGACTGACGCGCCGGAGGACCCTGCAAGGGCCCCGAGCGCGGCAGCGGGGGGTGTCGTCCAAACCAAGACCGGACGGACCACTCGATCAAGCATCTCGGGGGAACCGATGAAGATCGGCCTCATCGCGGACATCCACGGTAACCTTGCCGCCCTCCAGGCCGTCCTCGCGGCGCTGGCCGAGGAGCAGCCGGCCGCGATCGTCTGCCTGGGGGATGTCGCCGCGACCGGCCCGCAGCCCCACGAAACGTTGGCGCTGCTGTGGAGAGCTGGCTGCCCGACCGTGATGGGCAACGCCGATGCCTTCCTCCTCCGACCCGAAGCGGCGGCGCCGGAGGCGGGGGAGGATGCTCGCCGCATCGCCGAGATCGACGCCTGGTGCGCCGACCGCCTGACCGCCGCCGACCGGGCATTCGTCGCCACGTTCCAGCCGACGGTCGAGATCCCGCTCGGCGGCGGCCGACGGCTGCTCTGCTGCCACGGCTCGCCCCGGAGCTTCGACGACGCGATCGCCGCCGAGACGCCGGATTCCGACCTCGACCGGATGCTCGGCGGGCAGGAGGCCACGCTCGTCGCCTGCGGCCACACCCACGCCCGGCTCCTGCGCCGCCATCGGGCGAGCGAGATCGTCAACCCGGGGAGCGTCGGTCTTGCCTACCGGTTCCTCCCGGACGGCGCCGTCCGCGTCCCGCCGTGGGCCGAGTTCGCGCTCGTCGACGCCGCGGACGGCGGTCCGCTCGGGGTCACCTTCCACCGCGTGCCCTACGACCAAGCCGCCACCGACCGGGCCATGACCGAGCACGGGATGCCCCACGCGGCATGGTGGGCCTCCGACTGGGGATGATGCGGAGCCCGCGCGATCGATCACCCGGCCGGAGAGCGCGCATACCCCCGTCATGCTGGGACCTCCGGCGAAGAATCCGACTCCTCCTTGACTAGCCGTGGACCAACCAACGGCACCGTGGCGCGAGAGGCTTCACCCGAGGGCTCGGGACGATCGACTCGCTTGACACCGTCATCAGCCGTTTTCCGCGGGAGGCGGAGAGCCGGCGGAACTCCCACGACGAGTGGTCGACCGGCACGCCACGCCGGCCTCGCGGGCGGTGGCCTGCCGCGCCCCTCGCGGCGCGGTGGACCCGCTCCGCACGAGTACCCAGGGGCCTGCCTTGGTCGGACGGCCGGCACCGAGGGCGGCTCGGCGGTCTCGGCCCCAACAAGCGGTCTATACTCGCCTCCCATGGACGACCCCGCCCCTCCCCTTGTCGAGCAGTCGAAACGGCGGACGGCGCTGCTGCGGTCGCCCGCCTTTTTCGGCCACGAAACAGGCGGCCACCCCGAGGCGCCGCGCCGGATCGCCGCCATCGAGTCCGCGCTGGCCGCGGCGGGCCTGGCCGACGCTCGGCCCGAGGTGCCCTTCGGACCGAGCGGGCTGGCGCCGCTGGAGCGGGTCCACGACCTCGCCTACCTCGACGGCCTGGAGGAGCTGGCCCTGGCCGGTGGCGGTGCCCTGGATGCCGACACCCTCGTCCGCCGCGACTCCTGGGAGGTGGCACTGCTCGGGGCCGGGGCGGCGGTCGCCGCCGTCGACGCCGTGCTCGACGGTCGGGCCGAGGCGGCCTTCGCCCTCGTCCGGCCACCGGGTCACCACGCGACGCCGGGACGCGGCATGGGGTTTTGCCTCGTCAACAACGCCGCCGTCGCCGCCGCCCACGCCGTGGCCCGCGGTCTGGACCGGGTCCTCGTCGTTGACTGGGACGTCCACCACGGCAACGGCACCCAGGACGCCTTCTGGGAGCGCGGCGACGTCTTCTTCGCCTCGCTCCACCAGTGGCCGCTCTACCCCGGCACCGGGTCGGCGGGCGAGCGCGGCGGCGGCCCTGGCCTCGGGTTCACCCTGAACGTGCCGCTCCCGGCCGGCACGGGCGACGCCGCCTTCCTGGCCGCGTTTGACGCGACGGTCCTGCCGGCGGTCCGCGCCTACCGGCCGCAGTTGGTCGTCGTCTCGGCCGGGTTCGACGCCCACGCCGCCGATCCCCTCGCCGGGATGCGCCTCTCGGAGGCGGGCTTCGCGGCCTTGGCGGGGCGGGTGGCGGCGCTGGCCGACGAACACGCCGGGGGGCGGCTGGTGGCCGTGCTCGAAGGGGGCTACGACCCCGCCGCCCTCGGCCGCAGTGTGGTGGCGACGGTTCGCGCCTTCGACGGCGCCGGCAGTAACGACAGAGACGGCGGCGACCGCCTCGGCACGGACGGGAGCAGGCGATGAGCGCACCGATGAAGCCCCAGTCGGGCATCTCCTCGGCGGCCTACCGGCAGGACGACGAGCGGCGCCGCGACGAGCAGCGGATCCTCGCCCTCCAGAACCAGATCGACGAGACGCGGCAGGCGGTGCGCGACCTCCTCGCCCGCCAGAGCCGCGAGGAGGAGATCCTCAAGCACTACGAGGGCAGTGCCGCCCAGAACCGGATCGCAATCGACCAGTTCAAGCAGGAGGTCGCCCAGGCACTCCAGGCGCGAGCCCTGGACGAGACCCGGACCAGGCAGACGGTGACCGACCTCGAGAGCCGGATCGAGGACGTGGGCCGGCCGATGCGCTCGATCCAGGCCCATATCATGGAGATGCTGGAGGCGTCCCGCCAAAAGGCGGACGATACGAGCCAGTACCGCAAGCGCGACGAGGAGCTCCAGACCCAGATCGACCACGTCTCGGCTCAGATCGATCGGACCGCCGTTGTCTCCCACCAGTTGCGCGACTCGATCGACGCCCTCCGCGGCGAGAACGACGCGATCCGGCGCGATGTCATCCGGGCCGAAGATGCGGTCAAGATCGTCGACCAGGAGGCCCGCCGCCGCGTCACCGAGGTCGCCCAGGCAGGCGAGACCGTCGCCGCCCGCATCGACGAGCTGCGCTCCGACCTCGGCCACCTCTTCGACCTGATCGACGACACCCGCCGCTCGCTCGTCCACATCGACCCGGCGCTGGAGGACCTCCGGGGCATCGACGTCGGCCTCCGCCAGGACCTCAGCCGCTTCCAGAGCCAGGCGGTCGAGCGGCACGAGGTGATGCTGGACCGCCTCGAGGACACCCGGCAGGAGATGGACGCCCGCTTCGCCGACACCCGGACCGGCCAGGAGCAGCGCTTCGAGCGGCTCATCGAGCGGATCGAGGAGATGGTCGAAGCGCACCGCGACCTCGGCTTCCGGCTCTCCTCCCTGTCCAACCACCTCGACGAGCTTCGCTTGGCAGACGCCGCCGTCCGCCGCGATGTCTGGGTACGCGACGAGCAGCGGGTCCGGCTGCGCCTGGAGCAGGCCCAGTACGAGTTGGATCTGATCGCATCGCAGCGCCGGGAGGCCGACACCGCGCCCGCGGCACCGATACGGCCACGACGCCCGGCCGACCATTGAGCACCCGCCGAAGCGACGCCGACGGCCACGCGTGACCGGCCTGTGCGCCTAGGGACCGCGCATCCGTGGGTCCCGGCTGTCACTCCGCGGCGAGAATTCCCCCGAGAAGGGGTTGACACGAACGAAGCCACGTTGCTATGGTCGGCGCATCCGGGCGTGGTCACCCACGCGCCGGGGACAAAAACGTCGCCCCGACCGCGTCGCGGGCGGCGGCAGCGAGCACCGACCGGGCGTGCCAGGGATGGATGACGCGCCCCACGGTCACCGCATCAGTCCGTGTGCCGGGGTGGATGGACCCCGCCGCCGGACCGTCGGGAGGGCATCAAAGCCCGGCCCGGAACAGGGGGGACCCAGGTCTCTGTAACCCGTCACCTACGGGCCGGTCGAGGGGCTGCTCGGCCGGAGACCTTTGGAGGGAAGGGCTTTGACATTCGCCATGACGGCGTCGTGCCGGCTTGCCGCCGCACTCGCCGCATTCATGATCTTTGCACCCTTCGTGCCATTGGCGGCACGTGCCGCCCCCGACTTTGCCCCGGGAACCGCCGTCACGGTGGTCACGGGCGAAACGCTCCTCGTCCGCTCCGAACCCAGTTGGTCCGCGGCCGGTGCCAGTGAGGTGGCTCCCGGGGCGTGGATGGGCGTGGTGAGCGGACCCCACTACGACGCCGACGGCACCCCTTGGTACGAAGTCGACGCCGGCGGGTTCGTCCCCGCCTACTCGCTCGGCACGGGGGAGACCGAGGTCGCACCCGAAGTCGCCTACGAACCCGAGGGCAAGGAAGCGTCCTACGACGCTGCACAGGATGGCAGCGCCGAGGCGGCACCGGTCGAGTTGGCGGCGGAGACCGCCCCGGTCGAAGTGACGCCGGCCGAAGCGCCCGCCGAGGCCCCGGTTCCGGCGCCCGAGACGGCCGCCTACGACCCCGCCAACGTCGTCGCCACCGCCTGGATTGCCGGCACCAACGGCGATGGCGCGGTCTGCCGGGCCGGGATGGACTTCGCCTCGGCCGAGATGGGCTGGCTGGCCGAGGGCTCCTCAGTCGACGTCATCGGCGACACCGCGGGCGAGTGGCAACCGGTCAACTGCGGCGGCGCTGCCGCCTTCATCCACGCCTCGTTCATCGCCTGGGAGCCGCCGGCGACCGTCAACGCCAGCGGCGACGACGGCGTCACGCCGGACCTTGTGGCCGCTCCGGCTGAGACGGCCACGATCGAGACGGCCGTCGCCGAGGCCGCCCAACGGGACAACCGGGATCGGGGCAACGGCGGGACCGACGACGACGAGGGCGACGACAGTCCCGCGAACGGCGGCGGCGGAAGCGGCCAGGAGATGGCCGACTTCGCGATGCAGTACGTCGGCTACCCCTACGCCTATGCCGGAGAGGGCCCCTACGCCTTCGACTGCTCCGGGTTCACGATGTTCGTCGCCAAGAACGTCCTCGGCATGGACATCACCCACGACATGTTTGTCCAGGTCGGGATGGGGCAGTCCGTCTCCCGGGGCCAACTCCAGGCGGGCGACCTGGTCTTCTTCCAGAACACCTTCCGCGACGGGCTCTCCCACTCCGGCATCTACATCGGCGGCGGCCAGTTCGTCCACGCCGAGAACGAGAGCACCGGGGTCCGGGTCAGCGACATCGACTCCGACTACTACGCGTCGCGCTGGTACGGCGGGACCCGCCTGACCTAGGCGGGCGAGAACGGGGGTTCGGAGACCGGCGCCGCGGCAACGCGGGGCGCCGGTCGGGGGAGGCGAAGGGGACGCCGGCTGCCGGCGTCCCCTTCGCCGTTGACGGTCCCGGGGGTCGCGGTCGTGGCCGCCGCCACGGACGCCGCCTTTCCCGGCACCCGTCCTGCGACAATAGTCGGCGTCGGCCCGGCAGGCGGGAAGGAGCGGGTTCCCCTCGGCGCCGACCGTCAGGAGTTCCGTTGTCCCCGTCCGCCGAGCAACCGACCGTCACCCCCAGCGCCGTCTCGGCCCACCGCGACCGGTCGAGCCGTCTGCCGCGCGGGTTGAGCGCCTTCCGCCACCGCGACTACCGACTCCTCTGGGGTTCCCAGCTCTTCTCGCTGACCGGCACCTGGATGCAGAGCCTCGCCCAGAGCTGGCTCGTCCTCGGCCTCACCAACTCGCCGCTCCACCTCGGGCTGATCAATGTCTGCCAGTTCGGACCGTCGCTCCTGCTTGGCCTCCCCGGCGGCGTCCTCGCCGACCGCTTCCCGAAGCGGCGGCTGCTGATCGCGACCCAAGCCGTCTACCTCCTGCTGACGTCGCTCCTGGCAGTACTGGTGGCCACCGGCCGAGTCGAGTTGTGGCACATCTACGCCGTCGCCGTCAGCCTCGGCTGCGTCAACGCCGTCGACATGCCGACGCGCCAGGCGTTCGTCACCGACATCGTCGGCAAACCCGATCTCAGCAACGCCGTGGCGCTCAACTCGGCGCTCTTCAACGGCAGCCGGGTCGTCGGCCCCGCCCTGGCCGGAGTCCTCCTCTCCACGGCCGGCACCGCCGTCTGCTTCGTCTTCAACGCCGCGTCGTACCTGCCGGTCCTCGCCGCGCTTCTCCTGATGCGGACGGAGGGACGGGCGCCGGGCGTGGTCGTTGGCGAGGGGGCGCTGGAACGGTTGCGCCAGGGTCTGGCCTACGCCGCCGGCACCGCGGCCGTGCTCCGGCCGCTCGTCCTGGTTGGGCTGGTAGCCACGTTCGGCATGAACTTCAACGTCTGGGTGCCGCTCCTCGCCCGAGATGACCTGGCGATCGGCGCCGGCGGGTTCGGCCTCCTGATGTCGTCGCTCGGGATCGGTTCGCTGGCGGGGGCGCTGGGGCTGGCCTTCTCGGGCCGCAAACCGGGGCGCTGGGCGATGCTCGCCACCGGCGCCGCGTTTGGCCTTGCGGAGGTCGGGCTGGCGATGGCGGCCCGCGTCGGGGCGCCGATCCCGGTCGTCCTGGTCCTGATGGCTGCGATCGGCTTCTCGATGAGCACCACGATGGCGATGGCCAACATCGCCGTCCAGTCCACCGCGCCGGACGCGATGCGGGGCCGGGTGATGAGCATCTACACGACGGTCTTCGCCGGCTCGACCCCGATCGGGGCGGCGATCGCCGGCGGCACCGCGGCGGCTTTCGGCAGTTCGGCCGCGGTCGCCGCCGGGGGGATTGTGGTCTTCCTCTCGGCGCTCGGCGTCGGGCTCTGGCGCTCGACCGCCGATCCCCGACCGGCTCCCATCGGCAACGCCGGTGCTCGGCCGTCGCCAACCTCGGGTGGCCCGGCGGCCGCTGCCGGCCGCGGTCGGCGCTGATGGACGCGCTCGGCCCCTTCGCCCTGATCAGCCTCTTCTACCTGGCGCTCGGTGTCCGCGTCGTCTTCCAGCTCGCCCGCTCCTGGCGCACGGTCTTCGACCGGACGTTCACCCCGGCCGAGCGGGGGCTCGTCGATCAGGCCGCCTTCTTCCTCCTGGTGCCGGTCTCGGTCGCCCTCCACGAACTCGGCCACGCCGCGGCCATCACCGCCCTCGGCGGCCGCGTCCTGAGTTGGGGCTACTACGGGTTTGCCGGCTTCGTCGGTTACGACCCGAGGCAATTCTCCGACCCCGAGCAGATTGTCATCGCCGCGGCCGGCACGCTCGTCAACCTTGCCCTGGCGGCGACCGCGCTCGGGCTCGTCTTCCTCCGCCGGCCGCCGATGCGCGCCGCATTCAACGAGCTGCTGATCCAGTTCGTGGTCGTCTCGCTCGTCAACGCCCTGGTCGTCTACCCGCTGCTCGACGTGCTGACCGGCTTGAACGGCGACTGGACGCAGATGTACGACGGGGGCGTGCCGGCGTTGAGCCTGACCATCCTTGCCTTCCACGTCGCCATCCTCGGCGGCCTCTGGTGGGCCTGGCGCGACGAAGGCATCCGGGCGCGGGTGGCAACGCTCACCGGTGCGCCCGCGTTGCGGACCGTCCGCCTTCGCCGAGGTGGGCATGCTGGTGGCGCGCCGGTGGCGCCGGGCGCCTCGGCGGAGGAGCACCTGCTGAGCGAAGCCGCCGAGCGGGTCGCCAGCGGCTGGCCTTGCTCGGTCCAGGCGGGCATCCAGGCGACGCCGGACGGGGCGATGCTCGTGCTCTCCTGGCAGGGCGGTGGCCTCCAGCGTGCCGTCCTGGCGCGGATTGCCGGCGGCCAGCTCGACCTCGCCGGGGTCACCGTGGTCGACGGCGACCAGGCGATCCGCCGGCCGCTCCGGCGAGAGGGCACCCTCCCCGACGCCGACCGCCTGACGCTCGCCCTCCGGCTGGCGATGGAGACGGTCGAGACCTGGACGCCGGCCGCGGCCGGTACCAGCTGACGATCCCGTCCGTGCGGACCGGTTGCCCGCTCCCGTTCCCGCATCCAACCTCGACCCCGACCCCCGACCCCGATCCGTCCGACCCCATCGCAGCGCAGGTTGGCGTGACCGACTTCCCTGTTCCTTCCCACCCGCTCTCGGATGCCGACCGCCGGCGTGGCCTCGTCGTCTTGATGGTGACGACGTTTTTCGCCTGGGGCGGTTTCTTCCTGGTCGTGCCGCTGCTCGCCGTCCACTACGTCGACGGGCTCGGCTGGGCGGCCGCCGCGATCGGCGTCGTCCTCGCGATCCGCCAGTTCCTCCAGCAGGGGCTGACCACCTTCAGCGGCGCCCTGGCCGACAGGGTCGGCGCCAAGGGGCTGATTGCGGTTGGCATGCTGGTCCGCGCGGTCGGCTTCGCCGCCCTCGCCTGGGCCGATACCTACCCGCTGCTCCTGGCCGCGGTGATCCTGGCCGCCGTCGGCGGGGCCCTGTTCGACGCCCCGAAGTCGGCCGCCATCGCCGCCCTCGCGACCGAGGGGGAGCGTCCGCGCTATTTCGCGATCACCGGCGTCGTGGTCGGACTCGGGATCACCCTCGGCACCCAGGCTGGGGCGCTCCTGCTGCGGGTCGATTTCGACCTCGTCGCGCTCGTCAGCGGCGGCTGCTACCTGCTCATCTTCGCGACGGTCGTCCTCTTCCTGCCTCCGGTGGCGGTGTCTCAGGGGGAAGGCGGCTTCTGGCACGGCTTTGGGCTGGCCCTGCGCGACCGCCGGTTCGTGACCTTCGTCTCCCTGATGGCCGGCCACTGGTTCATGTCCACCCAGTTCTTCTTGACGCTGCCGCTGGCGACGGTCGCCCTCGCCGGCTCGGTCGAGGCGGTCGCCTGGGTGACGGGGATCAACTCGGCGGTGACGGTGTTGCTTGGTTACCCGCTGCCCCGCCTGCTCGAGCCGCGGCTCGGGGCGACCGGCTCGCTCGTCCTCGGGGTGGCGGCGACCGCCATCGGCCTCCTCGCGATCGGCTTCGCTCCCGGCGTGCCGGTGCTGCTGGCCGCCGTCTTCCTCTTCTCGCTGGGGACGACGCTGGTCCGGCCGAACGAGCAGACGGTGGCCGCGGCGCTGGCCGACCGGAGAGCGCTCGGCTCCTACTTCGGTGTCGCCGCGCTCTCGATCGCGATCGGCGGCGGACTGGGCAACGTCGCCGGTGGCTACCTCTACGACCTCGGCCAAAGCCTCGACCGGCCGGCCCTCCCGTGGGTCGTCTGCGCCTTGGTCGGGTTTGCCAGTGCGGCCGGCCTCCGGCTATCCATGGGCGATTCCGGGCGCATCGCGGAATCGCAGGCCGTCTCGCCCGGGTGAGCCGAGACCACCACCCACGTCATCCGGAATAGCGTAAAGGATCCTTCACGGTGTCGACGTGCGAGCGGTCGTTGCATGAGATGGAGCACAATTCTTCGCCTGACACGGGATGAATGATGGCCAGGCAGGAGAGGCGATCAACCGTTCACGAAGGTCCCTCGCCGGTCCTACGCATTCCACGGGTACAACTCCGGCGGCTCGTCGTTCGCCTGGACGGGCAACGGGTGGAGCGCCCGCGTCCGGTCGAGGTAGAGGAAGGCGTCATATCGGAGCGGGAGGACGGTCGGCACGTAGTTGCCCCACTCGGCCTCCGGCCGATACACGACCCCGATCGCGCGGTGGCCGCGGCGGGTCGCCAGGGCGCCCTCCTCGGCTTCGCCCGGGAAGATCAGCAGGCGGTCCTCGCCGCCGAGCCGGTGGAGCGCCGCCTCCCAGCTCCCAGGACGGGCCGGCGGCACCGGCATCTCCTCCATCGGCGCGTCCCAGCCGCGACCGGCGATGACCGATCCCTCGTGCGACCCGAATCCGACCAGGACGACCCCCTCGGCGGCGTGCTCCTCGCGCACGATCTGGCCGAGATTGAGCATCCCGTCCTCGGCCATGTCGGTCTGGCGGGCGTCGCCGATGTGGGTGTTGTGGGCCCAGACGATCGCCTTGGCCTCGGGACCGTGGAACGCCATCAGGCGGTCGAGCGTCGCCGCCATGTGGCGGTCGCGCAGGTTCCACGAGCCAGGCCCGCCCTGGATCATCGTCCGGTAGTAGGCTTCCGCCCCGCGCACGACCTCGGCGTTAGTCTCGGCATCGAGGGCGGAAAGGTCGCCTCGGGCGGCGCCGGCCCGGACCCGACCCCGGACCTCCCGCAGCAGGGAGAGCACCTCTTGCTCGCAGGAGGCCGGCACGAGGCGGGTCGCGAGGGCGTACTCCTGGGGGTCGTCGCCGCCGAGCGCCTCGAAGCAGCGGAAGGCCCGCCGGGCGTCCTCGACCGCTTCCGGGTGGTTCTCATCGAGGAACCCGACGATCGCCTGGAGCGATTCCCGCAGGGAGTAGACGTCGAGCCCGAAGAAGCCAATCGTGGGACCTTCGGACCGGTGCCGGTTGTGACCGCGCAACCACTCGACGAGGGCGGCGACCTCCCAGTTCGCCCACATCCAGGTCGGCCACCGGGTGAACCCGGCCAGCGCCTCCGTCGAAGATCGGTCGTCGGACTCGCCGCGGGCGTAGCAATTGGCCCGGAAGCAATCCGGCCAGTCGCCCTCGACGGCGATGAACGAAAAGCCCTTCTCCTCGATCAGGCGGCGGCTGAGACGGGCCCGCCACAGGTAGTACTCGTGGGTGCCGTGCGAAGCCTCACCGAGCAGGACGTAGCGGGCATCACCGATCCGAGCCAGCAGCGGATCGAGGTCGGGGGCGTCTGCCAGCGGCGAACTTCGGGCGAGGATGCCGCGCTCCAGGTCGCCGTCCTCGCGGATCACTCGGTCGTCGATGGACCGCCAGGTTCCGTCCAACCGCTCCTCCTTGCCGGCAACCAGGCCGGCGGACCGAGGATGCGCACGCTCCACGCCAGCGACGAGGGCGACGGACGATCCTTCCACGGCGGGAGACGAGACCATTCGATCCGGGCAGGGCTCAAGCGGCACAATCCGGACCGAGGCGATTGGACGGGTCGGCCCTGGGTGCGCCATCCGCCCTCGTCGCAGGTGCTGGTTCGGCGCCGCCTACTGGCAGCCCAAAAGCCCGCCTTCGCCTCCACCCCCGGCTGTTTCTACGACGCGAGATCCGCACCCTGGCTGGCGTGCAAAGCGTCGGCCGCGTTGCGCTGGCCCGCGTCCACCCGTCTCCTGCAGCGAGGTCGCCGACAACCCCGGCCTCGATACGCCGAC
>CADCWF010000142.1 GCA_902806345.1 uncultured Thermomicrobiales bacterium
GCGACATCAACTCCGGCGGCAACGTCGGCAGCGCGATCGGCGTCGGCGACACCATCGGCGGCGTCGCCGTCGACGGCGGCGCGATCGCCAACAGCACCAACATCGGCGTCTCCGCCAACGGCGGGACGGCGATCGCGGACGCCTCCGGCGGCGACTACAACGTCGCGTTCGTCAGCTAAAGACGGCTCCCTCCGGGGAACCGTTCCGGCGACGGGACGTGCGGGCGGGCGGCTTCGGCCGCCCGCCCGTTGCGTTTCCAGGGTCCGGCATCCCCGCCGGAGACGACCCCCTCCGCCTGGGCGGAGGGGGGTTTTTGCTTGGTCACGGCCGGGCGATGTGAGGCACGATTGGGGCCGGAGGCGGGTCACCGTGGGTCCCGACCAACGGCGTGCTGCCAAAATGCTCCTACCCCACCCCCGCTCCGGGTGCCCTCCCGGTGTTCGGAGCAGAGGTGTCCACCGACAGGGAATCACCTTGGCGTCGCCCCGCGAGATCGGACGAGACTCCGGCGTTCCATCGACCCCTTCCCTCCTGCCGCCGTCGACCGCGCCAGGAGACGGGTCCGGCGGCGCGTGCCCACCGGGGGTGGCCGAGCGGCAGGGGGTGCTATGCGTCGTGCAGGCGGAGATCGCGGTCTGCCGGCGGTGCGTCGAGGCGGGGTCGATCCCCGCGGCGAACCCGATCTTCCAGGGCGACGCGGGAATGCGGCTGATGGTGGTCGGGCAGGCGCCGGGGCCGGCGACGCACGAGCTGGGGGTCCCCTACTCCGGGGCGACCGGGAAAACGCTCGGGCGGTGGCTGGAGCGGGCCGGGTTCCCGCCGGGAGCCCTGCACGAGCGGTTCTACCTGACCAGCCTGACGAAGTGCTTCCCCGGCAAGGCGACGGGGGGCAAGGGGGACCGGGCGCCCTCGGCCAGGGAGATCGGCTGGTGCCGGGGCCACCTGGACCGGGAGATCGGGCTGGTGCGGCCGGCGGCGGTCGTCTCACTGGGGCGGCTGGCGGCGAACGCCCTAGCACCTGCGACGCGGGGGCTGCCGCTGGCCGAGATCGTCGGGCGGGTGTGGCCGGGGGAGCGCGGCGGGCACGCCTTCGTGCTGGTGCCGCTGCCGCACCCCTCTGGGGTCTCGCACTGGCTGAACGACGCGGCGAACCGGGGGCGAGTCGATCTCGCATTGGCGGAACTGGGGCGGCTCACGCAGGGGCTGGGAGGTTCGGACTAGAGCCGGCACCGGGGCACCGGCCGGTGCGGTGGCGGTGGCAGTCGCCCATCACCACACGATCCGCATGCCCGGGCATGTTCCGGATGGCGCGTCCGTGGGCCAGCTGGTTCCCAGGGGGCGCATGGCCCGTCGCTCCGGCCGATTCCCCCGGCCGTTCCCGCCCTGCGGCCGACTCGCGTGGATGGAGTGGTGGGGGGACGGCTCGCCCTCATCGAATCGCGTCCCGGCGAGCGGGCATCGGCCGAAATCCTGGGGACAAGCGTGTAGAATCCCGACTTCGGAATCGACATCCGATGCCGTGTCGCACCCAGGGAGGCTCCCCCGATGCCCCGACGCTGGGTCCTGCTTCCCAGCCTCGTCACCCTCATCGCGATGCTCACCGCGGGTCTCGTCCCGTTAGCAGGGGCGGCCCCGGGTGGACGGGCTGAGACCAGGGTCGAGGGGCGCTACATCGTCGTCCTGAAACCCGAGGCGACGGGGGCGAGCCGGACCGGGGGCCGCCCCGAGGGTGGTCAAGTTCGGGCGGCAGTCCGCGAGGTGGGACGTGCCAACGGCGTCGGCGTCACGCACGTCTACGAGGCCGTCCTGGGCGGCTTCGCCGCCGAGATCCCCAGCGAGACGGCCCTGCGGCAGTTGGCGCGCGACCCCCGCGTCGCCTCCATCGAGCCGGACCGGCTGCTCGAAGCCGCCGCCGATGACCTACCACTCGGGGTCGACCGGGTCGGGGCGGATGTCGCGGGCGAGGGGGTGCCACCGGCGCAACCGGCCCGCTCCGGCAGCCCGATCGCCGTGCTTGACACCGGGATCGCCGCGGCGCACGACGACCTGGCAGGGGTGGTCAAGGGCGGCTTCGACTGCACCAAGCCGGAGGGCGAGGGCAACACCTTCGGCACCGACGTCGAGGGGCACGGGACCCACGTGGCGGGTACCATCAGCGCCCTCAACAACGGCTTTGGCGTCGTCGGTGTGGCGCCCGGGACGCCGCTCTACGACGTTAAAGTGCTAGACGACGCTCGCGTTGGCCGGTCGTCATGGACGATCTGCGGTCTCGACTGGGTGACCAAGAACGCGGCCGCGACGGGCGTCCGGGTCGTCAACATGAGCCTCGTCGGGGAGGCCATCGCGGCCGACCACAACCCCTGCGGCCCGGCCACGTCGGCCCTCCACAACGCGGTCTGTGGGGTGCGGGAGGTAGGGCTCACCCTCGCGGCGGCGGCGGGCAACTCCGGCATCGACGCCAACGGCATCGCGCCGGCCACCTACCGCGAGGTGACGACCGTCTCGGCCTTGGTCGACACCGACGGCTGCGCCGGCGGCCGGGGCCGGACCGCCACCGCCGGCGCCGACGACACCCGCGCCAACTTCAGCAACACGGGAGCCGACCTCGACGTGGCGGCGCCGGGGGCTCGGGTCGTCTCGACCGCGCCCGGCGACGGCTACGATCGGAGGAGCGGCACGAGCATGGCGACGCCCCACGTCGCCGCCGCCTACGCCCTGGGCTGGACCGGGGCCGAGGAGACCAACCGGCGCGTCCCCGAGGGGATCCTGAAGCTAAGTCCCAACACCGGCTGCTAGGCCGCCGACGCCAGCCCCCCGCGAGGACGCCACGATCCCGACTCCTGGTCAAGTGGGTTCACCCCGTCGGGTATGACCGGCGGCTTGCGCCGGATCGGGTCTGCCGCGCCCTGGCCCCACGTTGCGGATCCGGTGTCCTTGGGCTGATTCACAGGCGCCTGACCAAGTGGCGGTTCAGCCCACCCCGGCCTCGACCAACTCCGGCTGCCTGCCGTGGCGGTGGGGAGCGGCTCGCCGTTTTGGGGGCTGGCGGCGACTGCGCTGGCGCCGGCGACGCCGGGGCGGCCGCTGGCGGAGGTCGTCGGGCAAGCGTGGCCGGGGGAGCGCGGCGGGCACGCCGTCGTGCTGGCTGAACGACGCGGCGAACCGGGCGCGGGCGGACGTGGGAGGGTTCGACGAGTGGCAGGGTCGGTCCCGGTTCTCCCATCGAGCCGTACCTCGACTCAGCCCTTCGGGGGCGGAGCAACGCGTCGCGGTTGGGCGGTTGATGGGATGTTGAGCGGGTCGCTGGCGCGAGGGGATGCGTGGAAACCCCGGTGCCGCCACGAGTCGCGGCGATGAAGGCCAGCGCGTCGGCGAACGTCGGGTGGGGCGTACGGCACCCGGCGGCTCGACGGGCATTGGCAGCCGAGGCGGTCATCGCCGGTGTGCGAGCAACCGACGAGCGGGAACACACCGAACAGCGCCGATGTCGGGCGGTAGGTCGCCAACTCCGACCACCACCGCCGCGTCTCGAGCCCGCGGTGGTGGGCCTCCTTGGAGATGGCCTGCGGTTGCCGACGCCGGACGAACCGGGCCTGGGTCTCCACCGGCCCGGCCCCTGGCTCGGTGAGCGGGAGCGGGAGCGACAGGGTCGCCAACGCCTCCTGCGGGCGCGGAGCGGCAGCCACCGCAGGTGGACCGCCGGCAGGTTGTCCTTGGTCCGGGCCGGCGGGCTGCCGGGCTAGGCCGCCGACGGGCCGATCGGACCGATGCCGGCGGCGACCGCTTCGCCCTCCCAGACCTGCGTCATCGTCGCCAACTGGTCGTCGAAGCAGCCCGCGACCGGCTACCCCGTTTCGGTGCGGGTGATCGCGTCCCGGAGGAAGGCGACGGCGCGGTCCGCGTCGTCCTCCTCGAGACTGTGGAGGATCAGTGGGCCGGCGAACCCCGCGTCCCGGAACAGGCCGAGGCATCGGTCCCAGGGGACGACCCCGCGGCCGGCGGCGCAGAAGGCACCGGCCGCGGTCAGGTCCTTCGCGTGGGCGACGACGATGTGCTCGCCGAGGAGGGCGAACGCCTCGTCGAGGACGGCGCCCGGTGGCCGATCGAGATCGGAGGCGACGATGTTGGCCGGGTCGAGCACGACCTTCAGGCGGGGGTGGTCCAGCTCCCGCAGGAGGGTCCGCCCGAGCGCCGCACTGGCGACGACGTTGGCCGGCTCGGGCTCGAACGCGAGCGCGACATCGAACTCGTCGGCGATCACCAGCGCGGCCGTGAGCGAGGCGACCAGGTCCTGCCACGCCTCGGGCGTCCCGTTGTCCGGGTGCCGCCGCCACATGTTGGCCGGGTCGCGGCTGCCGGTGCAGAGCGTGATGACCGGGGCCCCCATCGCCCCGCAGGCGGCGGCGATGACGCGGAGGCCGGCGAGCCCGCGGTCGCGGACGCGGGGGTCGGGGTGGACCATGTTGTAGGTGCCGGAGACCGCGGCGAGGCGGATGCCGCGGTCGCCGGTGTCACGGCCGATCCCCTCGGCGAGGGCGTCCGGGACGTGCTCCGGCAGCGACGGCACGCCGGCGGAGGCGAGGTCGAACTGGACCCAGCTCAGGCCATGGGCAGCCACCGCGTCGAGCGTCGCCGCAAGCGTCGACCGGGGGAAGGTCGTCTCGAAGATCCCGGGCTCCATCGATTCGATCCTCACCGGGTTTCCCGCCGCAGGTCGAGCCAGTCCAGATCCGCGGGCGCGAGGCGGACCGCGCCCGCCGCCACGTTGGCCGCGAACTCCTCCCCGCTCTCGCTGCCGACCAGGGCGAACAGCTCCAGCGGCTGGGCCAGCACGTAGGCGAGCGCGAGCTGGGGCACGGTCAGGCCGCGCTCGGCGGCGAGCGTTCCGACCCGGGCCAGCCGCTCGAAGTTGGCGTCGGTGCCGTAGGAGCGCCGGGTCCGCTCGGCGACCGGGTCCTGGAGCGTCGCGAGGTTCTGCCGGTCGTAGCGGCCGGAGAGGAAGCCGCCGGCCAGGCTCGACCAGGTGAAAAGCGGCATCCGCTCTCGGCGGTACCACTCCCGCGCCTCCTCCCCGGCCGGACCGCCGATCGAGACGCAGCCCGGCCAGGGGGGATCGGCCTGCTCGGCCAGGCTGAACTGCGGGCTGCTCGCGACAAAGGGGACGAGGCCATGGGCCGCGGCGTAGGCGTTCGCCTCGGCGATCCGCCCGTGCGTCCAGTTCGAGCCGCCGAACGCGCGGATCTTGCCCGCCCGATGGTGCTCGTTGAGCGCCTCCACGATCGGGCCGACCGGCACCGCCGGGTCGTCCCGGTGGAGCAGGTAGAGGTCGATCGCGTCCAGGCCGAGCTGGGTCAGCGACGCGTCGAGGTCGGCGGCAATATCGGCCGGGGTGACCCGGTTCCCCTCCGGGCCGTGGTGGGCGCCCTTGCCGATGACGACGACGCGGTCGTGCAGCCCCCGTGCCCGCAGCCAGCGGCCGACCGTCGCCTCGTTGCCGCGGCCGTAGTGGCGGGCGGTGTCGAAGGCGGTGCAGCCCTGGGCGAAGACCGCGTCGAGGAGGGCGAAGCTGCCCGGCAGGTCGTCCTCGCGGACCATGACCGTGCCCTGGACGAGGCGCGAGATCGGCTTGTCGACGCCCGGAACCTGCCCGTACTCCACGGTCCCCTCCCCTCCCTTACTCCCCCGGGTAGCGCAGGCCCCACTCCGCCCGCACCTGGTCCAGCGCCTCGACGACGGCGACGGTCTCGGCGAGCGGCATCCCCGGGCTCTCCGGGAGGCCCGCCCGCAGGCAGCGCACCGCCTCGGCGGCCTCGTGGGTGTACCCGTTGCCCTCGTACGGGGCGACGACGGTCTCGGGCTCGCGGCCGGCGGCCGCGAGCGTGAAGGAGGTCGTCTTCCACCAGAGCGGGTGGAGCCTGATCCAGCCGCCGTCGCCGACGACCGTCGCCTCCTGCGGGGTGCCGGTCGCGATCGCCGCCGTCAGCTGGGCGAACCGACCCCCACCGTAGCCGAAGAGCAGGGCGGCCCGCTCGTCGACGCCGGTCGACCCGAGCTGGGACAGGGACCGGATCTCCGCCGGCGGGCCGAAGACCATCGAGGCGAGCGAGGCGAGGTAGACGCCGACATCCAGCAGGGCGCCGCCGCCGAGGGCCGGGTCGAACAGGCGGTGGCGGGGGTCGAACTCCTTGCGGAACCCGAAGTCCGCGATCAGGAATCGGGCCTCCCCGATCGCCCCGCCGGCGAGCAGGCGGCGGACCTCGACGACCGCCGGCAGGAAGCGGGTCCACATCGCCTCCATCAGGAACAGCCCCCGCTCGTGGGCGAGGCGGACGAGGTCGCGGGCCTCGACGGCGTTGAGCGTGAACGGCTTCTCGCAGAGCACCGCCTTGCCCGCCTCCAGGCACGTCCTGGCGTTCTCGTGGTGGAGCGGGTGCGGGGTCGCGACGTAGACGATGTCGACCTCGGGATCCTCGGCCAGGGCGGCGTAGCTCGGGTGCCGCCGGGCCGCGCCGAAGCGGTCGGCGAAGGCGGCCGCCGACTCGGCCGAGCGCGAGCCGACCGCGGCCAGCTCGGCGTCGGGCAACGCCTGTAGCCCGGTCGCGAAGTCGGCGGCGATTCGCCCCGTCCCCAGGATGCCCCAGCGGACCCGCTCCACCGTCCCCTCCCCCTTCGCCACCGCCCCCGGCGGCGCTTCGCCGTTCCCCGGCTGTCGGCTCGCCGCCGGGGGTGCAGCCTACCAGTCGGCCACCGCGCCGTCGCGGTGGTAGGGCTGCATCAGGGACTCCTGCGCGAAGGGGTGGCGGGCGGCGGCGACCTCGTCGACCTCGATCCCCAGGCCGGGCGCAACCGGCAAGGAGACGCGGCCGTCGACCACCCGGACCGGGGTGGTGACCACCTCGTCGCGCCAGGGCACGTCTGAGCGGATCGCCTCCTGGATCAGGAAGTTGGGGGTGGCGAACCCGAACTGGACGGCGGCGGCCGTCGCGATCGGGCCGAGCGGGTTGTGGGGCGCGACGGAGACGTAGGAGACCTCGGCCATCGCCGCGATCTTGCGCGCCTCCCACAGCCCGCCGCAGTGGCAGAGGTCGGGCTGGATCACCGCGCAGGCGCCGAGCTCCAGCAGCTCGCGGAAGGCGAAGCGGGTGACCAACCGCTCGCCGGTGGCGATCGGCACCCCCGGCAGCGCCCGCGCCACCTCGGCCGTCGCCTTGGCGTTCTCCGGCGGGCAGGGCTCCTCGAAGAAGAAGAGGCGGTAGGGGGCGAGCGCCTGGCCGTACTGGACGGCCGCCGCGGGGGTGGTCCGGCCGTGGAGGTCGACCATGATGTCGACCCCGTCGCCGACCGCGTCCCGGATCGCGGCCAGGCAGGCCGCGGCGTGGCGGATCGGGGCGGTCCCCACCAGCGGCTCGCTGACCGGCACCACCAGCGCCTTGATCGCGTCGTAGCCGGCGGCGACCGACGCCAGCGCCCGCTCGGCCATCCGCTCCGGCTGGTCCTCCAGATACAGGGCGCCCATCTCGCCGCCGCCGAGGTGGTCGTACATCCGGATCGAGTCGCGGACGGCGCCGCCGAGCAGGGCGTAGACCGGCACCCCCAGGCTCTTGCCGAAGATGTCCCAGCAGGCCTGCTCAATTCCGGAGAGGGCGCTCATCCCGACGACGCCCATCCGGAAGAAGGAGTGGCGGTACATGACCCCGTAGAGGTGCTCGATCCGGCGCGGGTCCTGGCCTACGACGAGCGGCGCCAGGTCCGCCACGCAGCCGACGACGGCCCGCGTCTTCCACTCCAGGCTGGCCTCGCCCCAGCCGACCAGCCCCTCGTCGGTCTCGACCTTGACGAAGACCCAGTTGCGCATCCGGGCGTTGACGACCGTGGTCGAGATGGCCGTGATCTTCACCCGTCCCCTCCCGCCCGGTGCCAGGCGACCGCGCCGTCGGCGACCCTCTGCGCGACTGGCCGCGTCCATGACCCGCGCCACCCGAAGACCGCCTGGTCGTACCGGACGCGGTGGTCCGCCCGGCGCCCGTCGTGGCGCCGGGCGACGAGGGACGACGGGTCGCCCGCAGGGCCGGCGTCGCAGGCATGGCGGGCGAGCGGCGTGTTCGGGGAGACACGGTGGACGGCGGCACTGCGGCCGGTGTGGTCGGCGCCGGCGCGGGTGATCGGGACCGGCTCGGCATCCATCGGGCGTCTGTCCACCTCCTGCTCCTCGTGACGACCGCCTGGAGCGCCCAGACGCTCAGCGACCGGCGGCGACGGGCACCCGCGCCAACGCTTCCAGGGACCGCGGGCTCGCCGTCGTCAGCGCGTCCGAGATGTCCCGCTCGAACTGGTCCAGGTGCGCCGCCATCGCCCCCCGCGCCGCCTCGGCGTCGCCGGCGACGACCGCGGCGAAGATCGCCCGGTGGGCGGCCATCGAGACCGCGATCAGGGCCGGGTCGCGGCTGGTCGTGAGCACCGAGCCGATCCGCCGGATCTGGTTCACGGGCCGCATCATCTGCCGCAGCAGGTCGTTGCCGCCGGCGGCGATCAGCGCCTCGTGGAAGGCGACGTCGCCGCCGCTGTAGGCGACCGGGTCGTCCAGCGTCGCCTCCATCCCGGCGATCGAGCGGAGCAACCGAGCGATGTCGGCGTCGTCGCGGCGGCCGGCCGCCTGACCCGCCACCTCGACCTCGATCAACCGCCGGATCGCCAGCACGTCGGCGACCAGGTCGCCGATCAGGCCGGTGTTGGTCCGGATCCGCAGCAGCTCGGGGTCCAGGTCGTCCCAGTGGGAGCGGTCGAGGACGACGGTGCCGGCGCCTTGGCGGACGCGGACCAGCCCGTTGCGAGCGAGGCGGGCGACCGCCTCCCGGACGGTCGTCCGGCTGACCCCGAAGCGGTCGCAAAGCCGCGGCTCCGTCTCCAGCATGGCGCCGGCGGCGATCCGGCCGGAGATGATCTCGGCGGCGAGGGCGGAAACGACCGCGTCGGAGAGGCGGGGCCGCCGGGTCGAGCGCTCCTCCACTATCGTTCGACCAGGATGCGGACGTCCCACGGCCCGAGGGCAAGGGGGTCGCCGGGGCCGACCGGCTCGTCGGTGAGGAGGTCGACGCCCGCGGCCGGCAACGCGGGCACCGTCTGCTCGGTCGCCGACCAGCTGGTGAGGAACCAGAGGCGCTCCCCGAGCCGGTTGCGGGCGGTCGCGGCCCGGACCGGTTCGGGCAGGTCGGCGATCCGGGGGGAGAGCCCCGCCTGAGCCATCACCCAGCCCGCCAGGGCCGCCCCGAGCGCCGGGTTCGGCAGCGTCCCGACGTAGGTGACCCGGCCGCGGCCGAAGGGCTGGGAGGTGACCGCCGGCCAGCGCCCGAAGTGGGGGTGGTCGTAGAAGGCGAGCGGCGCCGCCCCTTCGGGCTCCAGGCCGTCGGCCCACGCCTCCGCCCGCGCCCCCTCCGGCACCGCGAAGTCGCTGCCCTCGGCGGCGCGCACGGCGAGCGGCTGGGCGAGATTCGAATACTCGCCGTAGGCGGCGCCGATTGCCGGCCGGAGGACGTCGGGCGCCCGGCGCCAGCGGGCGCGGGCGTACTCGTCGGCGTAGCCGGACTTGAAGGTGAGCAGCAGGTGGCCGCCCCCCTCGGCGTAGCCGACGAGGCGGTCGAGCAGGGCGTCCTCCGCCGCGTAGAGCGCCGGCACCACCAGCACCGGCAGCCCCTCCCACGCCTGGGCGGGGTGGACGATCGCGGTCTGGGCGCCGGCGTCGAAGCAGGCCCGGTAGCAGGCGTCGAAGATCCGCTCGTAGGAGCGGCGGTCGGGGGTGGCCTGGCCGGGGAGCGTCAGGCAGGGCTGGAACCGCAGCGCGTGCTTGCTCGCCTGGGAGTAGAGCAGCCCGACCTCGGCCTCCGGTTCGAGGCCGGTCAGGCGGTCGCCGTGGCGGCGCAGCTCCCGGCCGAGCCGGCTCAGCTCGCGGAAGCAGCGGTTCGGCGCGCCGTCGTGGGGGAGCATCCCGCCCCAGAACGTCTCGGCGCCGTAGGGGATCGTCTGCCAGGGCCAGTAGACGATCGCGTTGGCGCCGCGGGAGATGAAGGTGTAGGCCACCTGCCGCCACTGGTTGTCGTAGGCGGGGTAGTTGGCCGCGGGGCCGCCGACGCCCAGCGCGTTCGTCTCGGTGACGAAGAAGTTGGTTTGGCGGCCGCTCCGCCCCAAGTCGCCCCGGAACGAGACGGTCCACGGGCCGACCTCGGGCATCCACTCGGGGACGCCGGCCGACGCGCTCTCGGGGGTGGGGATCGCCAGCCCGTCCTGGGTCGGGTGGTAGGGGTTCTCGGAGAGGACGTCGACGACCTGGGCGACCTCGTAGCGGTCACTCGCGGGTCGCCCGTGGCCGCCGGCCAGGTCCTGGGTGACCCACTGGTCGGGCCGCGCGTACTCCTTGACGATGCCGACCTGCCAGGCCAGGAACTCGGTCGTCAGGCCGTCCTGGAAGCGCCGCCAGGCGAGGTCGTAGCCGGGGTTGGTGTTGGAGTCCGGGGTCCAGAGGTCGGCCCAGTCGTGGAGCCGGTGCGACCAGTAGTTGAGCCCCCAGACCTCGTTCAAGCGGTCGACCGTGCCGAAGTCGCGCCGGAGCGCGTCGACGAAGCGGGCGAAGACGTTGGGGTTGTGGAGGATCTCGTTCCCGGTCTCGTTGTCGACCTGCCAGCCGACGACGGCGGGGTGAGCGGCGAACCGCCCGGCGACGGCGCGGATGATCCGCTCGGCGTGGTAGCGGTAGGCCGGGTGGGTGAAGTCCGCGTTCTGGCGGCCGCCGAAGCCGACCGCTTGGCCAGTGGCCCGGTGGGCCATCAGCTCCGGGTGCTTGCGGTGGAGCCAGGGCGGGATGGCGTAGGTCGGGGTGACCAGCGCGGCCTGGATCCCGGCCTCGGCCAGGGCGTCCAGCACCGGATCGAGCCAGGCGAGGTCGATCCGCCCGTCCTCCGGCTCGGAGAGGCTCCAGATCGAGTCGCCCATCCTGACGAAGTTGACCCCGGCCTCGCCCATCAGCCGGATGTCCTCGGCGAGCCGATCGTACGGCTGATACTCGCGGTAGTACGACGCCCCGAACAGCACTGCTTCGCTCCTTCAGCCGATAGGGGATAGGGCGTAGGGGATAGGAGACCGACGGGGCCGCCCGCCCGCTCGTCGTGCTCCTCTGCCCTATCCCCTACGACCTATCCGCTACCCCTTGAGGGCGCCGAACGTCAGCCCCTCGATGAATTGGCGGCGGAGGGCGATGAAGACGGCGACCATGGGGACGGCGGCGAGGACCGCGCCGCCCATGACGAGGCCGTACTCGCGGCTGTAGTTGCCGTAGATCTGGGCCAGCCCGACCGGCAGCATCAGGTTGTCGTTGCTGGACATGACGACCAGCGGCCAGAGGAAGCTGTTGTAGACCCCGAGGAAGTTCCAGATCGCGAGGGCGCCGAGGGCGGGCCGGACCAGCGGCAGGACCAGGGTCCAGAAGACCCGGAACTCGCCCGCCCCGTCGACCCGACCGGCGTCGATCAGCTCGTTGGGGACGGCCTGGACGATGTACTGCCGCATCAGGAAGATGCCGTAGGCGGGGGCCACCCAGGGGACGATCAGCGCCAGGAACGAGTCGGCCCAGCCGATCCGGGTGATCATCACGAAGAGCGGGATCAGGAGCACCGCGAACGGCACCAGGAGCGAGCCGAGCACGATGTTGAAGAGCAGCGTCTTGCCGCGGAACTCGTACTTGGCGAAGGCGTAGCCGGCGAGCGCACTGAAGAAGAGGGCGAGCCCGGTCGAGACCACGCTCACCCAGAGCGTGTTCCAGAACCAGCGCAGGAACGGGAGGTCGGTGAAGAGGCGCCGGTAGTTCTCCAGCGTCGCCGCCGCGGGCAGCAGCCGGGGCGGGTAGATGAAGATGTCGCTGACCGGTTTGAACGACGAGGAGAGGGTCCAGAGGAGGGGCAGCAGCGGCACCACCAGCCCGACGAGGAGCACCGCGGTCAGCGCCAGCGGCACGGCCCGGTCGCGCCAGACCCGGCTTCCGGTTCCCGCCATCTCGTTCCCCCTAGCCCTCTTGCTCGCGGCCGATCCCGAAGAACCGGATCTGGACCTGGGTCACCAGGAAGACGAACGCGAAGAGGATGAAGCTGGCGGTCGCGGCGTAGCCGAAGTTGAGCCGCTCGAAGCCCTCGCGCTGGACGTAGTTGGCGATGCTCAGGGTTGCCTCGCCGGGGCCGCCGTTGGTCAGGATGTAGGGCTCCTCGAAGATCTGCGACGCCCCGATCAGGACGACCACGGCGACGAAGGCGGTGACCGGCCGCAGCAGCGGCAGGGTGATGTTCCAGAAGAGCCGCCAGGAGCCGGCACCGTCGAGTTGGGCGGCCTCGTACAGCTCCCGCGGGATGTTCTGGAGACCGGCCAGGAAGTAGATCATGATGTAGCCGGTCCAGCGCCAGACGAGGATGATGATGATCACCAGCCGGGCCCATTCCGGGGACCCCAGCCAGTTGATCGGCCGGATCCCCAGCAGGCCGCGGAGGCCGGCGTTCATCAGGCCGAACTCCTGGTCGAAGATGATCGTGAACATCAGCGCGATCACGACCGGGGAGAGGACGACCGGGATGAAGTAGCCGGTCCGCAGCAGGTCCTTGGCCGCCACCCGCCGGCTGTTGAGCGCCAGCGCCAGCAGCAGCGCCAGGGGGCAGATGACGAACAGGCTGGCCGCCGCGTACCAGGCGGTGTTGGCGGCGGCGTGGTGGAAGCTGGCGTCGCGGAGCACCTCGCCGTAGTTGTCCCAGCCGACCCACTCCATCGCCCCGAGCCCGGTCCACTCGTGGAGGCTGAGCCAGAGGGCGTTGGCGACCGGGTAGGCCATGAAGACGGCGAACAGCACGAAGAAGGGCGCCACGAACAGGTAGGGCGCCAGCCGCCGCTCGTGGCGCCGCCACCAGGCGCCGAGCGACCGCGGCCGGGGCGGGACCAGGGCACGGTCCGCGCCCCGCCCCGTCCCCGCCCGCTCGTCGACGGATACGGCCATCGCCGGTTACCCCATCTCCGCCTGGATCGCCGCCGCCGCGTTCTTGATCGCGTCGGCCGGCGAGGTGCGGCCGTTGTAGAGCTCGGCCAGTTGGCCCGCCAACTCCACGGTGAGCTGGTTCCAGAAGGGGCTCTGGTACTGGGTCGGGGCGGTCGGCGCCAGCTCCTTGTAGACCTGGCCCGCCTCCTGGCCGCCGAGGAACGGGTCGGGGCCGGTCAGGGCGGGGTCGTCCCAGACCTCGGCCATCGTCGGCAGGTACTTGATCTCCTGCCACCGCTTGATCTGGCCGTCGCGGGTCAGGTAGCCGTAGCGCAGGAGCTCCCAGGTGGCCTCGGCCACGGGCGAATCGCGGGAGACGGCGAAGCCGGTGCCGCCCCAGACGCTCGTCCGGCTGCCGCCGCCGGCGAAGGCCGGCAGCGGCTGGATCCGCCACAGCCCTTCCTGGTCTGGCACGGTCGGCTGCAGGACGTAGGTCTCGAACCAGTCCGGCATGAAGTAGCCGACGGTCGCGCCCTGCTGCATCGCGGCGGCGCCGGGCCCCCCGTAGAAGTCGGTCAGGCCGAGGATCGTCCCCTCCTGGAGGCCGGTGGCGAGGAGCTCGGCAACCTCGACCGCCTCGGGGGTGTCGAGCGTCAGGTTGCCGGCGGCGTCGAAGAAGGTGCCGCCGCGCTGCTGGAAGAGCAACCCGAACTGGGTGATGTCGCCGCCGCCCTGGCCGCCGGTCGTCGAGATCGCGGCCATCGCCTTGCCCTGGGGGACGACGACCTCGCGCCCGATCTGCATCACCTGGTCCCAGGTCTCGAGCGGCGTTTCGACCCCGTACTCGTCGAGGAGATCCTGGCGGTAGTAGTAGACGGAGAGGGGGTAGCCGGACTCGACGGCGTAGACGCGGCCGTCGACCGTGTAGGGCGCCCAGCGGCTCTCGAAGAATTGGTCGCGCAGCTCGGCGACGCGGTCGGTCAGGTCGAGCAGGGTCTGCTCGGCGACGCCGCGCTGCATGAAGCGGGAGAACTGGGAGATCTCGATGCCGACGGTGTCCGGGATGCCGCGGCCGGCGGAGTAGGCGGCGACGGCCTTGGTGATGATGTCGGCGCTGGGGGCCTGGGTGATGTTCAGCTCGTAGGCGTACGGCGAGTCGGGCGACTCGGTCAGCTCGGCGGCGCGGGCGGTGAAGAAGTCGATGTAGTTCTGGTCGTGGGTCCAGAACTGGATCGTCACCGGCTCCTTGTCGCCCGCGGTTTGCGCCGCCGCGGACCGACGGTGGAGCCGCTGGGTCGTCGCCGCGCCGAGCGAGGCGGCGCCGGCCGCGTGCAAGAGTTGACGCCGGGAGAGGGACATCGTCGAACCTCCTCGTTCGCGACCGAGGCCGGCGTCGGCCTCGACCTACCGGGGGACTGTCAGCGCCCCCGCCCGGGACTCCTTGGCTCCTCCTTGCCGGACGCCGCGGCGGCGATCCGGGCGGTCGCCCCTGACTTCGACGAAGGGGCGCTGCCGCCCGGTCACCCCACGCGGCAGAGGTCAGACGTATGATGTTCTCGACGGTCATGCTATCACCGGGCTGGAGGGACCACAAGAGGGTGACGCCTCGCCGCTCGTGGCGGGCGGGTCCGATCCGCCCCCCGGTCGCTTCCCTTCGCTACCCATCTTCTTAAGGAAACGGGGGCTCGTCATGCCGTGACGGCCCGCCGTCATGGCGCCGCGCGGGGGGATGACGCTCCCACGCCGGCCCGCCGTGCATCTGCGGGGTCGTCGTGGCGTCGCGCGGGGGGATGGCTATGGCCGGTCCCGCCCCGCGAGGCCGCGATCTGGTCGCGGCCTCGCGCGGGGGGGAGGGCCGGCCGGCGCGGTCCTGCCGCTGCCGGTGCCGACGTCGCGGCGTCGCGCCGGGGTGACGGCTTCAAGCCGGGATCGCGTCGTTGGCCGGCGCCGCGGTCGGGCCGGCGGGCGCCAGCCAGCGGACCGCCCAGGCCCCGATCGCCGCCATCACGGCGTCGAGGTCACGGCCCTTCTCGGTCAGCCGGTACTCGATCCGGACCGGGTGCTCGGGCAGCACCGTCCGCGCCACCAGCCCCTCCGCCTCCAGCTCCTTCAGCCGCTCCGAGAGCATCCGGTCGCTGATCCCGGGGACCGCCGCGGCGAGGTCGCCGAAGCGGACCGCGCCGCCGGCCAGGGCAAGGACGATGGCGCCCGTCCAGCGGCGGCCGATCAGTTCGGCGGCCCGATGGTAGAGGGGGCAGATGGCCCCGACGTGGGTCGTGCCGTTCATGGTGCCATGCTAACACGAAGTAAGCCCCTTGACGAACGTAGGTAACCAACGTATAGTCGCTTACGTTCGGTAACGGACCGAGGGGCGAGGGCCGGCATGGCGGCCCACCCGGCGGCCCGAGACGGGCGGCGGCCACGACGGACCGACCGCCGAGGAGCACCACGATGAGCACGAGCACGGCGGCCGCACCCACGACTCCGACCGCGGCCACTACCGGCGCCGCGGGCGGCCAGACGGTTTGGAAGATCGACCCGAGCCACTCGGTCGTCGAGTTCGCCGTCAAGCACATGATGTTCGCCACCGTCAAGGGACGCTTCGCCGCGTTCGCGGGCGAGGTGGTGACCCACCCCGACGACCCGACCGAGGGCAGCGTGAGCTTCTCGATCGACGCCGACAGCATCGACACCCGCGACGAGAAGCGCGACGAGCACCTCCGCTCCAACGACTTCTTCGGCGCCGGCGACCACCCCAAGCTCGTCTTCACGAGCACCCGCGTCGAGCACGTCCCCGGGCCGACCTTCAAGGTCCACGGCGACCTGACGATCAAGGGGGTCACCCGGCCGGTCGTCCTCGACGCCACGTTCAACGGCTCCGGCGTCAACCCCTGGGGGCAGACGGTGGCGAGCTGGTCGGCGACGACGGAGATCGACCGCGAGGAGTGGGGGATGACCTTCAACTCCGCCCTCGAGGCCGGCGGCGTCCTCGTCGGCACCACGGTCAAGGTCGGCCTCGAGCTGGAGGCGGCCCGGCTGGGCTAGGGGGAACGCCGTCGCCGGTCTCGACCGGCGACGGCGGCGGAAAGGACTCGGCGGATTGGATGCGTATGAGGCCGTGCGGACCGTGCTCGCGGTGCGCGAGTTCGCGGACAGGCCGCTGCCGGAGGAGGTCGTCCGGCGGATCGTCGAGGCGGCCCACCTGACGGCCAGCGCCAGGAACCGCCAGCCGTGGCACTTCCTCGTCGTCGACGATCGGGAGACGCTGCGCCGGCTGGGCGAGTTGGCGCCGACCGGTCCCTACATCGCCCAGGCCCCGCTGGCGGTGGTGGTGATGGTCGAGGAGTCCCCCCTGGCCGTCTCCGACGCGAGCCGGGCGATCCAGTCGATGGCCCTCGCCGCATGGTCGGCAGGCGTCGGCTCGAACTGGGTCGGGTTCCACGGGCTCGACCAGGTCAAGGCGCCGCTGGGGATCCCGGAGCGGCTCGACGTGCTGGCGATCGTCCCGTTCGGCTACCCGGCCCGCCCCGTCGGGGCAGGCAAGAAGACCCGGAAGCCGCTGGCAGAGGTGGTCTCCCGCAACCGGTACGGCCACCCGTTCGCGTAGGGAGTCCGGCGGTGGCGGGGCCCGGCCCCTCGCCGCCGCAGCCGCGATGCCGAAGCCCGAGGGGCATCCCTATTGACGAACGGACTCCCACCTTGCTAGAGTGCGGTGGGGTTTCGTTGCCACCAAGCATTCGGCGCTGCCGGTGCCGGGGTGGCGGGGCTCCACGGGCGGTTCCGCCGCCCAACCGCGACGAGGCTGCGCGCACGACCCGGCTCGCCGGGTCACGATCGGGGGAGGAACCGTCGGCCACCCCCGGCCGGGCGCGGCGCCACCGCCGCGGAGGACGGGTTCGCCATGGGGGAAATGGGAACCCAAACCGCGTCGCGCGCGGAGCAAGGAACCGGTTGGCGCGCGGATCAGCCGTAGGTTAGGGGAGGAGTCCACAACGTGAAGATCGCACGCTTCGCGGTCGTTTCGACCGCCGCGCTGGCCCTTGTGGTCGGCAGCTACGGGTACGCCGGGGCCGAGGCCAAGAAGGATGATCACGTCGTGATCCCGGCTGGCTTCGGTGAAGACGAAGAGGCACCCGCGGAAGAGGTTCCCGCGGTCGTCATCACCGGTGGCACCATCACCAACACGACCACGCTCGACATCGTTGCCAACGGCGGCACCGGCATCGCCGACGCCTCGGGCGGCAACAACAACGTCGCGACCACCGGTGGCGGTAGCGAGGACGGCGTGGTCGATGTCGCCTCGGCCGGCAACGGCGGCGGCGCGGTGGCCTCGGCCAACGGCGGCGCGGTTTCCGTCGGCGACGTCAACAGCGGCGGCAACGCCGGCAACGCGATCGTCGTCGGCAACACCATCGGCGGCGACGCGGTGGAAGAGAAGCCGGTCGACGACGGCAAGCCGGTAATCGACGAGGGCAAGAAGGTCTACGACGCTGGCAAGCCGGCCGGCGGCGGCGACAACGGCGGCGGCGGTGACAACGGCGGCGGCGGTGACAACGGCGGCGGCGGCGGCGGCGGTCGGGTTCGCGCCCTGCCGGCGACCGGCGTCGGCGGCTTCGACGCCGGTCTGATGTCGACCCTCGCCGCGGCGGGTGCCGCGGCCGCGGCAGGCCTCGGCCTGCGGCGCCGCTAAACGACGCACGAGGCCCCTGGGCGGGGTGGGTCGGACTCCCCGCCACGAGGTCGACTGCATACCGGGGTCCCGCGATCCGTCGCGGGACCCCGGTTTCTTTGTGGGAACGCCGTGCCGGGGGGGGCCGGGAAGACGGAACGCACCGCGGGTTGGGCGGGCGCCGTACCGAGCGGGACCGGCACCGCCAGCGGGCGACCGGTGCCCAGGAGGGTCGGGGTGGATTTCGTGGTCGGGGGCGTCGGGCTGGGGGCGCTGGCCGTCCTGCTCGGGATCGTCCTGCGCGACGGCGGCGCCTGGTGGACGCGGGGGCGGCGGTCACGCGGCGGCCGCGAGTACGCCGCCGCGCTCGACGCCGTCTGCCGGGCCGGCGGTCGCCGGCTGGCCCTCGGCGGCGGCCTGCTCGTGCTGCTCACCGTGCTCGCGCTCGTCGCCGGCGCGAGCGACGGCATCGGCGCGGCCGTCGTCGGCGTCGCCACCGCCGCGACGGCGGCGGGACTGGCGGCCTGGTTCGCCCAGGCGCGGCGCCACCACCTCCGGCCGCTGGCGGCGTGGCCGGCCCACCCCGATGCCGATGCCGCGCTTGACCTCGCCTCCGCGCATACTCCCGACCCCGACGGCCCGCCCCGGCTCGCCGACGCCATCGATCGCGGCTTGACCGCGGGCGAGACTGCGACCGTGGCCGTGGCCGCGTCGTCGGAGCCGGACGGTGACGCCGCCCCGTTGCCGGCGGGGGAGGACCAGGACGAGGCAGGTGCCCTGCGTTGGATGGAAGCGGCGGCCAACGTCGGCACCGCGGAGGGCGAGACCCCTCCGCTCGCGCCACCATCGGGACCGGCCGCCGTGGCGGCTGCGCTCGCCCTCGACGCTCCCCTCCCCGCCCCGTCCGACCCCGACCCCGTTCCCGCCGGTCACGACGAAGCGCCTACCGCCGCGGGGGCGGCGCTCGCTGCGCCTGGCCCCGCCCCGGCTGCCGATCCCAACGGCATCGACGGGGACGACGCGGCGGCTTCCGCGGTGGGAGACCGCTTCCGCCAGCGGGTCGAGATGTCGTGACGGCCGCGACCTCGGCATCGCCGGGGGGTGCATGTGGCCATGGGTCGGCGGATCCGCCTCGGCGGCTACGGCACCGAACGCGGTTTTCAGGGCGGCTTCGTTGATTCGGACACCGGCGTCCTGGGAACCGTGGACAGTCCTCGGGCTGGGGCAACGAAGCCCCGTGCCTGGAGCTGAGAACAACGGGGACCCCGTGGTGTCCGCGTCGGTACGGCGATCCGGGTAGCGGTCGGGCTGGAGCGACGATGGGCCTGGGCCGTATCGACGCGGGTGCCGCCGCGACGCACGGTCGAAGCCCCACGGCGCGAACGGCCGACGGCACCGGGGAGGCAGGCGCCATCGGGACGTCGGGAACGGCAACCATCCGTCGATCGCGTCCGGGTGCAAGGACACGGAGCGCGTCGTCCGCCACCATTCCCGACGCCGACCTACTCGCCCGGCCCGTGACCGCGGAACCGCCACCAGAATCGAGACCGAACCCGGTATCGCTGGCGGGAGGTCTGGACTATGATGTAGTCGAAACGACCGGGATCACCCGGTTGGCGGTCGGGGCCTGGGGAGGAACCGGACATGGTCGATTTCATCATGTGGATCGTGATCGGCGTCGTCGCCGGTTGGTTGGCGGGGCTGATCACCAAGGACGACCACAGCATCGTCGGGGATCTGGTGCTAGGGCTGCTGGGCGCCCTGGTGGCCGGTTGGGTGGTCGGCACGATCGGCCCGGAGTCGAACAGCATCCTCTTCAGCATCATCGCCGCCACCATCGGCGCGGTGGTGCTGGTGTTGATCAAGAACATGCTCTTCGGCAGCCGCGGCCGCGCCTAGGGGCTGGGGCCGGGCTTCGCCCGGCCGAGAGCCAGATCGAGCAAGAATGGACGCGGCCCGGGGCAGACGCTCCGGGCCGCGCCGCGTCTCCACCCGGTTGCCCGTCACAGCCTGACGACGGTCACCCCGGTCGCCCTGTGGATCGGCTTCGTTGGACGCTCGGTGGCGACGAGCTCGTCGGCGCCGAGGGCGACGGCGGTCGCGACGTGGAGGGCGTCGAGCGCGCTCAGGCCGAGGGGCAGGGCTTCCGTTTCGGCCTTGGCAAGGAGTGCCTCCGCCCGAGCCACAACGCGTTCGACATCGGTCAACCCGGCGGTGGCCACGCGTCACTCGGCGGGGTTGGTCATCGTGCGAACCCCTTGCCGTTGCCTCGCCCCAGCTTCCGGTGGGAGAGAACCGCCGCCCGTGGAAAACGTCCCTCTTCGAGGGGACCCGTCCCCGGCGGCGGACGGGCCGTGCCGCGCCACGCGGCCTGCCCTCCCCTACCCCTTCGCCGCCAGCACCGCCCGCGCCGCTTCCGCCACGTGGCGCGGGGTCAGGCCGTGCTTCTCCAGCAGGAAGTCGTTCGGGGCGGACTCGCCGAAGGTGTCGCCGATGCCGACCCGGCGCATCCGGGTCGGCCGGTGCTCGGCCAACGTCTCCGCCACCGCGCCGCCGAGGCCGCCGATGACCGAGTGGTCCTCGGCGGTGACGACCGCGCCGCACCGCTCGGCGACGGCGACGACCGCGTCGATGTCGAGCGGCTTCAGCGTCGGCAGGTGGAGGACGGAGGCGGCGATCCCCTCCGCCGCCAGCAGCTCGGCCGCGTCCAGGACGCGGACGGTCTGGACGCCGGTGGAGACGAGCGCCACGTCGCCGCCGTCGTGGAGGAGCACCCCGCGGCCGATCTCGAACCGGTAGCCGGGGCCGAAGACGACCGGGCTGGGGTCGCGGGTCAGGCGGAGGTAGACCGGCCCGTCGTGTCCCATCATCGCCGCCATCGCCGAGCGCAGCTCGGTCGCGTCGGCCGGGGCGATGGTGACGACGCCGGGCATCGCCCGGAAGATGGCGAGGTCGTCCACGCTCTGGTGGGTCTTGCCGGTCTTGCCGGTCAGGATCCCGCTGTAGGAGCCGCACATCTTGACGTTGAGGTGGGGCTGGGCAACGACGACCCGGATCTGGTCGAGGGCGCGGGCGGCCAGGAACGGGACGAAGGTGCTGATCCAGGGCACGTAGCCGACGGTCGCCAGCCCGGCCGCGACCCCGAGCAGGTTCTGCTCGGCGATCCCCAGCTCGAAGAAGCGGTCCGGCACGGCGGCCGCGAAGATGTCGGCCCGGGTCGAGTTGGCGAGGTCACCGTCCAGGACCAGCAGGTCCGGGTACTCGGCGGCCAGCTCGACCAGACGCTCGCCCCAGGCGTCGCGCAGCGGCACGAGGTCGGCGCCGGCGACGGGGCGTACGTCGTGAGTCGTGAGTCGTGAGTCGTGAGTCGTGGTCGTGGGTGCGCTCATGCCCGCTGTCCCCCGCTTGCCGCCGGCCAAGCGTGATGCTCGAAGAAGGAACCCGCCGTGCTCAGCCCGCTTCAGCGGGCTTCGTGGTTTCAGCCCGGCGGCTTTAGCCCCGGGCTCGGGGGCGCGGCCGCCGGTCCGACGTCGCCCCGCTCATGCGTCCTCCCCCTGCCCTACGCCCGCCTCGCCGCCGATGCCGGCCAGGCGGGCGTCGAGTTCCGTGCCGGCCAGCTCCAGGTCGGAGGCGGTCGGCACCTTGGCGTGCCAGAGGTAATCGCCCTCGGCGAAGGAGATGCCCTTGCCCTTGACGGTGTGGGCAACGATGCAGGTCGGCTGGCCGGGGTGCGCCTCGGCGGCGTCGAAGGCGGCCCGGATCGCGGCGTGGTCGTGACCGTCGCACTCGACCGCGTGCCAGCCGAAGGCCCGGAACTTTCCGGTCGGGTCGTCGACCGGCTCGGTCCGCGTGAAGCCGCCGGGGTCCGGCCAGCCGAACTGCGGCAGGCGGTTGTAGTCGACGATGGCGCAGAGGGTGTCGAGCCCGAGGCGGGCCGCGGTGAAGGCCGCCTCCCAGATCTGCCCCTCCTGGATCTCGCCGTCGCCGACGATCACCCAGGTCCGGAACGGCAGCCCGCGGAGCCGCGCCCCGAGGGCCATGCCGACGCCCGGCGAGAGCCCCTGGCCGAGGGAGCCGGTCGACATGTCGAGCCCCGGCAACGCCGTCATGTCCGGGTGGCCCTGGAGGCGGGAGTCGGCGGCGTCGAAGGTCGCCAACTCCGCCACCGGCAGGAAGCCGCGCAGCGCCAGCACGGCGTAGAGGGCGATCGAAGAGTGACCCTTGGAGAGGATGCAGCGGTCGCGCTCGGGCCATCCCGGGTTGGCGGGATCGACCCGGAGCCGGTCGAAGTAGAGGTTGACCAGGAGGTCGGCGCAGGAGAGCGGGCCGCCGACGTGGCCGGCGCCGGCGGTGTGGATGGATTGGAGGATGAGCCGCCGCGCCTCGATGCTGAGGCGGTCCAGCTCCGCCAGGGAGGCCCCCTCGCCCGTCCGCCCGGCCCGCTCGTCCGTCTGTTCGGCGATCGTCACGGTGCCCCCTTCCCCGCTCGGCGATAGACACGGGGGGGCATTGTAGCCGCCGGCTCCGGAGCGCCTCGCCGCCCCCCGCCGCCCCGCCTCACCTACGGCAGCGCCGCCACCGCCGCGCCGTCGGCGTGGGCGGCGAGGCCGCTGACGTAGGAGGCGGCCGGCGAGAGGAGGAAGGCGCCGACCCGGCCGAACTCCGCCGGCTCGCCGTAGCGGCCGAAGGGGATGGCCTTGGCGGACTGTTCCTTCTGTTCCTCCGGGGTGGTGCCGAGCGCGGCCGCCCGCTGCTCGTCGAGCGAGCGGACGCGGTCGGTGTCGAAGCGGCCGGGCGCCAGGCTGTTGACCCGGATCCGGGGGGCGAGCTCGCGCGCCAGCGTCTTGGCCAGCGCCGTCACCCCCGGCCGCAGCACGTTGGAGGTGTCGAGGTTGGGGATCGGCTGGCGGACCGAGGTCGAAGTGACGAAGAGGATCGCCGCGCCGTCGTCCATCCGCGGCACCAGCGCCCGCAGCAGCCGGAGCGGCCCCCCGAGGAGGACCTGGTAGGAGGCGAGCCACTGCTCGTCCGAGAGATCCAGCGCCTTGCCGCCGGGGGGCCCGCCGGCGTTGACCACCAGGCCGTCGAGGCGGCCGCCGAAGGTGGCTTCGATGGCCGCCAGGATCGTCGCCGGAGCAGCGGGGTCGGCGACGTCGGCCGGGCAGGGCGTGGCGTTGCCCCCCAGTTCGGCGGCGACGGCCGCCAGCGCCTCCCCGTCGCGGGAGACGAGCAGGACCCGCGCCCCCTCCTCCACCAGGCAGGTGGCGATGGCCCGGCCCAACCCCTTGCTGGCGCCGCCGACGACGAAGCGCTTGCCGTTTAGTCCGAGGTTCATGGGTGTCTCCTCCGTTGGGTGATTGGGTCATCGGGTGATGGGTGATGGGGTAATCGGGGGACGGGGGACGGGTGCCGCCGTTCTCCTCTCCCCCCCCTATCACCCTATCACCCCGCGACCCCATCACCCTCCGTCGAGCGCCCGGATCACCCCGGCGAACTGCTCCAGGGTGCGGGGCGTGCAGGGCTCCAGGCCGCAGACGTAGTGGGCGAGACCGAGGTCCGCGAACTCGCGGATCTTGGCGGCCATCTGCTCCGGCGTGCCGGAGATCGGCTCGAAGCGGCGGCCGGTCGCGCCTTCGAGCTCGAAGTTGCTGCCGGCGGTGCGAACCAGCCCGGCCGGGTCGCGGCCAACCTCGGCGCAGGCCCGGTCCAGCTCGGCCGACTGGGCGGCGACGGTCGCCGGGTCGTGCTGCCAGTCGGCGTTCCAGACGTCGGCGAAGCGAGCCGTCAGGCGCAGCATCCGGGGCCGGTTGGCGCCGATCAGGATGGGTGCTCCTCCTTCCTCCCAGCGCGGGCCGCGGGGGTAGTTGACCGCGCCGCGGGCCTGGTAGTAGCGGCCCTCGAAGGTTGCCTCGCCCTGGCGCAGCAGGGGCGAGATGATCTGGAGCGCCTCCTCGAAGCGGTCGACCCGGTGGTCGAAGGGGTAGCCGTAGCGGTCGTACTCCGGTTTGTGCCAGCCGCAGCCGAGGCCGAGGACGAAGCGGCCGCCGGAGATGGCGTCGATGCTCTCGGCCATCTTGGCGATCGAGCCGGGGTTGTGGAAGCCGGTGCAGGCGACCAGGGCGCCGATAGTGACCCCGGGGACGGCGGCGGCGAGTGCGGCGCAGGTGGTCCAGCACTCCCAGACGCCGCGCGGCCGGTTCCCCTCCCGCTCCAACTGGAGGATGAAGTGGTCCGGCAGCCAGAGCGCCTCGAAGCCGACCTCGACGGCGAGGCGGGCCAGCGCCGCCATCTCGGCGAAGCCGGCGACCGGGGAGTCGTTGGCGTAGGCGTCCTGGTCGGCGATCGGCAGCATCAGGCCGAGGCTCATCGGCCGCCGGCCGGCGAAGAAGCGGCCGCGTTGGAGGGCCGGGGCGGTGGCGGCGGGCTCGGTGGCGGCGTCGGTCATCGGCGGCTCCTGTCGTTCGGGGTGATGGGGTCGTGGGGTGATAGGGTGATGGGGGCCGGGACGGAGCCGCGGTGGCAACCGGCGTCCAGTTACGGCGCCGCCGCTTGTACCTCTTCCCCTATCACCCCGCTCCCCCATCACCCACACCCGGCCACCCGCGCCGCGAAGGCGTCGATCTCGGCGGCGCCGGCGAGGGCGCCCAGCTCCAGGTCGTAGCGGCGGGTCTCGCCCGGCTCCAGGACGATCAGCTCGCCCTTGGCCTTGGCGTCGAGGCGGCCGGCGGTGCGGTTGGTGCTGGGCTCGATGCCGACGACGTAGGTGCCCTGGCCCAGCATCCGCCAGATGAAGTGGTGCGGCAACTGGGCGCGGTCGAAGACCTCGTAGGCGCCGATGCCGCGGGCCCGGTTGACGACCGCGACCGGCACGGTGCCGCCCGCCTCGGCCTTCACCGCGTGCTCGGTCACCTCCTCGGTGTAGCCGGCGCGGGGGCCGTGGAAGCGGGTGTAGCCCTCGACCGGGTGGCCGCCGCGCGGCTTCGGGTCGGTGGCCGGCACCAGCAGTTCGGCGCCGTCGTCGAGGACGGGGAAGCCGACGTTGACGTGGTAGAGGTACATGTGCGGGGTGGGCGCGTTGCCGATGTTCTCGACCTCGTCGTGGACGAAGAGGCGCGACTCGCCGAGCCGCGCCTCGACCCGCCGCCGCAGCACGAGCTGCTCGGCGAAGACGGCGGCCTGGACGATTTCGCCGGCCGCCCAGAGGGTGCAGGCATCCCCCTCCCACCGCTCCCCGTAGCCGGTCAGCCGCGCCGGCAGGTAGGAGACGCGGCCGTGGAGGCCGAACTCCTTGGTCTGGAAGGCCGGGTAGTTGTACTGGGCGACGGAGTCCTCGGCCATGAAGAGGGCGTGCTCCAGGCCGCAGGTGGTGAGGAGGCCGCCGCCGAAGCCGCGCAACCAGCCGAGGCCCTCCGGCTCGTAGCTCCAGGGGCCGGGGAAGCCGGCGTTGGACTGCCAGCCGAGGGCCAGCCCGTTCAGCTCGCAGCGGCCGACGTCCATCGCCCGGTCGACCATGACGTCGAACTGAAAGCCGGAGCCGGTGCGGAACTCGAGGACCCGCGTCCCGCGTTCCAGGCCGTCGGCCAACTCGACCAGCCGGACGCCGCCGACCTGCGGCAGGCGGCCGGCGTGCTCGAGCAGCTGCCGTTTGGTGAAGTGCTCGCCCCAGAGTTGCACCATGCTCGTGGTTTCTCCCCTCCCCCGGGTCCGGTCCGGGTGGTGGCTTGTCGACTCCGAGAGAAAGCCCTCACCCCCGGCCACTCTCCCGATGCGCGGGAGAGGGGAGCACGCGGGGTCGCGATCGTCCGGTGCGCGTCGTAGGGGCGGGCCTGGTGCCCGCCTGTGGGTCGAAGGCCCATGTCCGTCGTCATGTGTTCGCCGGCGAACGGTAGCGATGCGAGTAGCACAGGGGCTGCCCCTACCGCTCGTTGGCTCCCCCTCCTGCCACGGAGCAGGTCACAGGCCGGTGGTGAAGACTCGTCGAAGGCACGACGAGCTGCTCTCCCCGGCCCCGCGTCAGTCGCCCGAGGTGACTGCCGCCACCCCGCCCAAGGCCGCCTCCGTCTCCGTGAGCAGCCGGTCCAGCAGGCCGAGCGAGAAGGCGTCCGGGGTCGCCGCCGGCATCCGGACGGCGGCGTGGGCGAGGGCGCCGCGGCGGCGGAGGATCTCCTTGCGGAGGGCGACGCCGGCGCCCGGCTGGGCCTCGAAGACCATCAGCGGCAGGGCAGCCTCGAAGACGCGGCGGGCGCCCTCGCGATCGCTGGCGCGGTGGGCGGCGACGATCCGGACCAGGACCTCCGCCAGCGCGAAGCCGGTCATCGTGCCGGCGGCGCCGGCGTCCAGCTCGTGCAGGAGGGCGACGCCGCCGAGGCCGCCGAAGAGCTGGTAGGCGCCGGTGGCCGCCCGGAGGGCGGCCATCTTGGAGGCGGTCGGCGGCTCCTCCAGCTTGACGACGGAGCCGGGCGGCAGCGCCTCCCCCAGTTCGGCCAGGAACGGCACCGGCAGCTTGACGCCGGAGGAGGTCGGGTGGTCCTGGACGACGAAGGTGACCGCCGGGTCGAGGCCGTCGGCGACGCGCCGGAAGTGGTCGCGCAGGGCGGGGCCGGCGGCGCTGCCGGGGGGAGGCGAGACCATCACCGCGTCGGCGCCGAGGCGAGCCGCGTCCCGCGCCCGCCGCCGCGTCACCGCGGTCGCGCTGTGGGTGACGCCAACGGTGATCTGCAGGCGGCCGGCGGCGGCCTCGACGACGCCGGCGACGACGCGGTCGCGCTCGGCGTCGTCCAGCTTGTCCGCCTCGCCGAGGACGCCGAGGATCAGCATCCCCTCGCAACCGGCGGCGAGGCAGGAGTCGACCAGCGTCGGCAGGCTCGCTTCGTCGAGCGATTCGTCGGGCATGAACGGGGTCGCGGTCACGTTGTGGACCCCGGGTCGCAAGGCCATGCGTCGTCTCCCTCCGGGCGGCGGTCGGGCGCCGCCGCGCGGCCGCCATCATACGGGCGGACGGCGTGGCGCGTGTGGTGGCCGCCTTCGGGTCGGCGGGGCGGACCTGGGGCTTTGTCGGTTGTGATGCGGAGACGGCGGTGGTCGCGGAGGGCCCCGGGACTGAAGGCCCGGGCGGAGGGGAGGAAGTCCCGCCGGGACTGAGACCGGGCGGCGGCCTCGTCCTCAGCCTTGGAGCGGCTTCGTCGCCTCGGCCCGAGGCTTCAACGCTCGGTGTGGATTGGCGGAACGATCGTCCGCAGCTCCCGCGTGGTTGGGCGGATTCTCCACCCCGCCCGGCCCGCGGAGGTCGCGGATGATGCCCCGGGATCGGCGCATCGGCGCCCATGCGCGTCGTTCGCGCCGAACGATTCACACGAACTTCGGGTGAATCGTTGTCGGTGCCGCCCGGGGTTCCCCCACCCCCAACCCGCGACCCGCTCCGCGGGTACCCAGCCGCTGCGGCAGAAGAGGGGGAGTGCCGCCTGATCACCCCGGAGATCATCCGACGTCCGGAGGAGGGTGGGCGGGCCGCTAGCGGCGGTCGGCGGCGCCGGTGAGGACCTCGGCCGTGGCGTGGGCGCCGGCGGCCTCCGCCTCGACCACCGCGTCGATCGGCACGGCGTCGACGCGGCGGATCCGGTTGGAGACGGCGGCGATGCCGAGGGTGAGGAGGCCGGCGGCCGCCCAGAGCGCGATCGTCGGCGGCGCCGCCACCCGGTCGTGGACGAAGGGGTCCTCGAAGATCATCGTCAGCGCGGTGTGGATGAGCACCAGCACGCCGAGGTAGAGGAGACCCGGATAGCGGCCGAGGAGGCGGGCGACGAGCTCGCTGCCGAGCAGCAGGATCGGGATCGAGAGGACCAGGCCGAAGAGCAGGAGCGAGAGGTCGCCGTGGGCGGCGCCGCCGACGGCGAGGATGTTGTCGAGGCTCATCACGACATCGGCGAGGACGATGGTGCGGATCGCCTCGCCGAGGGTGCCCGCTTCGGCGACGTGGCCGTGGCCGCCGCCCGGCTTGAGCAGGCGCCAGGCGATCCAGAACAAGAGGACGCCGCCGATGAGTTGCAGGTAGGGGGTGTCGAGCAGCAGCGCGGCCATCGCGGTGAAGAGGATCCGGAGGCCGACGGCGCCGGCGCCACCGTAGATGATCGCCCGGCGCCGGTTCTCCGGCGAGAGGCGGCGGGCGGCCATCCCGATCACGACCGCGTTGTCGCCGGAGAGGACGAGGTCGATGACGATGATGCTGAAGACGGCTGCCAAGGTCTCGGTCGTCACGATCGGGAGCGCTCCTGCCTCTACCTAGCGACGGTGCCGGTGCCGTTCGGGTCCCCGCACGAGCGCGGGCCATCCCGCTGCGGCACGCCATCGCGGCGGGCGCGGGCGTGGAACGCGACACCGGACGCGGAGCGGGGCACGGCGGCCCCGGCTCCGCGTTGCCCCATCTTAGCTTCCGCTCCCGGTTCCGTGCGCTGCGGCGGCCCCATAGCGGTCGTGGTGGACCAGCTCGGCCAGGGGTTTGCGGGGCGAGGCCGGCTTCATCCCCTCGGCGGGAGAACCAGGCGGGGGGGCAGCCGGCCCCGCCCCCGCGGCGGGGTGGCCGACGGCGATCACCGTCCGCATCGCCTTCGCCTCCGGCACGCCGAGGAGGGCATAGGCCCGGCGACGGGGCTCCCCGGCGAGGAACCAGCCGAGACCGGCGGCGAGGCCCTGGGCATAGGCGGCGGCCATGATCCGCTCGGCCAGGCGCCCCTCGTCGAACCCCTCCAGCTCCGGCCGTTGCCCGGCCATGACCAGCACGATCGCGAGCGGGGCGCTGCCCAGCCAGGGCAGGTTCGGACCGGTCTGGCTGATGGCCCGGAGCACCTCCGGGTCGCGGACGACGACGAACTCCCAGGGCTGGGCGTTCATTGCGCTGCCCGTGCAGCGGGCGACCTCGAGGATCGTCCCAAGGGCCTCGGCGGAGACGGACTCGTGCGTGAACGCGCGGGTGTTGCGGACGTGGCGCAGGGTGGCGAGCAGGTCGTGTCCGTCGCCCATGGTGCCTCCGGGGACGTGTCGGCGACTCCTCGAGTCGGCGAGTCGGGGATTCGAGACGGCGATCGGGCGGCGTCGCCCGGTCATCATGGGTAAGTGCGACGGATCTCTCTCCGGTGCTCCCGACCGCGTATGGGGGAACCCTGCCGCGACGGAAGATCCTTCGCACCGATCTGCGCGGTGTTCGGGCACTTCCGTCCGGTCGGACGCATCCGGGCCGAAGGCCGTCCGGGTCTTTCACGGTGTCGGCCCGGCCGTCTATGGCCAGGCTCGGCGGCGCAGCCGCCGGTCCGACCGCGACCATCGACCCTGGACACGCCGCTCAAGTTGACTGGGGCCGCGGGCGCACCCAGCATCTCGGCCTCCTACCCCCGTCCCTTGCGGCGCGTCGCGACGGCCCGTCACCCTAGCAGCAGGCGGTCCGCCACGGCCGCGCCGAAGACGAGCGCCAGGTACCAGAGACTGTAGAAGAACATGCCGCGGGCGGTCTGCTTGCTCGGGGTCCGGTAGAGGCGGACCGCGTAGAGCAGGAAGACGCCGTTGACCGCGACCGTGGCGGCCAGGTAGAGGGGGCCGAGGCCGAAGGGGGTGAGGGCAACACAGAGGAGCGCCAGCAGAAGCGTGTAGACGACGATCTGCTTGCGCGTCTCCGCCTCGCCGGCCACGTTCGGCAGCATCGGCACCCCGACCCGGCCGTACTCCCCCTGCTTCAGCAGCGCCAGGGACCAGAAGTGGGGCGGCGTCCAGAGGAAGATGACCGCGAAGAGCCCCCAGGCCAGGGGCGAGAGGTCGCCGGTGACGGCCGCCCAGCCGACGAGCGGGGGGACCGCCCCGGCGGCGCCGCCGATGACGATGTTCTGCGGGGTGCGGCGCTTCAGCCAAAGGGTGTAGACGAAGACGTAGAAGAGGTTCCCGGCCAGCGCCAGCGCCGCGGCCAGCGGGTTGACGACCAACCAGAGCTCGGCCACGGCGAGGACGGTCAGGCCGACGCCGAAGGCCAGGGTGGCGCCGGGGGAGACCCGGCCCGCCGCCGAGGCCCGGTGGCGGGTGCGCGACATCTGGGCGTCGATGTCGCGGTCGAGGTAGCAGTTGAGGACGTTGGCGCCGCCGGAGGCGAGGACGCCGCCGAGCAGGGTCGCCACGGTCAGCCAGAAGGGCGGCAGCCCCGCCGCGGCGATCAGCATCGCGCCGAGGGTGGTCGTCAGGAGCAGCGACATGATCCCCGGCTTGGTCAGCGCGGCGTAGTCGGAAACCGTCCGCCGGAGACGGTCCAGGGGGGCGGCTG
>CADCWF010000143.1 GCA_902806345.1 uncultured Thermomicrobiales bacterium
AGCGTCATCCCAAGCCTGTCGGCGGCCGTTTGCAGGTCCTTGTCCCCACGGCCCGAGAGATTGACCAGGACCACGTCCTCACCCGGCCGTTCGCTCGCCACCTTCAGCGCGTGGGCGACGGCGTGGGCGCTCTCGAGGGCGGGGATAATCCCCTCGGACCGGCAGAGCGTCTGGAACGCCTGCATGGCCTCGTCGTCGGTGATAGAGACGAACCGGCCGCGCCCGGTCTCCTTGAGCCACGACAACTCGGGACCGACGCCGGGGTAGTCGAGCCCGGCCGAGATCGAGTGTGCCTCCGCCACCTGACCGTCCTCGGTCTGTAGGAGGTATGATTTCGAGCCGTGGAGGACGCCGACCTTTCCGGCGCAGAGCGGTGCCGCGTGGCGACCCGTCTCGATGCCTTCGCCGCCCGCTTCGACCCCGATCAGCTCCACCTCCTCGTCGCAGATGAAGGGGTAGAAGATGCCGACCGCGTTCGACCCGCCGCCGACGCAGGCCACGATCGCATCAGGCATCCGACCAAGAAACTCGATGCATTGCGCCCGTGCCTCGCGCCCGATGATCGACTGGAAGTCGCGCACCATCATTGGATAAGGGTGCATCCCGGCGGCCGTGCCGATGAGGTAGTAGGTCGACTCGACGTTGGTCACCCAGTCGCGGATCGCCTCGTTCAAGGCGTCCTTCAAAGTCCGCGAGCCGGACGCAACCGGCCGCACCTCGGCTCCCAGTAGCTTCATCCGGAACACGTTGGGGGACTGGCGGGCGACATCGAGCTCGCCCATGTAGACCACGCACTCCATCCCCAGCAGGGCGCAAATCGTCGCCGTTGCGACCCCGTGCTGGCCGGCTCCGGTTTCGGCGATGACCCGTTTCTTGCCCATCCTACTGGCGAGGAGGCCCTGGCCTAGCGCGTTGTTGATCTTGTGGGCGCCGGTGTGGGCGAGATCCTCCCGCTTGAACCAGATTTGGGCCCCGCCAGCGAGTTCGGTAAGCCGGCGAGCGTGGTAGAGCGGCGTCGGCCGCCCGACGTAGTAGCGGGAGAGCCGCTTGAGTTCGGCGGCAAAATCGGGATCGCGGCGAGCACCGAGATAAGCGGCCTCGAGCTCGTCGAGGGCCGGCATCAGGGTTTCCGGCGCGAACTTGCCGCCGAACTGACCGAACCGCCCGTGGGCGTCCGGCAGGTGGCTGGGGAGGCATGTGGCCGTTCCGTTGGGGGCCAGATCGAGCGCCATCATCGACCTCTGGACGCGCCGGGGCGGCCACTTCGCAACCGCCGACCCGACAGTCGCACTGCGTCTCGTCCTACACGACGATCGGGCCGTACTATACCCTGCCTCGCCACTCGCATCGTTCGATTCACCACGTCGCAGGCCGGGCCGTCCAGCGGTGACGCCGAGCGCTTCGGTGCCGTACGCTGGAGCGGTGTCGGTGGCGACCCGGCCAGTTGGACTTCGGGCCTTCGACGCCATCGTGGGTGCTCCTGTGAAGTCACCGTCTACAAGCGGCAGGAGGTCGACCAAGGGGCGGCCGGTCCATGCGCTTGAACCGGCGCCGCTGCCCGACGAAGAGCAGTACGTTGCCTGCCTCGAAGCGATTCGCGGGCGTCGGGACAAGGTCGAGACCTTGCAGTGCGATATCGAACGGCTGCGGCAGTCGCTTGCCCGGTTCGAGTCGATCTGTCAGACCCGCATCGGCGATCTCGTGACTGAGCTGCGACGGATCGCCGAAGCGAGCAGGGAGGCGCAAACGCGGCTTGCAGGTGCTTTGGCCGCTGCCGAGCTTCTTGCCGACGAGGTGCTGGATGTCCTTCTCGAAGGGCTAGGGCCGGAGCCCGAGCTGGACTTCGACGATGTCAGCGGCGAGCCGAGTACGGCGGCCTCGGGCACGACCGACAACCCGACCCCGACTCGTGCGGGCCCAAATGGCCGGCATGATCCGGCTTCATTGAAGCGGCTGTACCGCGACCTGGCCAAGCGGTGCCATCCGGACCTCGCCGACTCCGCTGTCGAGCGGGAACGCCGGGCAGGCTTGATGCAGCGGATCAACGAGGCGTTCCGCGACGGCGACATCGAGGCGTTGCGCCTGCTCCTGCACGAAACCGAGGCCGATGAGCCGGCGTTCGAGCAACGGCCGACAGCCGATCGCCTGCGCTGGGCGCGGGAGGAATTGGCCCGACTCGATCGCGAGATCGCTGATCTCAGGGCCGAGCTGCTCCAGTTGCACGTTGGCGAGCTGTACCGGCTCTGGCGGCGACACGAAGCGGGCGAATCAGTGCTCGACAGCTTGGAGGACGACCTCGAGCGCCGGATCCGCCGCGAAGGAATCAGGCTCGATCGACTCACCCTCACCCACCGCCGCCTTCTGGAGCAGCAGGGGACGCCACTCGGCTTGTGAATTCGCTGAACCCGCGCAGGTGCGTTCCGTAGGGCCGGTCGAATCTTGGCCCCAGCTGGTAACCAAATCTTCGACGAGTCCGCACGTCTCAGATCAGGCCGGACCCGCTCCGGTGTTGCGGGCGTGAACCCCCGTCTCGCTCGTCGGCCGCACAGTCGGCGCGATGCCGTCCGGCTCCCCCGCGACAGCACCGACCGGTTTCCACACGTGGGTGGGCGAAATCCGAGAGGCGAGCACCTCGGCGATATGGACGGGAGCGCGGTCGGTGAAATGGTCGATCTGCTGGCGGCAACTGACGCCAGCCACGGCCACGACGGTTTCGGCAGATGCTGCATCGACAACGGGAAAGAGCCGCTCCTCGCCGATCTTCCGCGACACGTCATAGTGTTCGGCTTCGAAGCCGAAGGAGCCTGCCATGCCGCAGCAGCCGGCGCCGGTTTCACGCGCGGAGCAGCCAGCCGCCTTAAGGATCGCCATCGAGGGGGCGATTCCGATCAGCGCCTTCTGGTGGCAGTGACCGTGGAACAGAACCTCGGTCTCCGCCCCATCCGTCCACTCGATGCCGAGTTCGCCGGCGGCTGCGAGCTTCGCCAGGAACTCGTCGACCATGAACGTCTGGCCGGCAAGCGTCGCCACGTCGGGGTCGTTCGGCAGGAGATCCTTGTACTCGTCGCGGAGGGTGAGGATGCAGCTCGGCTCGGAGCCCACGATCGGGATCCCACGCCGGGCGTAGGGCGCCAGCACCTGGAGATTCTTCTTCGCCAACTTCCGAGCCTCGGTGACCAACCCCTTCGACAGCATCGGGCGGCCGCAGCAGGCGCGCCGTTCTTCGACGATGACGTTGAAGCCGGCGGCCTCGAGCAGGCGGACGGTCGCGACGGCAATCTGGGGATAGTTGTAGGTCGCGAAAGTGTCGTGGAAGTAGACCACGTCCCCGCGCGTCTCGCGGTCGCGGCCGCCGGAACCCTTCCGGTACGCGCGCCAGCGGGATGTGAAGGGACGGGCGGCGAACGCGGGCAGGCGGCGCTCGGGATGGACGCCGATTGCCGACATCAGCGGTTTGGCGAGCGGCGTCCGCAGCGCCAAGTTGGCGAGCGGCGCGACCGGCGCTGCCAGCTTCGAAAGGGCGTGGATGTGACCGAAGACCCGCGACCGGAGCGGGGTGCCGTGGGCTTCGTGGTAATGGGCCAACCATTCGGTCTTGATCTTGGCCATGTCGACGCTTGACGGGCACTCGGTCTTGCAGGCTTTGCAGGAGATGCAGAGGTCGAACGTCTTGTGGACCTCGTCCGAGGTGAAGTCGGAGATGTCGAACGTCTTGCCGGCGAGCGCGTTGCGGAGGGCATTCGCCCTGGCCCGGGTCGTGTCCTGCTCGTCCTTGGTGGCCATGTACGACGGACACATCGTGCCCGCTTTGAGCTTGCGGCAGACGGCGGCACCGTTGCACATCTCGACCGCCCGCAGCAGCCCGCCTTCCTCCGAGAAGTCGAGGAACGTTTTCGGTTCACGGGCGGCGTAGGCCGGTCCAAATCGGAGATTGTCCAGCATCGAGGGGGCATCGACCTTCTTGCCGGGGTTCATCAACCCGCGCGGGTCCCAGATGGCCTTGAACTCGCGCATCGCGGCGTAGAGGTCGGTTCCGAAGATCGTCGGGTTCAGTTCGGAGCGCTGGAGCCCATCGCCGTGCTCGCCGCTGAGGACGCCGCCGAAGCGGCGAGCAAGCTCGGCGGCGGCGTAGGCCATCTCCTTCATCGCCGAGACGCCCTCGACCGTCTTGAGGTTGACGAGCGGTCGGATGTGGAGACAGCCGGCCGAGGCGTGGGCGTAGTAGGCCGCCGTCGTGCCGTGGCCGGCGACGAGCGCCTCGACGGCGCCGACGAACTCCGCCAGGTGCTCGACCGGGACGGAGACATCCTCGATCGCCGGGATTGGCTTGTGGTCCCCCTTGATGCTCATCAGGAGGCCGAGTCCGGCTTTCCGGACGGACCAGACATCGGCCTGGCGGGCGGGGTCGAAGACACGGACCGGTTCGGCCATCAACCCGATCGATCGCTGGCGGATCACCTGTTGCAGGCGGTCGGCCTTGCGCTCGAGATCGGCGTCGTCCTCCCCGTAGAACTCGACGACGAGCACCGCCGCTGGGTCGCCCTCGATCATCGAAATCTGGCGGGCGAAGCCGGGTTGGGAGCGGGTCAGATTGACGAGCATGCGGTCCATCAGCTCGACCGCGGAGGGCTCCGCCTCAAGCAGGACCGGCGTCGCCGCCATGGCCGCGACCAGCTCTCCGAACTGGAGCAAGACGAGTCCGGTCCGCTTTGGCACTGGGTGGAGGTCGAGCGTCGCCTGGAGCGTCGTGGCGAGGGTGCCTTCGGAGGAGACGAGGAGGCGCGCCGGGTTGAACTCGGAGTCCGGCTTTAGGAACTGGTCGAGCGAGTAGCCCGTGGCGCGGCGCCAGTGGGGCGGGAAGTCGCGGGCGATCGTGGGCCTGTGGCGTTCCCTGAACCCCAGGAGGGCGCGGAGGAGGCCGCCAACGGCGTCGTCGCTGGCACTTCGCTCCTCGAGCTGGAGGGGTGTAGCCGGTCCGAGGTCGACCGCGCCACCGTCGTAGAGGACGGCCCTAACGGAACGGACGTTGTCCCCGGTCATCCCATAGAGGATCGAGTGGGAGCCCGTCGCGTTATTGCCGATGACGCCGCCGACGGTCGCCCGGTTGGCCGAGGCCGGGTCCGGCCCGAACATGAGACCGCTCGGCTTCAGGAAGCGGTTCAACGCGTCGAGATTGATGCCCGGTTCGACGGTGACCGTTTTCGCCTCGGGATCGATCGCCAAGACGCGGGAAAGGTACTTCGAGAAGTCCAGCACGACGGCAGCACCGACCGTCTGGCCCGCGAGCGAGGAGCCGCCCCCGCGCGGCAGCAACGGAACCCCGTGCGACGAGGCGAGCTCGATGGTGGCGTGGACGTCTTCCACCGTTCGCGGCACGACCACGCCGATCGGTTCGATTTGGTAGTTAGAGGCGTCGGTCGCGTAGAGCATCCGGGACAGGCGGTCGAACCGAACCTCGCCCGTGATCCGTGCCTCGAGTTCGGTCGCAAGTATTCGCGCCGTCTCCGCCGCCGCGTGACCTCCTCGATCGGAGGGGAGGGGAAAGGGCACTGAGCTTACGGACTGGCGGGTGGGAGCGGCCATCGCCGGTGTGCCTCCTGGGACATGGGGGAGCCGGAGGCCCAGCAACGCGATCCGGGAAAGGCCCCCTCCCCCGCTGCACCGTTCATGAGCGCCGAGTGTAGCACCGGGCGCTGCCCCTTCTCATTGCCGCAACGGGCTTCCGTCCGCGACATCGGGACCAGCGAGCTCGATGTCCGAGCACTTGCCACGCCCCGAAGGGTCGGTCGCGGCGCCAGAACTACACAGTCGCCGGCGGCACGGAGCAACGGGGCCCCAGACGCAATCCGCCTCGTACTGCCAGAGGCGGAGATCCGGGGCCGCCGTACAACCCGAGTGCCGACCGAGGGGCGCCACCGCCACCACAGCTGCACCTCGGCTGGTTCGATGTCGTCGGGCCCGACGATTCGAGGTTGCTCGGCGCGATGACGATCATCCCGCGGGAGGACTCGTCGGAGCGACACAACGACCCCCGACGACCTTCGCGATACCTCCAAGCTCCAGCGCCCGACGACATGGTGCACCTCCCACCCTCGCGAGCGCGCCTGGGGAGTTCCGGGGCGGTAATGGCCCGACCGCCGGCCGCCTGATCGAGCTGGGGGTGGCGAGGTGATGG
>CADCWF010000144.1 GCA_902806345.1 uncultured Thermomicrobiales bacterium
GCTGGCGGGCAGGCTCCTGGTCGGGGCAATCCCCGGATCCATCCCGCATGCGGTTCCGCAGTGGTCGCCACCTACACCAGCAGCACCGCGAGCATGCCGGCGGCGGAGAGGAGGGCGCCGCCTGCGAAGAGGAGGACCGCCCAGCGGAAGAGCTTCAGCTTCTGGAGGGTGATCCGGGCATTGACGACGAGCTGGGCGGCGAGGTCGTGGTGCAGGTCGGAGACGGCCGGCTCTGGCTGCCGCTCGTAGCGACGGGCGACCGCCTCGGCCAGGGGGCGGGGGGCGTACTTGGCGGCGTGGCCGAAGTAAAAGAGGTTGTCGTCCGGGTGGGGGTCGCCGACGTTGAGGCGCATCCAGCGCGGCGTGCTCGTAGCCGGCATGAATGACCAGACACCCGCGAGGAGACTGAGCGCCATCAGAAGCGAGGCGACGACCAGACCCGCGCCGGCAGGAGGCGGGATGCCCTCGGCGCGCAGGAAGCTCACCGCGGCGACAACGATTGCCAGGGCGCTTCCGGCAAGGCCGACGATGCCAACGTTCTTCGTCTCGGCGAACTTCAGCCAGTCGTTGCAGAGCCGGAGCAGTTCCAACAGGCGGGCGGCGAGTGGGTCGGCCATCGGCGCTTGAACCGGCGCGGGAGCGTCCGGCGCGGCGCCAACGCCGCGAGGGGCGGCGGGCTCGACGGGGGTGAACGGGGAGGGGACACGGGCGGTCATCGCGCTTCCCGCTGGCTGGCTGGTTCGGCCGAGGATGATAGCCCAACGGGGCGAGGCGGTCGCCCGCGCCGGCCGCCACGGTTCCTGCTTCGAGCACCGGCGTGGCCCGTCGGGCGAAGCATCCGGCAACCCTGCCTGGTCGCCCCCCGGCGCGACGGGTGGCAGGCACGGCCATCCCCCGCCGATCCCCCTAGCCCGATCGATGCGGGCGCATCCTCGATCCTCATCGCGCCCGTGGCGGTGCAGGAGTGGCGCACCCCGGGTCGCCGGCGGCTATGTTGCGCGGTCACCACTCCCCAACTCCGGCGATCGTGCGGCGGCCGTTTTCGGCATGGCGTCCAGCGAGAGGAGGCCCGATGATGGCTCGCCATGGTAAGCGCTTGCTCCGGCAATTGGCGGAACCGACGACGCGGCGGGGCGTGCCGGGGGCGGTCGCCGCCGACCCGGAGCTCGTCGCCGTTGGCCAAGGCGCCGCGGCGGCCCGGGAGGCTACCCTCGTCGCCGCCGCCGACTGGGAGGGCGTCGAGGCGCTGGCACGGGACTGCGAGCGCACGGGGGGCGTGGTCGGCGTCGCGGTCCACGGGGTCGTCGGCGAGCTCTTCTCCCGCAACGGCGAGCGCCGCTTCCGGGCGGCGAGCACCATTAAGGTTCCGATCATGATCGAGGCCTACCGCCAGAGTGAGCGCGGCGAACTCTCCCTCGACGACCGCTACGTCCTGCGCGATGAGAACGGACCCCTGGCAGCGGCGTCCTCGGCCACCTCCACGCCGGCCTCGAGCTCACCGTCGCCGACTTGCTCTCGTTGATGATCTCCGTCAGCGACAACACCGCGACCGACCTCCTGATCGACCGTATGGGACTCGCCGCGGTGAACGCGACGATGCGTTCGCTCGGGATGGGCGAATCCGTTCTTGGCCGGCGGATCCTCGGGCGTCTCCCCAACGAAGGGGATCCCGAGAACTGGGCGACGCCGAGCGGGTTCGCGGCGGCCACCCAGGCCCTCGTCGCCGGCACCGCGGCCAGCCCGGAGAGCTGCGACCAGATGGCGGCGACGCTGGAGCAGCAGGGGGAGGTTCGGCGGATCAGCCGCTTCCTGGCCGGCGGCGGCGGTGTCCGCTGGGGGACCAAACCGGGGGATTTGCCGGGGGTCGTCAACGATGTCGGCTTCGTCGCCACCGACCGCGGCACGCTCTGCATCCCCGTCTTCTGCGAGAACCTGCCGGTCCTCGACGCCGCCGAGCGCGTGATCGGCGAGATCGCCCATGAGGCCCTGGTGGTGACCGGAGTCGCTCCGTTCGCGGCCGAATGAGCCGTCCCGCGGTTGGCGCCGGGCAACCGTGGGCGGCTGCTCGAGGCAGCGCTCCGCGGGACGGCCGGGCGCGGGAGCGACGCGGTGGGCGCGGCGGGTCGCGGCGACTTCACCCTGCCGCGGCGATCGGCAGGCATGGTTCCAGTGGCAGTGGGCGGCCGACCACCCGCGCCGGCTACCCCGTCCTCAGGAGATCGACGGAGCGGGGATCGACCGAGCAGCGCCGCTCGGGCCATCCCGCTCGCGGGTCGGGCGATCGATCGGACGGCGGGGGCGCGAGGAGTACCCGGTTCCTTGGCGAAACAGGTTCCGCCGGACCGCCTGTTCGGAGCCCGCCAGAACGCGGGCGAGCGATCACCGGTCCGGCGAACCCGCCTCCGTTCGCCTCCGAAGGCCGGATGCGTGGAGAACCCCCGGAGGGGCCGCTCCCTCCTTGCCGGGGGCGAGGGCGAAGAGTCGGGCGGCGAAGGGTCGCGCCGGAGCTCCAGGCCACTCGCGGCGGCGCACCGGGAAGTAGCGTTCGTACACCCAGCGGACGATCGAAAAAACCGCACCGGTATGCTAAAATTGGCTCATGTCCGGAGCGGCTAGGGAGCGCGTCGAAGGGGCCCGCCGGCGGAAGTTCGAGCGCCTCGTTGGCCGCGCCCTGGACGAGCTGCCGGCGGACGTGGCGGCCATGCTCGACAACGTCGAGGTGGTCGTCGAGGACGAGCCTCGGCCGCACCACCTGGCGGCGGGCGGATCGGAGGCCGACGACGAGTTGTTCGGGCTCTACGAGGGCGTCCCTCGGGCGGAGCGCGATTCCTCCTACGGTTTGGTCCTGCCGGACAAGATCACGCTCTTCCGTGGCCCCCTGGAGCGGGCGTTCCGTTCGCCGTCGGCGATCGTCCGCGAGGTGCGGATCACCGTGGCCCACGAGCTCGGCCACCACCTGGGGTTCGACGAGGATCGCCTCGACGAGCTGGGGCTCGGCTAGTCGTCCGGTTGCCGGTTCGGGTCCTGACCGATGCGTCGGTGCGGGCGAGTGAGGGCACAACGCATGGACCCAGGCGCCCGCGCCGTTGCACCCCAGGCCAAGACCCCGCAAGGCATCTTCGCGACGATCGCCGCCGCAGCCTCGGCGCTGGTGATGCAGCCGCTGCCGCTCCTGCTGCCGGTTGCGGTCGATCTCTGGCTGTGGCGTGGGCCGCGGCTGTCGCCAGAGGCGCTGGCCGCCCCGCTGGCCGCCGTGATGGCCGCCCAACCGGACGCCGATGTCCGCCTCGCCGAGGCGGTGCTGGGTTGGGGCCGGGAGGGCGACCTCGGTGCCGTCGTCGGGTGGTTCGTGCCGTCGCTGTTGGCCGCGGTCGTGCCGGCCTCGCTGGCCGACGCGGGCGCCCGGCCGACGCTGACGGCGAGCGCCGGGGTGGCGCTGCTCCTGCTCCTGGTGCTGCTCGTCCTGGCGGCGGTCGGGTTGATGGCGTTCAAGACGCCGCTGGCACGGATGGCCGGCGGCGAGCCGCCGTTCGGTCGCGGTCTCGGCCGCGAAGTGGCCCGCAACGCCGGCCGCTACCTGGCGTTCCTCGGGTTGGCCGCGGCGGTCGTGGTGGCGGTCGTGGTGGTGCTCGGGGTCGGGTTGGCCGTCGCGGCGGTGGGGGGGGTCGACCTGTTCCCGTTGGCGACGCTGGCGGCCTCGCTGGCGGTCGTCGTCGCCGCCGTCCTGCTTGCCTTCGTCGCCGAGGCGATCGCCTTTTCCCGGGTCGGGCCGCTTGCCGCGGTGCGGCTGAGTGTGGCCGTCGTGGCCGCCAAGCCGTGGACGACCCTCGGTCTGTTGCTGGCGGTGTGGCTGGCGCTCTTCACGCTGCCCCAGGTGCTGACGCCGCTGCTCAGCACCGGCGTCGGGACCGCCGGGGCGATCGTTTGCTACGCCGCCGTCGCCGCGGCGCTGGCGCTGGCCCGGATGATCTTCTTCGTCGAACGCCTGCCTGCCGGAGCGGATAGGCGGTAGGAGATAGGGGATAGGCGATTGGGTCGCCCACCGTTCGCCTACCCCCTACCTCTTATCCCCTACGTCCTACGTCCAAGAAGCAAGGAGACCCAACACGTGGCAACCGCAACCGTACCGACGACCTACGACGCGAGCTCGATCCAGGTGCTGGAGGGGCTGGAGGCGGTCCGCCGCCGGCCCGGCATGTACATCGGCAGCACCGACGGCCGCGGCCTCCACCACCTCGTCCGCGAGATCGTCGACAACTCGGTCGACGAGGCGCTCGGCGGCCACTGCGACACGATCGTCTGCCGGATCGGCGCCGACAACGTCGTCACCGTCAGCGACAACGGCCGCGGCATCCCCGTCGACAAGATGGCCAAGAACAACACCTCCGCCCTGGAGGTGATCATGACCGTGCTCCACGCCGGCGGCAAGTTCGGCGGCGGCGGCTACAAGGTCTCCGGCGGGCTCCACGGCGTCGGCGCCTCGGTCGTCAACGCCCTCTCCGAGCACCTGACCGTCGAGGTCCGCCGCGACGGTAAGCTCTACCGGCAGTCCTACAAGCGGGGCGTGCCGCAGAGCCCGGTCAAGCTGGTCGGCAAGGTCGACCCGGCCAACCACGGCACGACCATCTCGTTCCTGGCCGACACCGAGATCTTCGTCGCCGGCCACGAGTACAACTTCGACCAGCTCGTCCAGTGGTTCCGGGAGACGGCCTACCTGACCCGGGCCCTGAAGCTGACCCTGATCGACGAGCGGGTCGACAAGGAGATGACCTTCTACTTCGAGGGGGGCATCGTCTCCTTCGTCCGGCACTTGAACCGCAACCGGCACGTGGTCCACGAGAAGCCCTTCTACGCCCAGCGGGAGATGCCGACGAGCCTGGTCGAGGTCGCGCTCCAGTACAACGACTCCTACGGCGAGTCGACCCACACGTTCGCCAACAACATCAACACCATCGACGGCGGCACCCACCTCTCCGGCTTCAAGAGCGGGCTGACCCGGACGATGAACGACTATGCCCGCAAGAACGGGCTGCTGAAGGGGGACGAGACCCTCTCCGGCGAGGATGTCCGCGAGGGGCTGACGGCGATCGTCTCGGTCAAGTTGGCCGAGCCCCAGTTCGAGGGGCAGACGAAGGCCAAGCTGGGCAACGCCGAGTTGGCCGGCGCCGTCCAGACCGTGGTCAACGAGGCGCTCGGGCAGTACCTGGAGGAAAACCCCCAGATCGCCCGTCGGATCATCGAGAAGTGCCTCAACGCGGCTCGGGCGCGAGAGGCGGCGCGCAAGGCGCGCGAGCTTGTCCAGCGGAAGGGCGGCCTGGACTCCTTCAGCCTGCCCGGCAAGCTGGCCGACTGCACCGAACGCGACCCGGCGCGGGCGGAGCTCTACATCGTCGAGGGCGACAGCGCCGGCGGCTCGGCCAAGCAGGGGCGGGACCGCCGGTTCCAGGCGATCCTGCCGTTGCGCGGCAAGATCCTCAACGTCGAGAAGGCGCGGCTCGACAAGATGCTCCAGAACAACGAGATCCGGACGCTGCTGACCGCCCTCGGCACCGGCGTCGGCGAGACGTTCGACCCGGCCAAGCTGCGCTACCACCGGGTCATCCTGATGACCGACGCCGATGTCGACGGCAGCCACATCCGGACGCTGCTGCTGACCTTCTTCTTCCGACACCTGGAGCAGCTCATCATCGATGGCCACGTCTTCGTCGCCCAGCCACCGCTCTACCGGGTCAAGAGCGGCAAGGAGGAGCGCTGGGTCTACACCGAGGAGCAGCTCAAGGAGGCGCTGGGCGCGCTCGGCGAGAAGGCCGAGGTGCAGCGCTACAAGGGGCTCGGCGAGATGAACCCGGAGCAGCTCTGGAACACGACGATGGACCCGACCAACCGGACCCTGATGCAGATCACGATCGAGGACACCGTCGAAGCCGACGAGACCTTCGATATGCTGATGGGCGCGGCCGTACCGCCCCGCAAGAAGTTCATCCAGACCCACGCCCAGGAAGTCCAGAACCTGGACGTGTAGACCTGAGGGGCGATCTCGTCTCGGGGTCCTCGGTGATCCCGTTGGGGCCCCTCCAGGACGCACTAAGAGCGCGTTTCACAACCGGAGGTGGGCGTGGCATCCTTGCGGCATGGACATCCCCCGCCTCGCCGAC
>CADCWF010000145.1 GCA_902806345.1 uncultured Thermomicrobiales bacterium
CAAGCCCCTGTCGCTGCTGCTGAAACTCACCCCGACCTACGCCATCGCCGTGCCGGACCTGCCGGGCGCGTTCGTCCTCAAGCTCGCCAAGCCTGGCCCTGCCACGGCGACGGCCAGACGCCGGCGGGCGAAGGAGCACGCCTTCTACGCCACCGTCGCGCCGGCGACGCCCGAGGCGCCGGTCGTGCAGGTCTGGAGCGCCGCCCACGACCCGGCGACGAGCGCCACCCACCTGCTGATGGACGACCTGGAGGCGACCCACACCCGACCCCCCCGCGGCCTGCCGCCGACCGCCGGCCAAGCCGCCGCCACTGTCGATGCCCTCGCGACAATCCACGCGGCCTGGTGGGACCACCCTGAAGCGCGGGCGGTGGTCGCCCTGCGCGATGAAGCCTGGTTCGCCGCGAGGGAGCGCTCCGCGGAACAAGCCGCCGAGGGGCTGCTGGCCGAAGCCGGCGACTACCTCGCGCCCGGCATGCGCTCGGCGCTCAAGGAGGCCGCCGCGGCCTACGGCGCGTGCCTACGGGGTCTCCAAACGGCGCCGGCGACGATCGTCCACGGCGACGCCCACGCCTGGAACTGTTTGTCGCCGCTTGCCGAGGGCGGCGCCGTTCTCCTCGACTGGGAGGCCTGGACGGTCGACGCCGGCACCTACGACCTGGCGTCCCTGGTCGCGCTCCGATTCGACCCGGAGACGCGGCGGCTCCTCGAGCCCGGGTTGCTGCGCCGTTACCACGACCGACTGCTGGCCCACGGCGTCGAGGGGTACGCTCCGGACGACCTCCGGGCCGACTACGGCCGCGCCGTCCTCCGCCGCGCCCTCGCGCCCGCGTTCCAGTGGCGTCGCGGCGTCCCGGTCGCCACCTGGTGGAACAACCTCTCGCGCATCTCCCTCGCATTGGCCGACCTCGACCGCGATCCTTGAGGCGCTCCTATACTCGGCGCCGCGTCCGATCGCGGTGATCGCCAGCGGAGGAGCGGCATTGGGAGCGATGAATCCGGGCTCGGGACCGGCCCAGGACCCGAACGAACCGTTCGACCTCGTCCTCGCCGACGGCACTCCGACCGGCAGGACGAAGCCGCGGGCCGCAGTCCACCGCGACGGCGACTGGCACCGCTCGGTCCACGTCTGGATAGCCGGGACCGCCGAAAGCGGCCCGTTCCTGACGTTTCAGCGGCGCTCCCCGGCCAAGGACACCTGGCCTGGCCGCCTCGACGCCACCGTCGGCGGCCACTTCGGCGCGGGCGAAGGGGTGGCCGAGGCGCTGCGGGAGGTCGAGGAGGAACTCGGCGTCGCCCCACCGCCGGCGGCGCTGCGGCGGCTCGGTGTCCGCGTCTGCGCCAACGAGGGGCAGCCCGCCGTCCTCGACCGCGAGCTCCAGAGCGTCCTTCTCTGGATCGACGACCGGCCGCTTGCCGCTTTCCGGCCGCACCCGGCCGAGGTGGACGCCCTGGTGCGCTTCCCTCTGCCGCCGCTGTTGGATTTCCTGGTCGGCGACACGCCGACGATCGAGGGCGCCCTCCTCCGAACAGGCACTGCGAGACCGGAGCCGGCCGCGTTCGCATCCGAGGCGTTCATCCCGACCGTTGACGGCTACTTCTATCGGGTAGCGATCGCCGCCGCAGCGGCCCTCCGCGGCGAGCGGCACGTCGCCGTTTGACCCTCCACCCCTACGACGGTTCGTCAGCGCTTGCGGGACCTCGGGTCGAGCGCGTCGCGCAGACCGTCCCCGATCAGGTTGGTTGCGAGGATGGTGGCGAAGAGGAACGCCCCCGGGAAGATCGAGATCCACCACGCCTGCTGGAGCCGGGGCTGGCCACTGCTGACGATGCTGCCCCAGGTCGGCGAGTCGGGCGGCACGCCGGCGCCGAGAAACGAAAGCGAGGCCTCCGTCAGGATCGCGAAGGCGATGACGAACGTGCCTTGCACGATGAGCGGGGAAAGCGAGTTCGCGAAGATGTAGCGGCGCAGGATCAGGGAGTCCGGCAGGCCTATCGCGCGCGCGGACTCGACGTACGTCTGCTGTCGGTTCATGAGCGTCGTGCCTCGCACCAGGCGGGCGATGTTCGGCACGTAGACGACCGTCAGGGCGAGGATGACGTGCTCGGTCGCCGGTCCCAGGGTGGCCATGATCGCGATGGCCAGGAGGATGCTGGGGAACGCCTCCAGGCCGTCCATCACCCGCATCAAGGGCGTATCGAGGCGCTGGTAATACCCCGCGGTCAACCCGATCAGGGAGCCGCCGACGGTGGCACCGACCATCACGGCCAGTCCGACGAGCAGGGAGATGCGCGCGCCGTAGACCACGCGGCTGAACACGTCGCGGCCGAGGTCGTCGGTCCCGAACCAGGCGTTGGGCGACGGGGGGTCGAGACGATCGGCCGGGTTGACGAAGTTCGGCTCGACCGGGGCGATGACCGGCGCCAGCAGCGCGACCAGCGAGATCAACAGGAGGAAGCAGATGCTCGCGACCGCGGCGGGGTTCTGGAGCAGCAGACGAAGCCAGTAGAACCGAGACGCCGGCGTGATCGTCGACAACCCCAGCGCACTTGCCTTGCGGCGGGGCGCTACCCGGTCGGGGGCGACCGCTGCGGTCTCAGTCGCCGCCATAGCGGATCCTGGGATCGACGAAGACGTACAGGACATCGACCAGGAGCATCACCAGGACCTGCACCGCGGCGACCGTCATGACCGCGCCCTGCACCACCGGGAAGTCGCGGCGGGTGACGCTCTGCACGAGGAGCCGGCCCATGCCGGGGATGTTGAACACCGTCTCGATCACCACCGCCCCGCCGAGCATCCCGCCGAGCGCGATGCCGATCACCGTCAGCACGGGGATGAGGGCATTGCGGAGCGCGTGCAGGACAACCACGGAGCGCTCCCGCAAGCCCTTGGCGTAGGCGGTGCGCACGTAGTCGTCGTTGAGGACGTCGAGCATCGTCGACCGGACCAACCGCGCGAGCAACCCGGCCGCGGAGAAGCCAAGCGTCAGACTGGGCAAGAGCATGTACTTGAAATGCTGGATGGGGTCGTCCCTGATCCCGGCATAGCCGCCCGAGGGGAGCCAGCCGAGGACGACGGCGAAGAGGAGGATGAGTAGGATGCCGAAGAAGAAGCTGGGGATGGCCACGCCCCCGATCGAGATGACCATCAGCAACCGGTCGAGCGGCGAGTTGGCGCGGACCGCGGCAAAGACCCCCGCGGGAATCGCGATCAGGACGGCGAGGGTGAGCGCGTAGAGGGTCAGCAAGCCGGTCGGTTCGGCCCGCTCCCGCAGCGCCTCGGTGACCGGCATCCCCATGAACAGGGACTCTCCGAAGTTGAGGCGCAATGCGTTGCCGAACCAGGTGACGAACTGGGACAGGATCGGCTCGTTGAGCCCGAGCCGCTGCCGCAGCGCTTCCTTCTGCTCGAGCGTCGCCTCACGCCCGAGCATGATCGCCGCCGGATCGCCGGGGATCAGGTGGATCAGGGTGAACACGATCACGCCGACGATCATGAGCACCGGCACCAGGAGCAGCAACCGGCGGACGATGAACGCAAGCATTCGCAGTCTCCGCTAGATGCGTCGTCCGCGATGTCCGATCCGAATCCGGTCGCCCTCCGGGCGCGGGAAGCGGTGGCAGCCACCGCTCCCCGCCCCTTTCTCGAAGGCTATGACTCCTCGAGCCAGCAGTTCGTGAACTCGGGCTCGATCTCGAAGTGCATCCGGCCAAGGAGGCCCTGGACCTTGGACGAAAGCGCGGCGACGCCGTAGTTGTTGACGAGCTTCACCATCGGGGCCTGTTCGTACCAGAGCCGCTGTAGGTCCTCGAGCGCCGCGTAGCGGGCCTCGAAGTCGGACTCGGTTTGCAGCCGCTCGACGACGGCGACCTTCTCGGGCGAGCACCACTGACCGTCGAACGTGCAACTGGCAAACGGGGCAATCAGCACCGGGTCCGGCCGGAACACGATCGCGTTGGTGGTCATGTCCCACCGCTCGTCGTCTTCCAGGTTTTCGTCCAGGGTCGCCTCGTCGGTCACCTCGAGCGCAACGGCGAACCCGGCCGCTTCCAGTTGCTGCTGGGCGACAACGGCGGCGTTGTAGTCGCCGAGATCCTCCTGGGTGCACAGGAGTCGGATGGGGGTGCCGTCGTAGCCGGCGTCCGCCAGCAGTTGGGCGGCCTTCTCGGGATTGTTCTGGTTGTAGAGCTCCGCTGAGACATCCGAACTCCATGCGGTCTGCGGCAGCATGATGCCGGGGCCGAGCTCGAAGTACCCCTCGCCGTGGGTGGCCTGCCCGCTCGACTCGACCTCGAGCGCCGCCAGCACCGCCTGCCGGATCGTCTGGTCGGACATGAGCCCTGCCGCCGTGTTCATGATGACGACGCCGTAGCTGCGCGGCGGCAGGATCTCGATCGTGACGTTCGGATCGTCCTGGAGAACCTGGATCTGGTCGGGGATGATCTCCTCGAGGTAGTGGTACTCACCCGCCTGGAGGCCGGCGACTCGGGCCGCCTCCTCCGGGACCGGGATGAACTCGATCTCGTCGAGGTAGGCGGCCTTCCTCCCGGCGTACCCGCTGGGGTCGGTTTCGACCCCGACGTACTCCTCGAACCGGGAGAGCAGGGTGAAGCGATCCGCCTGGCGTTCGACGAACCGGTAGGGACCGGTGCCGATGTACCCCTCGTCCGCGAGCGGTTCCGCCGCCGCGGCCTCCATGATCGAGGCAGGGTGAATCGAGAGGCCCTGCTGCTGCCGGGCCAGGAGGCTCGGCAGGGCGACGAGCGGGCTCGCGAGCCGGATCTCTACCGTGTAGGGATCCACCTCGACGATCTCTTCGAGGAATTGGGTGATCGCCAGACCGAGACTGCTCACCGGCGCCCAGCGGTTGAATGAGGCAACCACGTCGGCGGCGCGCATCTCGTCGCCGTTGTGGAAGGGCACCCCCTGGCGCAGGGCGATCCGGTTGGTCAACCCGTCGTCGCTGACCTCGATCCCCTCGGCCAGCATCGGCACCGTCGCGTAATCGGCGTCGAAGGTGAAGAGCGCCTCGAACATGTTCCAGCCGATGAGGGTGATGGTCCGTTGTCCGACCAGGTGACCATCCAGACTCGCCGGTTGGCCGGTCGTCGCCACCCGCAACCGGCCGCCCCGGACCCCTTCGTCCGCCGCCTGCCCGCGGAGGGCCGGTGCTCGGAACGAGCCGGTCGGCACCGCGTCGGCGCTCGCAGGTGCGAACGGTCCGACCGCAGCAATCCCCACGGCACCGGCCGCGCCCGCGCCGACGACCGTGCGGCGGGTCAGCTTGCGGCCGAGCCGGGGCGGCTTCACCAGGATCGTCGTCGCAGGATCTTGCTGCTGGCGCCAGTTCATGCGTCTACTCCTTCGTAGCGTTCACCAACCGAGGTGGTGGGGTTCAGCGTCCCGGGCGCTTCTTCGTCGTTGGTCGATCCTCCCGATCGTTTCTCGGCACGGCTCCTTTCGCTCGAAGGAGGCGCGGATCTCCAAATGATGGTGACCGCACCCTTGGCCTTCGAGCACGTCGCCTACGTTCCGACGGCCCGCAGTCGCTCGGCCATCTCCCGGTCGATCCCGCGTGGCCACTCCCGGTGTTGGGGATCGCGCACGGACACCGCCAGGGTGCCGATCCCCTCAATCGACATTTCCACCCGGTCGCCGTCCTGCACCGCCCCGAGGCCCTGGTGATTCGTCCCGCACAAGATGACGTCGCCGGGCACCAGGGTCATGTAGGAACTGATGAACGCCAGCACCTCGACGGGGCCGTACTCCATGTCGCTCGTCGAGTAGTCCTGCCGTGGCTCGCCCCCGACCGAGAGGGTGACGCGCAGGTTCTGCGGGTCGGGCACCTCGTCGACCGTCACGATGGCCGGACCCAGTGGGGTGAACGTATCGAAGGATTTGCCAATGCGATTCGGGCCGATCCGACCCAAGCCACGGGCCGAGACGTCGATAGCGCAGGTGTAGCCGAGCACCGCCTCCAGAGCCCGCTCGTCGGCAGGCAGGTCCTTCGCCCGCCGGCCGATCACCAGCGCCAGCTCGGCTTCGTGGTGGAAGACGGTCGCCGGATGGTTCGGCAGGACGACGGTCCCGTCCGGGCCGATGACCGAGTCCGGACTCTGGAGGTACATGTCCTGCGGCTGGCGCTCGCG
>CADCWF010000146.1 GCA_902806345.1 uncultured Thermomicrobiales bacterium
CGACCGGAACGAGCGTCCTCCTCGGCGTTGAACAGAGGCGGTCTCGGAAACGGCCCTTTTCGAGACGCTAGCGTGTAAGAGCGCACGCCTGGTGTCGGCCGTTTCCGCACCGTTTTGAGGGACGCTTGACGAAGCGGTTCTCGCGGGAGGGCCAATACTAGGGCAAGGCGACCTGCTCGGAAGTTTCGCATTCGAGTTCATCGCCCAGGTTCACGCCCCAGCAAATTGACATAACGAGGATCCTTCGCCACGCTGGGGCCTAGGAGCTCTCGTACGACTACAGGAGCCAGTCCGCTACGCCCACCGCCCCGTTCCTGGCCGGCCGTGCCTCGGTGACTCCGTCGATACCGTCCGCTTCCCCCCTTTGGGGGTGACGGCGCAAGCGTCCCGCGCCCGCTGACGTCCTTGCTCGCCCGCGACCGGGAGTTGGCAGCCGTCGTCGCGTTGCTGCGCGACCCCGCTGTCCGGTTGCTGACGCTGCCCGGCCCGGGATGGGGGCTTCCCGACACTACCACGGTGCGCGGCGCTCCGTCCGCAAGCGGGCAGGAGGGGGTCGGGACGAGGCCAACCGCGGGCCGGTCAGCGCGAGCGCGGCCAGCCCGCCGAGGACGAGCGCGCCCGCCACGGTACGGGGGTGGGTGCGCAGCCGTATCTGCCAGTCCGGCCCCCGCTCCCGCTCCCGGTAGGGGCCGTGGGCCCCGGGGTCGCCCGGCAGCGTCGTGAACAGGATGTCCCGCCCGTGCTGCTCGTTCGGCGCGTCCGCCATCTGCGGCCCGTAGCCCCGCTTCCCCAGGTAGCGATCGAGCAGGCCCGGGGCGAGCTTCTGGCCCCACACGGCCTGCACCGTCGGCAGCCCGATCAGCATCTCCCGCGGCGCGTGCTCGGCCGCCCAGACGACGATCTCCGCGATGGCCTCCGGGGTGTAGAGCGGCGGCATCGGCTGCGCCCGCCGGGGCAGCTTGTTGCGCTGGCGGGTGGCCTGCGGCGTGTTGACTGCCGGCAGCTGCAGCATGGAGAGCCGGACGCGGCTGCCCTCGTGGATGAGCTCAGTGCGCAGCGCGTCGGTGAAGCCGCGGATGGCCGCCTTGGCGGCGCAGTAGGCGCCCTGGAGCGGGATCGAGCGGTAGGCGAGCGCGGAGCCGATCTGGACGATCGTGCCGCGGTCGCGTAGCTGCATCCGGCGCAGGGCGGCCTGCGTGCCGTGGACGTAGCCGAGGTAGGTGACCTCGGTGACGCGCCGGAATTCCTCGGCGGTCACCTCCATGACCGGCGCGAACACCGTCGCCATCGCGTTGTTGACCCAGACGTCGATCGGCCCCAACTCCGCCTCGACCCGCGCCGTCGCCGCCTCGACCGCCCCGGCGTCGGCCACGTCCAGCGGCAGGACCAGCGCCGCGCCCCCAGCCCGGCGCACCTCCTCGGCCGCGGCCTCGAGCCCGTCCCCGTTTCGCGCGACGAGGCCCACCCGGGCGCCCCGCGCCCCGAACGCCCGGGAGACGGCTCGTCCGACGCCCGACGACGCCCCGGTGACCACGACGACCTGGGGGCGGCTCGGCGTGTTCATCTCCGACCTCCAAGGATCCTTCAAGTCGCTGTTCTCCAGGTGCAGCTGCGCGAGGCGCCGAGCGAAGCGGACAGGACGACAACTCGGGGCGCCCCCGCGTGAGCATCCATGTCATCGATGGGTCACGACCCGGACCGTTTTCTTGCGGCCTGGCCGGCCCACGTCAGTGCCTCGGCGAGGCCGTCCAGCAACTCGGCGAGGCCAGACACGCTCAGCATCGCCGCCACGAGTCGGGTGGGACCGGGCGCGAGCCGCAGGCCCCAGACGAGGCCGGCGGCGACCCAGGTGCCGACGCACGTCGGGCAGGAAACGAGCTCGCCGATTGCCTTGCGGACACCCTCGCCTTCGGCCACGACGTTCTCGCCGGCGCCGAACTCGTCCGGCACGGTCTCGGTGACCGGTGCGCGCAGCGGCTCGGTCACCCGATCGTACGCTACGACCCGCCCCGCCCGGAATGTCGCGAGTCCGAGCAGGGCGAGGTCGCGCGGACGAGGATCGAAGGATCGACCCCCCTCGCGCTCTCGGGTGGCGAACACCCCCGCGAGGCCGAGGAACACGCCGACCAGCGTCACGTAAACCGTCCGCTCCCGACGCTCCTGCTCCTTCGAAGCCACGTCACTGCCCCTTTCCGTAGCCCTTCGCTGGGCAAGCGGTCCGACGATCAGCGCCACGCCGACGTTCCCGCGATGCTCGCGACCATGCCTTCGGGCTTCGGCTCCCGGCGGTGCCGGATTCGGTCGCCCTGGCAGCTTCGCCGGTGGAGTCGCTCCCGCGCCGCATCCAGCCTCGGATCTCCAACGGGTGATCGCGGCGCTGACCTCACTAGGCAAGTTCCAGCACCGCTCGGGCGTACTCGGCCTGCGCGAACAGGAGGGGCGTGTTCCCGAGGAAGGCGCCGGAGCGGGCATCGACCTCCTCGGCGAAGAGCCCGAGCTCGCCGGCAGCCGCCTCCGCCGCGGCCAGGATCGCCTCCGCCTCGTCCGTTCGACCGGCCAAGGCCCGCACCGTCGCCAACCAGAAGGTGCAGGGCAGGAACGCCCCCTCGAACTCGCCCAGGGGCAGATCCGCCCCCGGCGGGACGTAGCGGTGGACGAACCCGTCGACGGCGAGCTCGACGGCGATCCGGTCGACGGTCGCGGCCACGCGGGGGTGGTCGACGGGGAGGAAGCCGACGATCGGGATCAGCAGCGCGGAGGCGTCGAGGTCCTCGCCGTCGTAGTGCTGACGGAAGGCCCCGAGCCGCTCGCTCCAGCCGCGGTCCATCACCTCGGCGCGGATGGCGCCCATCGTTGATCGCCACTCGCCGGCCTCCGCGCCGCGCCCGGTCCGCTCGGCGATCGTGGCCGCGCGGTCCAGCACGACCCAGCTCATCACCTTGCTGCTGACGAAGTGGTGCTCCTCGGCCATCTCCCAGACGCCGCTGTCCGGGCGGTGCCAGTTGGCCAGCGTGTACTCGGCGGCGCGGCGCACCATCGCCCAGTGCTCGTCGCCCCACTCGCCGCCGTGGTCGAGGTAGACGAGGGCACAGTCGGCGAAGAAGCCGAGCGAGTCGAGCTGGCGCTGCGAGCAGGCGCGGTTGCCGGTTCGGACCGGCCGCGACCCGGCGTAGCCGGCCACGTCCGCGCGCTCGCGCTCGGGCAGGTCGAGCTGGCCGTCGACCGTGTAGACGACCTGCAGCGGCGAGTCGGTCGACGACCGGTAGCTCGCGAGGCAGTCCATGTACCGCCGGCCGGCCGCCGTGTTCCCGAGGCGGGAGAGGATCGCCACCGAGAGCGAGGCGTCCCGCACCCACGCGTACCGGTAGTCCCAGTTCAGGTCGCCGCCGATGCGTTCGGGGAGGGAGGTGGTGGGCGCCGCCACCGGCGAACCGGTCGGGGCGTAGCTGAGGAGGTGGATCGTCACCGCCGCACGCCGCACCCAGTCACCGCGCGGTCCGTCGTAGGTGAGCCCGCCCGCCCAGTCCCGCCAGTAGCGGAGGGTCTCCTCCAGCGCGGCCGTTGCCCGCTCCGGAGTCCAGGGGCATTGCTCGTCCTCCCCGCAGGCCAAGACGGACCAGGCCTCCTCGCCCTGGCCGAGGTTCATGGCGACGGCTACCGCATCCGGGCGCACCGCCGCCGGCCGGCTCGTCCACAACGTCAACGCCCTCCCGCCCACCTCGATGGCCGCCCCCCCGGGCACCGGCACGATGCTGGACGGCGCGCCGAAGTCGTGCCGCGGTCGGGCGTCGAAGACCGCTTCCACCTCGCCGCGGATGCACCGCAACCGGCGGAGCAGGACGCGGCCATCCCGACCACCGTGCTCCGCGGAGCGATCGTCCCACGGCCAGGCCATGGCGTCGGTCAGCTCCAACTCCCACGCGTCGGCCATCCAGCTCGTGACGAGGGCGGCGCTCGCGCCGAGGTAGCGCTGCCCCCCCTGGGTGGGCACGGCGGGGCCGGCACGCCAGAAGCCGCCCCGCCGCGCGTCGAGGAGGGCGCCGAAGACCGGCGACCCGTCGTAGATCGGCAGGCACAGCCAATCGAGCGTGCCGTCGGCCGCGACCAAGGCCGCGGTGCGGCGGTCGCCGATCACCCCGTGCCGGCCGATCGGCGGGTACGGGAGGAACGACTCTCGATCGGTCATGGCGCGGCGTCCACCGTGGTCGTTCCCTTCGCGCCGATCGTCCACCGACGTGCTCCGAGCCCGTGCCTACTCGTAGGGCGCCGTCAGCTCGAGCTGGATGTTGTCCGGATCCCGGAACGCCAGCACCAGGATCTTCAGCTCCGCGGTGTCCTCGATCTCGCCGTGCGGCACGCCGTGGTCGTCGAAGATCCGGGCGGCCTGCTCGAGGTCTGCCCGGCCGGCGACGCGGAAGCTGAGGTGGTCGAGACCCACCCGCTGCTCGGCGAACCGATCCCCGGCACCCGCCTCGGCCGGCACCAGCCCGAGCACCACGTCGCCACGACCGAGGACCACCGCCGGCGGCATCTCCTTGGTGACTTGGAATCCGAGGATCCCCGTGTAGAACGCCCGCGCCCGGTCGACGTCGGTGACCGTCAGGTCGAGGTGGTGGATCGCGCTGAACGAGATCGGATTCGCCACGGGAGCGTCCTTTCTGTGCCCGGCCCGCGAGGCGCCGCCGGGACACGGGTGGGTCTACTGGCCGTCGACGACGGGCGAGCGGTGGCGCCGCAGGACCCCGAGGCCGATCAGGGCGACGGCCGCCGCGCTGCCAAGAACGAGCGGCGCCGCCGCGGGCAAGGGCGTCGCCCGGATCGCGAGGGGCGCGAGCGCCGGCCGGGCCAGCCAGCCGAGGAAGGTCAGGGTCGACCCGCCGGGAACGGCCAGCTCGAAGTCCAGCACCCCACCGGCGCCGCCCCGGCTCAACCCTCGCCAACCCCCCACGAACGAGGCGAACAGGTGCGGCGCGCGGTCGATGCCGCCGCCCACCGGCGATCCCGTTCCGCCTTTCGCGAGCAACTCTTCGATGGCAACCTGCAGCGACGGCGGGTGTGCCCACATCCCGTAGAAGGCGACCCGGCCCGCCGCGTCGAGCAGATAGAGGGAATCGGCCATGCCGCCGTAAGACTGGTGGACCGTGCCCGCCAGGTCGTCGACCAGCATCGGCCAGGCGAGCTGCTCCAGGCGCGCGAACTCGCGCGCCCCCTCCAGCTTCTGCTCGAAGCTGCGGTAGGGGCCGCGCGCCCCGCCGGGGTGGGCCTGGCGGACCACGATGTCGAGGAACCGCACCCGGTCGCCGTAGCGGGCGTGGAGCTCCTTCAGCGGCGGGACCCCGCCGGCGGTGATCGGTCAGGTGCCGCTCCCGAAGTGGAGCACGACCGGCGCTCCCCGGAGGTCGCGCAGGCGGACCCGCTCTCCCGTGGCCGCTGCCAGCTCGAAGTCGGGGGCCTCTGACCCGGGTGAAACCCCTTCGCCGCGGACGGTCCGCGCCAGGTCGGCGACGAAGTGCTTGGTCCGGAAGTGCGCGTAGTTGTAGTCCAGCAGTGGAACCCCGCTCTCGGTACTCGACGCCTGCTCGGCCATGACCCGGTACCCCCTTCCGCGGCAGCCCACAGCCTTCTGCCTGGGACGATGAACCCAGGAGACGGCCCGAGTCGGGCCACCGCCGCCTCCCCCTCGTTGAGCGAAGGCCACGCCCCCAGCCCCCGGCTACGGGGTCTCGGTCTCCTCGGCCTCCGGCGTCAGGATCTCCTCGACGGGGTTCTCGGTCGCGTCGTCGCCCGTGGTGCTGGTCCCGCCGTCCGTCGGGGCGATCCGCCAGACCGCGCCGGTCTCGGGCGGGAACTCGTAGGGTACCTGGCCCTCGGCGGCGCGCGCCGGGTTCACGTTGGCGATCCCGTAGTCGACGACGTACATCGCCCCGTCGGGGCCGAACTTCACGTCGATCGGGCGCTCCATCCCCTCCAGCCGGGCGTCCTGCTTGGACGCCGGCCCGGGCATGGCGTTGCGGACGAACGGCACCAGCTCGCCGC
>CADCWF010000147.1 GCA_902806345.1 uncultured Thermomicrobiales bacterium
GGCTTAGTGACCGGGGATCGTGCTCGGCAGAACGTTTCCCTCCCCCCGGAAGTCCTCACCTCAAGCCCAACTCTCCCGATGCGCGGGAGAGGGGGAGCACGAAGCCGTTGGAAACCTTGGCCGGACCCTGTCACCGAGGACGCGGGTTAGAGTGCCGGATGGTGCTTCCGTCTCCCCTGCTTCGGGTCCCGGAGCACAGAGGAGTAGGGGGTGAGGGCTCTCCGCGCAGAGAAGTTTCGCCTCCGTAGCGCGTTCGGCCGCGTCTTTGGCCGTGAGGGCCATTCGCGGGGTGGAACACGCATCACCAGTCTGCGGTCCATAGGAAAGGAGCATCAACGATGGCCAAGCGGTACGTGCTGGCGGTCGGCGCCGATAACGCCGGTGCCGAGCTGAAGAACGCGATCGTGGAGAAGCTGGCGGGCGACCCGCGGGTGGAGGTGCGCGACTTCGGGGTCCCCGACGCGGCCGACGCCACCGCCTACCCCCTCGTCGGGCTGGGGGTCGCGGAGGCGGTGTCGCGGGGCGAGGCAAAGCGCGGGCTGCTCGTCTGCGGCACCGGCATCGGGATGGCGATCTCGGCCAACAAGGTCGCCGGCATCCGGGCCACGGTCGCTCACGACTCCTACTCGGTCGAACGGTCGGTTCTCTCGAACGACTGCCAGATCCTGGCGCTGGGGGCGCGGGTGATCGGGCCGGAGCTGGCGAAGAAGTTGGTCGAGGAGTGGCTCGACCTGGAGTTCGACCCGGCCTCCGCCTCGGCCGAGAAGGTCGCGGTCATCTCCGCCTACGAGGAGCAGGGCGGCAAGGCCACGGCGGAACCGGCCGGGGTTCGCTAGCGGTCCGTACCGCCCGATCGCCCGGCTGCCGGCGCCCGTGCTCGGGGCTCGACGGCGGTGGCTTCCCCGGGCCGTACCTCGCGCCGGCTCCGTGCTCGGCCAGGGAGGGAGTGGATCGCCTCAACCGGGCCTTCCGGCCCAGGGCACCGGCAGTTGGCCGTAGCCGCATCAAGAAGTCAGACGCTAGGGAAGTCCAGCAGGACCTCGGCCCGGCGTGGCCGCACGGTCGTCAGTCTCCACATGCCGATCTCCATCGGACCCACCACGGCAAGCGAAGAACGAGGGGCTCCGGAACCGTCGATTCATCGATGATTGGCGCGTTCCCCTTTACCGCATCGCGATCCGGCGATATGATGACATTGTGATGATCGTGTCGCGGCTCCGGCCGCGGCACCGTTCGGCGGACGGTCCCGTTGGCCGTGCCGTCGTCGCGGAAAGGATCCCCGCTGCCCATGGCGCATTCGTCAACCCCGCTCGATCCCGTCGCTCGGCCCAGTCGGCTCGTCGCCGAGGCACTCGTCAAGCGACACGGCCCGAAGCGGATCGCCCAGCGGGCGGCGCGGTATGGCATCTCGCCGGAGCTGACGCGGGCGATGGTGCTCGCCTGCGGCGCGGTCGCGATCGAGCCCCGGGGCGACCGCCGGCCGAGCCCGCCGGCCTAGCTTTCGGTTCGCCGGTCGTTGACGGCCCGGCGAACTCCATGCGACAATCCGGTGTCTTTGCCGCATTTCGCGGTTGGGTGGTGTTTGTTTGTCGGCCACCTAGGCAGGTGCCGGTCGCCCGGCGGCGTCGCATTTGGGCTCGACGCCGGGAGCGATGCGCGTCGGAAGAAGAGGGAGTATCACCGCGTGATCAAGCTTCGCCTGCGGCGGATGGGCGCCAAGAAGCGCCCGAGCTACCGCATCGTCGCCGCCGACAGCAAGTCCCCCCGTGACGGCCGGTTCATCGAGGCGTTCGGGCTCTACGACCCGATCACCCAGCCGGCGACCGTCCGCATCGACGACGAGCGCGCCCGCCACTGGCTCAGCGTCGGCGCCCAGCCGACCGATACCGTGCGCGATCTCTTCGTCCGCGCCGGGTTGATGCCGGCACCGGAGCGGCAGCCGAGGAACGCCGCGGTCGCCGAAGCTACGGTCGAGTAGCCCCCCCGCCAGCCGAGGACGACCAGAGCGAGAGGCGACCATTGGGTCGCCTCTCGCCGCATCGGCCCGTCGGGCCACCCTTTGGAGCGACCGGCATGGACGACGATCCGCGGCAGCCACGCGACGAGGTCTCCGAGGACGCCGAGGTATTCGCCAACGGCGACGAGGCATTCGCCGTCGACGAGGCGGATGGCCGGGTGCTCACGGCAGCCGACGAGGGGGTAGACGGCCAGGCGGTGGCGGCAGGCGACCCGGCCGAGGCGCTCGGCACGCTGGTGGCCTACCTGGCGCGCAATCTGGTCGACGAGCCCGACGCGGTCGAAGTCGAGGCGCGGCGGCAGGGCAACAGCGTTGTCGTCACCCTCCGGGTGCCAGAGACGGAGCTGGGCAAGGTGATCGGCCGCCAGGGGCGGATCGCGCGGGCGGTCCGGACCGCGCTCACCATCGCCGGCTCCCGGTACCATGTCCGGGCCAGCCTCGACATCGAAGGGTAGGGGCGTGACTTCCGAGCCGCCGACCGAGGTCCGCGAGACCGCCGCTCCGCCACCTGCAGCCGCGGCAACCCCACCTCGACGGCCGCGGAAGGCGGTCGGCCGCGCGTCGGAGGCAGGCGCGGCAGCGCCTGCTGGCGCAGCCGGACCGGTACCCAACCGCGCCGGCCATCGGCCGCGAGGCGGACCTCGGGTGCCTCGCGGTCCGGTCCGGCGGCGGCGGCTGATCGAGACGACCGGGCCGGACCCGGCCACCCCGCTGGAGCAGGTCCGACTCGTCGTCGGGACGATCATCGGCGCCCACGGGGTCGCGGGCGAGGCGAAGCTGCTGCTGACGACCGACGACCCCGAGCACCTGCGGACGATCAAACGGGTCTGGGTCGGGCGCGAGGAGCAGCCGCGGCGGCTGCTCGGCGTCCGGTTCCACGCCGGGAACGCGCTGATCCGGTTGCCGGGGGTGACGACGCCGGAGCAGGTCGAGGCCCTGCGCGGCCTCCAGGTCCGGATCGCCGGCACCGACGCCCGACCGAACGACGAGGGGGAATACTTCCTCTTTCAGCTCATCGGGCTGCGCGCTTACGACGAGGCGGGCGCCCTGCTCGGAACCCTGACCGACATCCTCGAGACGGGCGCTCACGATGTCCTCGTCGTCACCCCAGAGGATGGCCCCGAGCTGCTGCTGCCGAACCACCCCCAGTACGTGCTCGAGATCCGGCCGGACGAGGGGCGGCTGACCGCCCGCCCGCCCGTCTACGTCGAACTGCCGAAGCCGTAGCCGACCGCTCGAACCGATGCGGGCGTGGAGGGAGGAGGACGCCACCTGCGTCCTCCTCCCTCCACGCCCGTCGTGTTTGGAACGGTTAGTCGTCGCCCCAGTCGTAGTCGTCCCGAGCGACGGTGGTGGCGGGACCAGCCGCCGCGTCCAGCGTCACCGGCGCGATGCGTCGAAGGAAGCGGTCCAACGCGTGCCCTCCTATGCGGTCGTGTGCGCGCTCGGGGCGACCGACATCGCTCCCGAGACGATCGTCCGCACCCCCTACGAGCGGCCCCCGAGGCGACGATGAGAGTCGTCTCACCCTCGGCAAAGCCTGGCTCAGACCGGCAGGCGGTCGAGCAGGCGGAGCAGGAGGTCGGCGGCGCGGCGGCCGATCTCCGACGCCGGCAGCACCTCAATGTCCCCTTCGATGTCGGAGACGGCGTGGAACTCGTTGTTCGAGATGTCCTTGAGGGTCAGGAAGGGGACGCCGTGGCGGTCGCAGACCTGGTGCGCGGCGGCGGCCTCCATGTCCTCGCAGAGCGAGCGGTGGCGGGCGTGGAGCGCGTCGATCCGCTCGTGGAACTGGGTCCAGATGTCGGCCGAGGCGACGACGCCCGTCTCGACCTTGCCCGGTCGGTGCGCGACCTCGGCCGGCCAGCCGAGGGCAGCCGGCCAGGCATCGGGCGTCCAACCGACGGCGGCGGACGTGGCGAGCTCAACCAGGGCAGGGTCGCAGGGGCGGACGGTCGAGGCGACCGTCTCGCCGGTGACGCTGTAGGCGGTCTCCGGGAAGTAGGTCTCGCCGGTGGCCAGGATGTGGAAGGCGCCGTGGTGGACGGTCGCCTCGCCGACGACGACGTCGCCGGGGAGGAGGTCGCGGCGGTGGGCGCCGGCGCAGCCGAAGTTCAGCACCGCGCGCGGGGCGTAGGCGGCGCAGAGGTGCTCGGTGCCGGCCGCGGCGTTGGTCATCCCGATGCCGCAGCAGAGCAGGACCAACTCGGTGCCGCTGGCGGCGTGGCGGACCCGGCGGTCGCGCCAGGGACCGCGGCGTTCTTCGGCAATCGGCTCCAGCCGGTCGGCGAAGTGGCGGAGCTCCGCCTCCATCGCGACGACGACGGCGATCGGGGTCGAGTTTCGGTCGCTCACGGATTCTCCTCCCGGCGGGCGCGGGGTCAGCGCAACAGCGCCAACCCGATGCTCGCCGCGAGCACGGCGAGGACGAGCAGCGAGAGCAGCGCGTAGCGGCGGTCGCCGAGCCGGAGGAAGCCGGCGGCGACGGCGACGACGGCGAAGACCGGCGAGGCCATCAACCAGAGGATGGCGAGATCGACGACGCCGGCGGCGTGACCGGCGCGGAGGGACGGCAGAATCTCGCCGAGTGGGTCCAGCTCCCGGCCGAGGGGTTCGCCACGGACCAGCGTCAGCAGGACGCCGAGGGCCAGCAAGCCGGCGCCGACCCGGAACGACCAGGCGAGCACCCGGCCGGCCGTGGCGTAGGTCGGCGCCAGCCGCTCGGCCCGGTCGACGAAATCGGCGGCGCCGGTCGCTTCGGGAGGAGCCGGGGCGCTCACTGCTGCCCCGGCAGGGTGACGCCGAAGGCGCGCAGCACGAGGGATGTCCCGAGGTAGAGCAGGATCAGCGCGAAGAGGAGCGAGAGCCGCTGGGCGCGGAGCCGCCGCGTCAGGCGGGGGCCGATCTGGCCGCCGAGGAAGACGCCGACGACGGCGGGGACGACGACCGTCGGGTCGAGCAGGCCGTTGGCGTAGAAGACGAAGGCGGTGGCGACGGAGGTGATCCCGACCATGAAGGTCGAGGTCCCGACCGCCGCCTTGACCGGCACGTTCATCAGCAGGTTCATCGCCGGCACCATCACGACGCCGCCGCCGACGCCGAGCATCCCGGAGAGGACCCCGGCGCCCGAGGAGATGCCGAGGCCGAGGCCGATCCGCTTCGGCACGTAGGCAACGTCGGTCGCCGTCGCCGGGTCGCGGAAGGCGGCGCCGAGGCGCAGCGGGTCGGCGCCTAGCGCGGGCGCCCGGTCCGAGCGGGGGAGGGCCATCGAGGCGGCGGCGTAGAGCAGGACGAGGCCGAAGACGAGGTAGACGACGCGGGGGTCGGCGTTGACCCCGACCAGGGCGCCGACGATGGCGCCGACCGCGGTGGTGACCTGGAGGATCATCGCCAGGCGCAGGTTGGTGAAGCGGCTGCGGAGGTGGCCGGCGGAGCCGACGACGCTGTTGGTGACGACGACGACGGCGCTGGCGCCGACGGCGATCCGGGGATCGATCCCGAAGAAGAGGGTGATGATTGGGACGAGAAAGACGCCGCCGCCGAGACCGAGCATGGAACCGAGGATGGCGGCGACAGCGGCGACCGCCCCGATCTCGACCGTCTGGATGATGTCCAACGCCCGTCCCCACGCCGCGCAGCGAACCCGCTGCGGCCTTATAGCACGGACGGCCAGCCGCGGTCGTCGGGGGAGCACCTCCAGCGTGATCTCGCCCGCGTAGCGGACCCGGTTAGGCCTCACCGTGCGCCTGCTCCTTCCGGTTTCCAAGTGGCAGGGAGAACCACCCTCAACCCTGCCGCGCGACGGCCCGACTGAGGCCCCGATGGACCCCACGCGATTTGACGACCTGATACCAACTACGTCTGATCGTGGCGGGGATGGGGACGCCGCGGGAGGCGCTCGGAGGCGGTGCGGATCCGGCCCCCGCCGCCGAGCCCCTCGACGCGCCCGGGGCCAGCGACCAGCCCGGCCAGGAACGCGGCGGCCGCGGCCTGC
>CADCWF010000148.1 GCA_902806345.1 uncultured Thermomicrobiales bacterium
CCGGCCGGTCAGGTTTCGGGGGTGCGGCGAGTGCCAGCGCCGCGAGCGCCTCGTGGTCGACGTCCAGGAGTCGGGCGGCGAAATCGGTCACCTTGGTCGCGTTGAGGGTGCAGACGAGCGGGAGGAAGGCGCCGGTGGCGTCGGCGTTGCCGTTGACCGCCCCGGAATGGTCCTCGACCGGCTCCCCGTGCGGGGCGAAAACCGTCCCCGAGGTGCCGAGCGAGACGACGGTGTCGCCGAGTTGCAGTCCGTAGGCGAGGGCGCTGGCCGGGTTGTCGTTGGCTCCCGGCGCGACCAGGACACCCGCCGGCAGCCCGAGTTCCGCCGCTACCTCGGGCCGGACCTCGCCCACGGCCTCGTCCGGCGGTACCACGTCAGACAGCGCCCCGGACCAGTCGCGTTCCGGCTCGACAAGGGCAAGCAGCCCGAGGTCGTACACCCCGGTCGCGGGCGAGAAGTACCCGGTGCCGGAAGCCTCGCTCCGGTCGGTCGCCTGCCGACCGGTCAGACGCAGGTTGAGCCAGTCGTGGGGCAGCGCCACCCGTTGCACGCGCCGGAAGTGGTCGGGTTCGTGGCGACGCAGCCAGAGCAGCTTGGTGATCGTGAACGCCGCCACCGGGACGCTTCCAGCCCGCCGCGCCCACTCGGCCCGCCCTAGTGCCTCGACCAACTCGCGCGCCTCGGCGGTCGAGGTCGTGTCGTTCCAGAGCTTGGCGGGGCGGATCACGGAGCCCGCCGCGTCGAGGGCGACCAGACCGTGACCCTGGCCACCGATCCCGAGGGCGACGACCTCCCCGACGCCCACCGCGGCGCAGGCGTCGGTCAGCGCCTGCCACCACGCCTCGGGATGCTGCTCGCTGCGGGGCGGCGTCGTCCGGGGATGGGGGGCGGACGCGGCGCCGCGAACCTCTCCGGTGTCGGCGTCACGCAACACGACGGTGCACGACTGGGTCGACGAATCGATCCCGGCGACGAGGGGCATCAGGCATCACCCGCCGGGTTGCCAGCTCGGGCTCGCTCGACGATCGCGCGGCCAACGGCCCCACCGGGGTGGGTAAACTCGAAGCTCTGCCACGGGTAGCGACGGAGCGTCATCAGCGCCACGACGAGGGCGTCGCCGACGGCGCAGTTGGCGAGCGCGCTGCCCATCGCGATCATCCCACCCGGGTCGGCCTCGATCGGGGTCCGCACGAGGATGGTGGCATCGGCCAGCCTGGCCAGCGTCGACTCCGGCTCCGCCGTCATCGCCAGGATGTCGGCGCCGCGCCCCTTCGCCCGAGCGGCGTAGTCGTTGAGCTCGGCGCTCTCGCCGCCTTTGGAGATGGCGAGCACCACGTCATCTCCGGTCACGGCGCCGAGGCCGCCGTGGAGGCCGTCCGCCGGGTGGGCGAAGAATGCCGGCGTGCCGCCGACGGCGAGGAGATGGGCGATCCGCTGCGCCGTCGCGCCCGAGGTCCCCATTCCGGTCACGATCGCCTTGCCCTGGCAGGCGAAGAGCAGTGCGACGGCCTGCTCGAACCCGTCGCCGACCGCTTCGACCGCCGCCGTCACCGCCGCCGCGTCCCGGCGAATCGTTTCCCGCGCCAGGGCGATGGCGTTCGCCATCTCGATCTGCTGGTCCACCCGACCGTCCTTTCTCCACAGCGATGCGCGGCGACGATCGGGAGCTTTCCGCCGCGCAGCTTCGCAAGAGGCATCCGCCGCGTCAAGCAGCTCTTAAGTGGTGGCGACAACGCGAGCCGTGCCGACCCCGCCGACCCCGAGCCGGTGCTATCCTCGCCCGAAGCCGGGCGGCGGCGTCGACACGACGGTCGGACAGGCGAGCGGATGGCGGACACCAAGAAAGCCTGGGGCGGGCGGTTCGCCGCCGGGCCAGACGCCCGGTTGGAGGCCTTCAACGCCTCGATCGGCTTCGACGTCCGGCTGGTTCGCGAGGATATCCGTGGCTCGATCGCCCACGCCCGGATGCTGGGCAAGCAGGGCATCGTCTCGCCGGAGGAAGCCGCGACGCTGGAAGACGGGCTGTGGCGTGTCCTCGCGGAAATCGACGCCGACTCGTTGGCCTTCACCGTCTCCGACGAGGATGTCCACTCCGGCGTCGAGCGACGGCTGCGCGAGCTCGTCGGCGCGGTCGCCGGCAAGCTCCACACCGCCCGCAGCCGCAACGACCAGGTCGCGACCGACCTCCGCCTCTGGACGAAGGGGGCGCTGCTCGACCTCGCCGCCGGCGTGCTGGAGCTGCGGGCCGCGCTGCTGGATGTCGCCACCGCCTACCCCGACGCGCCGATGCCCGGCTACACCCACCTCCAGCGCGCCCAGCCCGTCCTCCTCGCCCACCACCTGCTCGCCTACGACGCGATGCTGTGCCGCGACCTCGACCGCCTGAAGGACGCGGAGCGGCGGACCGATGTCTCGCCGCTCGGCTCGGCCGCCCTCGCCGGGGCCACCTTCCCGATCGACCGCCATGCCACCGCCGCCGACCTCGGCTTCGCCGCGATCTCCACCAACTCCCTCGACGCCGTCGCCGACCGCGACTTCGTGCTCGACGCCCTCTACGCCTGCGCGACGATCGCCGTCCACCTCTCCCGCCTGAGCGAGGAGGTCTGCCTCTGGGCCTCGGCCGAGTTCCGATTCCTCTACCTGGCTGACCAGTTCTCGACCGGCAGTTCGATCATGCCGCAGAAGAAGAACCCGGATATCGCCGAGCTGGCGCGTGGCAAGAGCGGCCGCGTCTTCGGCCACTTGATGGCGATGCTGACCGTCATCAAGGGAACGCCGCTCGCCTACAACAAGGATTTTCAGGAGGACAAGGAGACGCTCTTCGATGCCGTCGACACCGTCCTCATCACGCTCGACGTGCTGCCGCCGATGCTCCGCACTGCCCGCTTCGACCGGGGGCGGATGGCCGCCGCTGCGGTTGCCGACTTCTCGCTCGCCACCGACGCCGCCGATCTCCTGGCCCGTCGCGGCGTCCCGTTCCGGGAGGCGCACGAGACGATCGGCAAGCTCGTCGCCCGCTGCGCCGCCGAGGGGATCGGGTTCGCCGACCTCTCGCCCGAGCAGTGGGCAACGGTCCATCTCGTCTTTGCCGCCGAGCGACCGCCCTTGACCGCGATCGAGAGCGTGGCCGCTCGGGACATCGAGGGCGGCACCGCGCCCGCGCGGGTGGGAGCCGCCCTGTCAGCCGCGCGGGGGGCTCTCGGTCACGACCGGGACTGGCTCATCGAGCGCCAAGCCGCGCGAGCCGCGGTCATGGAAGGTGGCCCGCGATGACGGCCCCTCCGGACCAGCGCCCGGCCCACGCCGCCGAGGCTCCCGTCCTTTGGGTCGAGATCATCGCCGGGACGTCGGACCCTGCCTGGCCGGCGGTCGTCGCACTCCGTGAGCGCGTCTTCGGTCGGGAGCAACGAATCTCCGAGGCGACGGCCTCCGATCCTGACGATGCCCGCAGTCTCCACGCCCTCGCCTGGATGGAGACGGCCAACCCGGATGGGTTGGACCGTCGCCTTGTGGGCACGGGCCGGATCACGCTGGATCGGGCGGGTCGCAATGAGGCCTTGATCGCCTGGGTGGCCACGGCGCCGGAGGTCCGCCAGCGGGGGATCGGGACGGCGGTGATGCGGGCACTCGTAGCCGAGGCGGATGCGGCGGGTATCGGCGAAACGCTGCTCGCCGCCCAGCGTCACGCCGAGGGCTTCTACGGCCGCCTCGGCTTCTTCGCGACCGGCGCCCCCTACGCCGTCCACGGCATCCCCCACCGGTGGATGATCCGGACGAGGGGATAGGCGCACGGACGCTGCAGCGTCCGTGCGCCTATCCCCTCTCCGCTATCCCCTATCCTCTCGTATTGAACATGCGGTCGCCGGCATCGCCCAACCCCGGGCGGATGTAGGCGTTGGGATCCAACTCGCGGTCGAGCTTGGCGACATGGATCGGCACGTCCGGGTGCTCCCGCAGCATGCGATCGACGCCCTCCGGTGCCGCGATCAGACCGACGAAGACGACGCGTGGCGCTCCCCACGCCTTCAGCGTCTGGACCGCCGCCGTCGCCGACCCGCCCGTGGCCAGCATCGGGTCGAGCAGGAAGATGAGGTCGTCCGGGCAGGTTTCGGGCAGCTTGTTGTAGTAGCTGACCGGGCGGTGGGTCGTCTCGTCCCGGTACAGGCCGAGGTGGTAGACCTGCGACCCGGGCAGGGCGTTCAGCGCCGCCTCGGTCATGCCGAGGCCGGCGCGGAGGATGGGCACCAGCCCGATCGACGCGTCAATCTCCTCGCCGATCGTCTCTTCGAGCGGGGTCCGGTAGGCGACGCGGCGCATCGGCAGGTCGGCCGTCGCCTCGTAGAGCAGGAGGGCGGTCAGCTCGGAGACGAGTTCCCGGAACAGCTTGGCGTCCGTTTCGGCATCGGCCAGCCGCCGCGTCTTGTGCCGCACCAGCGGGTGGGTCGCCACCCGAACGTTCGGAAACCCCCGCGCCATCGCGCTCGCCTCCACCCGGCCCCTCCGCCCGTCGCCATCGACCATCTTCGGGGCGGACCCGCCGGCTGGCAAGCGGCGACGAACCGGCCGAAGGACCCTGGACAGGGTCGCTGCGGTGTGCGCCAATGTCGTTGACGGTCCGATCGTACCTTCGGAGGAATGCCCCGTGTCAGCCGTCCGTCGACTCCAGCACGCCAGCGTCCCGATGCCCCCCAGCGGCAACGCCGACGCCCGCCGGTTCTACGGCGACGCCCTCGGTATGCGCGAGATCCAGCCACCGTCGACCCTCGCGGTCATGAACCTCGTCTGGTTCACCGCTGGCGACGGCGGCGACGAGGTCCACTGCTTCGCCGAGGAGACCCTCGGCCCCAACTCGCCGGGTCAGCACCTCTGCCTGGAAGTCGACGACCTGGACGCCTATCGGACGCGCTTGGCGGAGCACGGCTTCGCGGTCGAGGAGACCACGGAGATCCCGAACCGGCCGCGCTTCTTCGTCCACGACCCGTTCGGCAACCGGATCGAGCTGACCGAGATCCTCGGCCCGTTCGCATAGTGGATGGCCGAAACGGGGAGAGCGGACAGGGGTCCCCCGGAGGATTCGGCCAGGATTACTCAGTCTGCCCGTCTTTCCCGGTGCGCTGGCGACGAGGCCAACCCCCGAACGTTCAGCCGATCCGATCGAGTCAGGAGGCAAACCCGTGACCGCGACGGTCGACAAGATCACCTATACCTCGACCCCGGAGCAGATCCGGGCGATGCACGCGGCGTTCGACGAGGCGCTGGCCGCGGTCGAGGCCGACCTCGGCAAGTCCCATCCCATGGTCATCGACGGCCAAGAGCGCACCGCCGCGGCCACGTTCGAGGTCCGAGCCCCGGCCGACCGCGACAAGCTGCTCGGTGTTTTCCAGAGCGGGACCAGGACCGATGTCGACGACGCGGTGGCAGCGGCGAAGGCGGCGTTCCCGTCCTGGGCCGGGCTTCCCTACGCGGAGCGGGTCGCGATTTTTCGGCGCGCAGCGGAGCTAATCCGGGAGCGCAAGTTCCGGATCGCGTCGCTGCTCGTCCATGAGTGCGGCAAGAACCGGGTCGAAGCGATCGGCGAGGTCGAAGAGGCCGCCGACATGATCGACGAGTACACCGCCCAGGTCGAGGCCAACAACGGCTTCGTCAGGGAGCTCGGTGCCCTAGACCCCGGCGAGCGCAACCGCTCCGTGCTGCGACCGTTCGGGGTCTGGGCGGTGCTGGCCCCGTTCAACTTCCCATTCGCCCTCTCAGTCGGCATGTCCTCCGGCGCCCTGCTAGCGGGCAACACGGTCGTCATCAAGCCCGCCTCGGCGACGCCCCTCTCCGGCTACGAGCTGTGCCGCATCTACCACGATGCCGGGATGCCGGCCGGGGTCTTCAACTTCGTGACCGGAGCCGGAGCCGAGGTCGGCGAACCGCTTGCCCTCCACCCAGACGTCGACGGCCTGATCTTCACCGGCTCGAAGGAGGTCGGCTTCGACCTCTACAAACGGGTCGGCCCGAACTTCCCGAAGCCGGTCATCACCGAGCTGGGCGGCAAGAACCCGACGATTGTCACCGCGAAGGCCGACCTCGCCAAGGCGGTCGAGGGGGTCGCCCGCTCGGCCTTCGGGTTCTCTGGCCAGAAATGCTCGGCCTGCTCGCGCGTCTACGTGGAGCGACCCGTCTACGACGAGTTCGTCGAGCGGCTTACTGCCCGCACGAAGGAGCTGACGGTCGGTGACCCGACCGACCCCGACACCTACGTCGGCCCCGTCATCGACGACCGCGCCGTCGAGCGATACGAGCGGGCGATCGCTTCGGCCGAGGGCGGTACCGTCCGGACAGGGGGCACGCGCCTCTCCGGTGGCGCCTTCGACAAGGGCACCTTCGTTGCCCCGACGGTCATCGACGGCCTCCCGGCCGACCACGAGCTCTTCCGAAAGGAATTGTTCCTGCCTGTCCTCGTCGCCGCCCCGGTCGACGACCTCGACCAGGCCCTGGAATTTGCCAACGACACCGAGTACGGCCTGACCGCGGGCATCTTCTCGGAGGACCAGGGCGAGATCGAGCGGTTCTTCGACCGGATCGAGGCGGGCGTCGTCTATGCCAACCGCAAGGGCGGCGCGACGACGGGCGCCTGGCCGGGCTGCCAGAGCTTCGCCGGCTGGAAGGCGAGCGGCAGCTCCGGCAAGGGCGGCCTCGGCCCCTACTACGTCCAGCAGTTCCTCCGCGAGCAGAGCCGGACGGTGGTGGTTGACGCGGCCGCCGAAGACGTCGAGGCGGAACAGGCGGCGGGCGAGTAGTCGGGACCGCCGCATCGGTTTCCGTAGGGGAGGGCCTTGTGCCTCTCACGGCGCGAAGCGCCATATCCCGTGCGGCTGGGTGGAGCGGGCCTTCGGCCCGCGGGAGGGCACAAGGCCCTCCCCTACAATGTGGTCGCCCCTGCCCGCCTCAGCCGATGCAGCCCGACCACGACGCCGGCGTCCTTCGGGTCGGGCCACGGCCCGGGGTGCTCCTCCGACTCGATCTGCCAGCCGCGCCGCCGGGCGGCATCCAGCCACGCCAGGGCCACCGCGCGGCCCGGCTCGGCGAGCCAAATCAGTCCGCCGGGCGACACCACCTGGTCCGCAAAGGCGAGCAGCGGGTCCATGTCGCGCTGCTCGTAGAGGATGTCGGCGGCGAGGACCACCGGGAACGGACCGGCCAGCGCAGCCATCGTCCTCGGATCGGGGTTCCGCCAGTTGAGCCGCACCGCGGCCGGCTCGGGGACGGCGTTGAGCCGGGCGTTCTCCCGGCATAGCGCGAGCGCCCCCGGGGCATAGTCGGTGACGGTCAGCTCGGCCCCGGCGCGGAGCGCGGCGAACGCCGTCGTTCCGAGCCCGCAGCCAACTTCGAGCACGCGGACCCCGCGCCAGGCAGGCGCGTCTCGGGCGATCACATCGGCCAGGGCGATCCCGCTCGGCCAGACCTCCGCCCAGTACGGCAGGTTCTGCTCGGGGTCGCCGGCGGCGAGATCGAGCAGATGGTCGATGTTGCCCGGCCGGGCGATGTCGACCGTCGACCCCGACCAGGGAAGCGCGATCCGCTCTCGGACGAGCGGCCCGATCTGCTCAAGGATGTCTTCGGACGAGCCGCTCGGCACCTCGGGCATGGTCTAGCCGGAAACCGGCCCACCAGCCGGCCGCGGTGCGGTCTCCACGTGCGGGCCGAACCGCGCCTCCAGCCACCGCTCGGCGAACCGATGCAACCCGCGCGCCGGGAACAGGCAGGACGGCGCCACCGCGGCAATCCCCGACCGGCCGATGCCGACGGCCAAGGCCTGCCGCGCGATTGCGGCGAAGACCTCCTCGCCCTCCGCCATCCCCGTGGTAGCGGCGACCTCGGCGGCGACGAGACCGTAGTCGAACGCGCCGTCGCTGGTGTCGATGTCCCGGAACTCGCGCCAGACGACGGAGGCGCCCTCCAGCAGCGGCATCCGGTAGGCGACCCGCCGCTTCGGCCCGGCCCTGGCCGTCGCCTCGGCATGGTGGAGCAACGTCAGCGTATCGAGCGGGGCTCCGAGCATCAGAACCTGACCGTCCGCCTCGACGAGCTTGGCGAGGGGCGAGCCGTGCCCGTAGGGGTCGTCCCAGGGGTGATCGGCGACCAGCCAGACCGCCCGCGGCCCGAGGGCCACTACGTTGGCCTCCGGGTGGCGGCTGCGCAGCGCCCCGGGCCAGGTGCGGATCCGCTCGGGCACCCGGCCGTGCTCGCGGACGGCCTCGGAGGTGGCGCGGTCGAACCCGGGCGTCTCCGCCTCGACCGCGACCCTCCAGGCCGGAGGCAGCGTCGCGAGGTCGAAGGTGTCGTCCTCCCAGCCGGCGTAGGCCATCACCGTCCCCGCCGGACCGAGCGCGTCCAGGAGCGCCCGGACGACCGTCTCCGACCCGCCGACGACCCAGCCGAGGGCGCTCATCCGGGTGTGGACCATCAGGAGGCCGCCCGGCTCGATCCCGAGGCGTTGGAGGTCGGCGGCAAGCCGGGATCGGGTCATCGGTGCCGCCCCGGCGGCGATCGCCTCGTCCCTCGAGCAGGTCACGATGGGACGACCGCGGGCACGGATTGGCCGGCGCACGTCCCGCTTCCGCGGATCTCCTCGATGACCGGCCTTCGCACGCGCATCCTAGCCGCTCCGCACCCCGAGCCGGCGGGCCAGCCGGCTCTGGAAGACGACGACGATCAGGAGGAAGACGCCCCGGATCACGTTCTCCCAAAACGGGTTGATCTCGAAGGTGCCGAAGCCGCGCTCGAAGTTGAGCACGTTGAAGATCAGCCCGAGCAGGAGGACCCCGGCCAGGGTGCCGCCGACCGATCCGACGCCGCCGGTCAGCAGCGTGCCGCCGACGACGACAGCCGCGATCGCCGACAGCTCCCAGCCGAGGCCGCCGGTCGGCGCCCCGGAGTAAGAGATTGCCGCCAGAAAGGCCCCGGCCAGCCCGGCCAGGGCACCGCTCATCGCGTAGACGACGACCAGCGTCCGCGCGATCGGGAGCCCGGCCAACCGGGCCGCCTCCTCGTTGCCGCCGATCGCCAAGACATGGCGGCCGAAGCGGGTCAGGTTGAGCAGCACCATGCCGAGCAGGAACAGTGCCGCCGAGACGATGACCGGCACCGGCACCGGCGCCGTCGAGACCGGGCCGATCGCCTGTCCCGCCAGGTTCGGGAAGCCGGCGGCGAAGTCGACCATCACCGGCGCGTTGTTCGAGAGCACCAGCGCCATCCCCCGCGCCGCCAGCAGCATCGCCAGGGTGACGACGAAGGGCTGGAGACGGAACCGGCCGATCAGGAACCCGTTGATCACCCCGGCGGCAAGCCCGATCGCGACCGCGCCGAGCAGCGCCGGCAGGATTCCCTGGGGGCTGAGCCGCGCCGCTGCCACCGCCGCCATCGCCGCGACCGAGCCGACCGAGAGGTCGATGCCGCCGGTCATGATCACGAACGCCATCCCGAGGGCGATGACCATGAAGTAGGAGTTGCTGGTGAGGAACGCGGTGAAGACGTTGTAGGGAGCGGAGAAGTTGGCGCCGTAGCGGACGACCCCGAAGACGACCAGGGCGACCAGCGCCACCAGCGCCCCCTGCCGCTGGATGGCGGCGACGACCCTGCCACGCGCGCGGACATCCTCCTGGTACTCGCCGTAGCCGACCGAGAGGCTCGAAGTCGACATCAACGTGCTCCGGCTACGAGGTCCGCTGCCGCTGGAGCAGCACCGCGACGACGATGACGGCGGCGATCACGATCCGGGCGACGCCGTCGCTGATGTTGTGGCTGATCAACGTGAACCGCAGCAACTGGATGATTAGCGCCCCAAGCAGGGTGCCGAGGATCGTCGCTCGGCCGCCGGAAAGCGGCGTGCCACCGACGGCGACTGCGGCGATCGCGTCCAGCTCCATCAACTCGCCGACGCGGTGGGGGTCGGACGAACGGTTGATCGCGACGACGATCAGGCCGGCGATCCCGGCCAACAAGCCGCTGATCGTGTAGACGGTTAGCTTCACCTTCTGGATCGGGACCCCGGCCAGCCGAGACGCCGCCTCGTTCCCGCCAGTCGCCAGCACATAGCGGCCGAAAACGGTCGCCCGCAAGGCCCATGCGGCGACGGCCACGACGACCGCCATGATCAGGATCTGGAAGCGGACGCCGGCGATGCCACCGAGGCCGATGAACTCGAACCCCGGGACGAGCGGCGAGCCGAGGTTGCGAAACTCCCGCAGCTCCCCGTTGACGATCACCTGGGCGATACCGCGGCCCGCCAGGAAGAGCACAAGTGTGGCGATGATCGGCTGCAGCCCGACCTTCGTGACAAGGGTTCCGTTGAAGAGTCCGAACAGCGCCGTTACCGCCACCGGGACCGTGAAGGCCAGGACGAGGCCGACCCACGGCGCGCCGAACTGGCCGCCGGAAACCAGGAAGAGCGGCGCGAGGACGCCGGAGACCGCCATCAAGGAACCGACCGAGAGGTCGACGCCGCCGGTGGCGATGACGAAGGTCATGCCGACGGCGACGATGACGATCGTCGCGACCTGGGTCAGGTTGGCATTGAAGGTGCCAAGCGAGACGAAGTTGGTGGTGAACAGGACGTTGTAGACGAGCAACACCACCAACGCCGCCAGCGCCCGGGCGGTCTGGCTCGTCTGGAGCACCGCCCGCAGATCGAACCCGGGTCGTCGTGAGGCGGCCAGCGGTTCCATCGCCCGCGCCGGCCTCGGCGTCGGCACCGCCATCGGCTACCGTCCTTCCGCCGTGACGGTCGCCGGGTCGGCGATCGGCCCGCCACCCGCGTGAGCAGCGATGCCGACGCGTTCGCCTTCACCGTGGGCCATCGCCGTCATCACCGCATCCTGGGAGATCTCGTCGCGGCCGAACTCGGCGACCGTCTTGCCGTCCCGGAGGACCACGACCCGGTCGGAGCCTTCGGTGATCTCCTCGATCTCGGAGGAGATCATCAGCACCCCCAGCCCGGCGTCGGCGAGTTCATCGATCAGCCCCTGAATCTCCGCCTTGGCCCCGACGTCGATGCCGCGGGTCGGCTCGTCGAGCAGCAGCAGTTTGGGGTTCAGGCAGAGCCAGCGGGCGAGCAGCACTTTCTGCTGGTTGCCGCCCGACAATTCGCGGATCGTCTGCTCCGGGCCGGCGGTCTTGATCCCGAGCCGCGAGATGAACCGGTCGACGATCTCGTCCTGCCGCTTGCGATCGACCACGCCGTTCTTCGCCAGCGTCGGCAGGGCGGCGAGCGTCAAGTTCTCGCGGACGGACATGTAGGGCACGATGCCGTCGGCCTTGCGGTCTTCGGCCAAGAAGCCGAATCCCTCCCGGATCGCGTCGCGCGGCGACCGCAACTTGGCCGGCTTGCCGTTGACCTCCATCTCGCCGCCCTCTGGGGCATCGGCGCCGAAGACGATCCGCGCGACCTCGCTCCGCCCCGACCCGAGCAGCCCCGCCAGGCCGACGATCTCTCCCGGCCGCACGGCCAGGTCGGCGTCGTGGAGACGGGGCGCCAGCGCCGCGTCGTGCAGTTCGACCACCGGCAGCCCATCGGCCTGGGCCGTCCGTCGACCGAAGCCGGTGGCCCCGGAGCGGCGCACCTCGCCGACTTCCTTGCCGAGCATCAGGGCCACAAGCTCCAGCTTGCCGACCTCCCCCATCTCGCGGGCGGCGACCGTCTTGCCGTCGCGCATGATCGTGACCCGGTCGCAGACCGCGTAGAGCTCGTCGAGCCGGTGGGTGATGAAAACCACCGAGACGCCCCGCCCCTTCAGCTCCCGGATCACCCCGAAGAGCGTCTCCACCTCGCGGTCGTCGAGCGACGAGGTCGGCTCGTCCATGATGACCAGCTTGGTGTCGAACGAGACCGCCCGTGCGATCGCGACCATCTGCTGGAGCGCGATGTTGAGCTCGCCGAGCGGACGCCGGGGGTCGACCGAGACGCCCATCCGGCTGAGGATCTCCCACGCCTCGCGGTTCATCCGGCTCCAGTTGATGAGGCCGAACCGCCTCGGCTCCCGTCCCATGAAGACGTTCTCGGCGACGGAGCGGTAGGGGACGAGGTTGATCTCCTGAAAGATCGTGCTGACGCCGGCGAGCTGGGCCTCCTGGGTCGAGCCGAAGTCGACCGGCCGACCGTCGAACGTCACCGAGCCGCCGTCGCGGCGGTAGGCACCGTTCAGGATTTTCATGAGCGTGCTCTTACCGGCGCCGTTCTGGCCGACCACGGCGTGGACCTCGCCGCGGCCGACGCGGAGCGATGCCTCATCGAGCGCGAGCACGCCGGGGAAGGTTTTGACGACCCCATCCATCTCAAGGAGGGGAGGGTCGGCGTCAAGGTGGGTCACGCGGCGTCTCCGGGAGGGTGACAACCCGAGCGGACCGACGCTGGCGACCAGCGTCGAGGGAGGAGGCACCGGGGCCAACGCCGGGGGCGGCCGTCGGCCGCCCCCGGCGTTCCGTTCCGAGAGGAGAACGATCTAGTACTGGGTGCCCTGGAACTCCGCGGCGTTGCTCTCGTCGAAGAAACGATCCTCGACCTTGACCCAGTCGGGGATCTCCTCGCCGGCGATGTACTGGTCCATCGTCGCGAACGCGATCGGCCCGAAGAAGGGGCTCGACTCGACCGTGGCGCCGAGGGTGCCGTCGACGATCGCGTCCAGGGCGGCGTTGGAGCCGTCGATCGAGACGAGGGTGACGTCCTCGCCCGGGGCGCGGCCGGCCTCCTGCAGCGCCGCGATGGCACCGATCGCCATCTCGTCGTTGTGGGCGTAGACGGCGGTCACGTCCGGGTTGGCCTGCAGCAGCGTCTGCATCACCTCGCGGCCCTGGTCGCGGGTGAAGTTGCCCGTCTGGGAGGCGATGATCTCCATCCCGGCGATGGGGCCGTCCGGCGTCGGCGACCCCTGGACCATGCCGGCCAGGTAGTCCTCGAACCCCTGCTGGCGGTCGATCGCCGGGTCGGCGCCGGTGGTGCCTTCGAGCTGGATGATCCGGGCCTCGCCGCCCGTCGCCTCGGCCAACCACTCGGCGGCACGGCGACCCTGGTCGATGAAGTCGGAGCCGATGAAGGTGACGTAGTCCTCGCCCGGCGCGGCGATCGAGTGGTCGACGTCACGGTCGATCAGGATGACCGGGATGCCGGCGGCCTTGGCCTCCATCACCACGGGAGCCAGCGCCTGCGACTCGCGGGGCGGGAAGATCAGGATGTCGACCCCCTGAGCGATCAGCGACTTGACGTCGGCGATCTGCTTGGCGGTGTCCTCGTTGGCGTTGGTCTCGACCAGCGTGTAGCCACGGGCGGCGGCCTCGTCCTGCATCGACTTCGACTCGGCGATCCGCCACGGGTTGTTGAGGTCGGTCTGGGCGAAGCCGATGGTGTAGGTGTCCTGTTGTTCCAGCGGTGGCGGCGCCGCGAAGGTCGTGCCGGTGAAGTAGCGGCCGGCGACGAACAACCCCGTGCCGGCGGCCGACAGCCGAAGGACGGAACGGCGGGTCAGGATCCGAGACATCGCGTCGATCTCCTTTGCTCCGGCGAGGCGGTCTCGTCGTCGAGCCTCCCGCCGCCCGGCGCCCGAAGCCGGACGCCCAACCATTGCCGGCCCGGCCGATCGTCCCATGGCGGAGTGCGCGACGAACCGGCAGGGCAGGTGACGGCCACCCGGATTCTACCGCCCGCCGGCTCCCCGTCAATCGCAGGGGGTGGCACGACCGCGGAAAGCGTTCCGGTTCCGAATCGAACATCGTAGACTCACGAGCAGATAGTCGTCGGGCCGCGTGCGACGAGACCGGGCCGGAGAGGGGAAAGGTTCGTGCGGATCACCGAGGTGGAAACCCTCAAGCTGCGCTACGTGATGGACGTGCCGATGGCCGACGCCGTCCATTACATGCCGGAGCGCAATCTCCTGCTGGTCCAGGTCCACACAGACGAGGGCCACGTCGGTCTCGGGGAGTGTGCTGCCTACGGCGGCACCCTCGACAGCATGGAGGCGGTCGTCCTCGGCGACCTCCGGCCGACGCTGCTCGGCGAGGACCCGTTCACCGTCGAGCGACTGTGGTCGAAGATGGCGTGGCGGAGCCATCAGCGTGGCCACCGCGGGATGCTGCCGATGGCGATCAGCGGGGTCGACATCGCCCTCTGGGACATCATCGGGCAGGCGACGAAGACGCCTCTCTACCGGCTGCTCGGCGCCTACCGCGACACCCTCGACGCCTACGCCAGTGCCGGCTTCTACGCCGGCAACAAGGGTGTCGCCGAGGTGGCCGAAGAGTTCGCCGGCTACGCCGCGCGAGGCTTCCGGTTCGGCAAGATGAAGGTCGGCCGCAACCCCGACGTGATGACCAACCCCCTCCACGACATGTGGGCCAGTGACTACGCCCTCTGCTCCCTGGACGAGGACGTCGAACGGGTCAAGGCGGTCCGCCGAGCCGTCGGCCCGGGGTTCAAGCTGGCGATCGACGTCAACAACGCCTGGACCCCAGCCGTGACCCTCCGCTTCATGCGGCAGGTTGACGACCAGGACATCTTCTGGCTGGAGGAGCCGGTGCCGACTGATGACGTCGCCGGCAGCGCCGAGATCGCCCATGTCCTCGACGTGCCCGTGGCCGGCTACGAGTCGGAGACGGGGCTTGGCGGCTTCCGCGACCTGATCGAGCGGAAGGCGGTCGACATCGTCCAGCCGGACGTGATCTGGACCGGCGGCATCACCGAGTGCAAGAAAGTGGCGGCGCTGGCCCACGCCCACCGGCTGCCGGTCATCCCCCACGTCTTCTCGTCGGCGGTCGCGGCGATCGCCAACATGCACTTCATCGCCTCGATCCCGAACGGCGGCCTGCTGGAGTTCGACCAGAACCCGAACCCGCTCCGCTCGGAGCTGTTCGAGGAACCGATCGAGGTCGGCAGTGACGGCAGGGTGCCGTTGCCGGAGCGGCCGGGGCTCGGGGTGATGCTAAACCAGGCAACGGTCGACAGGTACCGGGTGGAGACGGACCCGACGCCGGTATAGCCGGTATCGCCGATCTCGCCTCCATCGACAGCTTTGCAACGGATGGAGCGGGTGTGCGGCGCACGGGCGCTCCAAGCAGCACCCCTACCAGCGATCGCGATAGCGAACCGAGCCATAAACCTTGGATCGGCGACAACGGAGGAGGAGCAATCGGTGAAACTGCAAGGCAAGGTCGCCATCGTCACCGGCGCCGCGTCCGGCATGGGGCGGGCGATCGCCCACCGCTACGCGGCGGAGGGCGCCCGCGTCGTCGTCGCCGACGTGAACCTGGCTCAGGCGCAGAAGGTGGTCGACGAGATCGGTGGCGAGAAGGGCGAGGCCCTCGCGGTCGATGTCGATGTCCGCGACCAGGCGCGGGTGCAGGCGATGGTTGATCAGACGGTGGCGGCCCTTGGCGGGCTCGACATCCTGGTCAACAACGCCGGCGTCGGCAAGATCATCCCCTTCCTCGACACGACCGAAGCGGACTGGGACTTCATGTTCGACATCAACTGCAAGGGGCTGCTCTGGTGCTCCCAGGCGGCGGCCCGGCAGATGATCGCCCAGGGGCGGGGCGGCAAGATCGTGAACCTCGCCTCCCAGGCCGGCCGGCGGGGCGAGGCGTTCGTGCTCGCCTACTGCGCCTCCAAGGCGTGCGTCATCTCGATGACCCAGTCGATGGCGCTGGCGCTGGCCGAGCACAAGATCAACGTCAACGGGATCGCCCCCGGCGTCGTCGACACCCCCTTCTGGGACCAGGTCGACAAGCAGTTCGCGGCCCTGATGGGTCTGCCGGAGGGCGAGCCGAAGAAGCGCGCCGTCGCCTCGATCCCGCTCGGACGGATCGAGCAGCCGGAGGACGTGACCGGCGCCGCCGTCTTCCTCGCCTCGGCCGACTCCGACTACGTGACCCAGCAGACGCTCAACGTCGACGGCGGCAACTGGCCTGGGTAGGGCGGGGGTACGGGATGGCTCGGGAGCTCGCTTACCGCGGACGAACAGGGCGACGGCCGAGAGGCCTCGGCGCCGCCTCGCCAGCCACCATGTTCATCCAGGGCACGGGCTTTCCCGCCTGGGGTCCCGGCGGCATCTACTACGTCCGCCTCGGCCCCGAGTCGATCGTCGTCCGCGACGTGCGGGCCGGGCGCGAGGTTGAGGACGTGCCGGTAGCGACGGTCGATGCCGACGGTCATGTCTTGGCCATCGGACGAGCAGCCGAGGGGCACGACGGCCGCGACGACGGACGGGCCACCCTCCGCCGACCGTTCGTCGGGCCCGCCGTCGCCGCTGCCGACCGGGAGGTCGCTGTGGAGATTCTGCGGCACCAGCTCTCCCGACTCAGGCGCGTCTCCTGGTTGCCGATGATGATCCGGGGCATGGTCGTCCACCACCTCGCGGCCGATTCAGAGGTCCTGGAGATTGACGCGCGGGAGGCGTTGCTGGCGGTGGCGAGGCAGGCGGGGGCCCGCGCTCCGATCGCCTGGGCCGGACGTCAGTTGTCCGACCAGGAGGTCATCGAGGCGATCGCGCCGCCGGCCTACCGGCTCTGATCGCATTCGCCTTGGAGGTCCAAGAGGCCGGCCAACGTTCGGGTTCTCGACGGTCGCCCGCGGCGAAGGGATCCGGATCGATTTCCGCACCCCCTGCTCCTCGCCAGCTGCGGAAGGAACGGGGAAATGCCGGCCACGCTGACTCACTTTCCGCGCCCTCCGAACGTGGGAGAAGGGCGGCGGGTGCGGGTGCTGTGGCGAAACCGCCGCGCATCTGGCCATTGCCCGACGTTGCCGGCTCGGCTACCCTGCCGGCCCGTCCTGGACCATCCGGGCGCTTCGGCGTGGAGATTGCCCATGCTCGTCCGCCCACTGCTCGCGGTGCTCTTGATATTGCTTCTGCCGCTTGCCGGGACCGGCCGCCAAATGGTCACGGCGCAAGCCACCCCGGTCGCTACCGGCTGTGCGATCGACCTGCCGACGCATCGGGCGGTCGAGATCACCGAAGAAGCGCGCGCCCTCGTCGAGGGGATGACGACCGAGCAGAAGGTCGGCCAGATCATGATGGCCGGGGTCCAGGGCGTGGCCCTCGGCGACGACGAGGCCGCGCTCGTCCGAGACGGACACCTCGGCAACGCCATCCTGATGGGTCGCAACGTCGACGACCCGGCCCAGGTGCTGGCGCTCACCCAGGCCCTCCAGATCGAGGCCGAAGCGGCAAACGGGGTCGGGATGTTGATCGCCACCGACCAGGAGGGCGGGCTCGTCCAGCGCCTCAACTCGGTCAGCGGGTTCACGCCCTTGCCGGACGCCGCGACCGCAGGTCTCGCCGACTGCCCGGCGACCCTCCTTGCCTACGGTCGGATGATGGGCGAGGAGATGGCGGCCGTCGGCGTCAACATGGCGATGGCCCCGGTGCTCGACACGAACCTCAACCCCGACAACCCGGTCATCGGTCAGCTCGGCCGGGCCTGGGGGCGGACGCCGGACGAAGTGATCGCCGACACGCTGCCCGTCGTCGCCGGACTGCAAGAGGGAGGCGTGCTGGCGGTCGGCAAACACTTTCCCGGGCACGGCTCGACCACGACCGACTCCCACCAGGAGCTACCGGTCGTCGACAAGAGCCGAGCCGACCTCCTGGCTGAGGACGTCGTCCCCTTCGCCGCCGCCGTCGAGGCAGGGATCGACGCGATCATGCCGGCCCACGTCCTCTACCCCGCGCTCGATGCGGAGGACCGGCCGGCGACCGTCTCGCCCGCGATCCTGACCGGGCTGCTGCGCGATGACTTGGGCTTCGGCGGGCTGATCGCGACCGACGACATGGGGATGAAGGGGATCACCAGCCGCTACCCAGCCGAAGAAGCCGGCGTGGCGGCGGTCCTCGCGGGCGCCGACCTCGTCCTCTGCGTCCGGATGACGCTGGAGACGACCTGCACCCCTGCCATGTTCGAGCAGCTCCGCCGGGGGCTCCTCGACGCCGTCGCCGACGGCCGCATCCCGGAGGAACGGCTCGACGCTTCTGCCGAACGGGTCGTCGCCGCCAAGCTCGCGCACCCCGTCGGTCCGGCCGCCGACGACGGGCTGCCGGCCGTCAAGGGCGCCGCCCACCTCCGTGTGCTCGCCGCTCTCTACGACGCCGTCGCCGACCACCAAGCCGCGAACAACAAGCCGTAGTCTGACGGAGCGACCGCGAAGCAGCGCGGAGGAGCCCAAGCGTGGCCGATATTCTTCCTGTCGTGACCCCGGCGATCGAGCGACTCTGGGCGGAGATTGACCGCCGCGGGGACGAGTTGGTCCAGACCGTCGCCGAACTGGTCCGCTTCCCGAGCGTGCTCGGCGACGAGGCGGCGGCCCAGGCGTACGTCGCGGACCACCTCCGCGACTCGGGTCTCGAGACGGAGGTCTGGGATCTCGACGAGTCGCTCAAGGAGCTGCCCAACGCGGGCGATAGCGGTGTCCTGTTCGCGGGCCGACCGAACGTCGCCGGCACGCTACGCGGCGCCGGGAGTGGGCAGTCGCTGATCCTCAACGGCCACATCGACGTCGTCAGCCCGGAGCCGGTCGCCGCCTGGACCGTTGACCCTTGGGGCGGGGAGATCGTCGGCGACCGGCTCTACGGCCGCGGTGCCTACGACATGAAGAGCGGCGACGCGTTGAACATGCTGCTGCCGCGGTTCCTGCGCGACGCCGGCATCGGGCTCCGCGGAGACGTGGTTGTCCAGAGCGTGATCGAGGAGGAGTGCACCGGCAACGGCGCCCTGGACGCCAGTCTCCGCTACCCGGCTGACGCGGCGCTCGTGACCGAGCCGACGGGCGGCAACTTCACGCGTGCCCACGTCGGGGTGCTCTGGTTTCGGGTCGCCCTCGCCGGGGTCTCATGGCACGCGATGCAGGCCTGGAAGGGTGTCAACGCGATCTCGAAGGCGGTCCCTATCATCCAGGCGCTGGAAGCGCTCGACGCCCGGCTGAATGCGCAGCCGGTCCACCCGGCGTTCGCCGGCATCGAGCACCCGATTAACCTCAACATCGGCGTCATCCGCGGCGGCGACTGGCCGAGCACCGTTCCCGGCGCCTGCGAGCTCCACTGCCGGCTCAGCCTCTATCCCGGCCAAACGGTGGCCGAGACGAGGACCGAGATCGAGCGGTCGATCGCGGAGGCGGCCGCGGCCGATCCCTGGCTGCGCGACCACCCGCCGGTCGTCACCTACGACGGCTTCGGCAGCGCCGGCTCCGAGGTATCGATGGACGAGCCGGCGGTAACGCTCCTCTCGGCTTGGCACCAGAGTGTCTTCGGCGCCCCGATGCGTCCGGTCTCCGGCACCGGCATCAACGACATGCGCTACTTCAACTTCCGCGGCATCCCGTCTGGCTGCTACGGCGCCGGCGGCGCCAACGCCCACGCTGCCGACGAGTGGCTCGACATTCCTTCGATGGTCCCGGCCGCGAAGGTGCTCGGAGCGTTCATGCTCGACTGGTGCGGAGTGGGCGAATAGGACAGCGGCGCCCCCCTCGTCGGCCGGACCGGACGCGGACGCCTCCTCGCGGGCTCCTGCACGAATGACGGACGAGAGCGATGGGGCGGGTGATTCTTCGCCGTCGCTACGGATGACGGAGGACGGGCGCGACATCCCCCCGCGGTTCCGGGCCGGTTGGCTTCCTAACTCCGCCACCGGCGACACGCCAAGGGGGGACCAGGGGGCTTACTCCCAGCCCACGATCAGGTCGTCGAGCGGGAGCCGGGGGCGCCGCACCGGGTCTTTGGCCGCAAAGCCGACAGCGATCAGGGCGTGCGGGTCGAGGGCCTCGGCGAGGCCGAGCGAGCGCCGCACGACGTCCGGGCAAAAGAGCGGCGCGCACATCCACCCGGCGTCGAGGCCGGAGGCGTAGAGGCTCAGCAGCAGATTCTGGACAGCTGCGCCCAGGCTCTGGATTGCCATCGTCCGCTCGGCCTCCTGCCGGGCCAGGTCGGGGTAGACATCCAGATCCTCCAGGTAGAGGCAAGGCACGATCAGCAACGGCGCCGTGGTCAAGCGCTCCCGGCTGCGCCCCAGGCGGTGGGCCACCGTCGCCGCGTCCTGCCCGTCGAGGTCGAGCTGCTCCCGCCAGGTGGCCGCCATCGCTTCGGCGAGGGAGGCACGGCGGTCGGCCGTTTCGACCACCGCAAAGCGCCACGGCTGGCGGCCGTGGGGCGACGGCGCCCACCCCGCCGCAGCGATCGCCGCCTCGACCAGCGGACGCGGCACCGGGCGCGGGTCGAAGGCGCGGACCGAGCGACGGCCGGCGATCGTCGCCTCGAGCTCCTCCACCCCTGGCCGTGGCAACGGGTGCTCACCTCCGTCCGAGCGTGCGCCGGAGCCGGACCAGGAGGAGGCGCGGAGGTCGCCGATGGCGACGACCGGCCGCTCCTCGATCGGCATCGCCCGGTACTGGGCGTACTTTTCCCGCAGGGCGGCGACCGCGTCGGTGTGCCCGGACTCCCCCGGCTCGATCAGCCGCGCCGCTCCGCGGACCCGAACCCACGACAGCCCGGCCCACTCCTCGACGTAGTCGTCGACGAGGAGGGTCACCGTCGGGTTGCGCTCGATGTTGCGGACTCGCGCCAGCTCCCGGCCGTCGACCCGCTTCGGCTTGTCGTCGAGGGCCGAGACGATAACCGGTTCGCCCGCGAGGTCGATCCGCGTGAAGCAGATCGGCACCACCGACGGCGCTCCCTGGCCGTCGACCGTGGCGAGGCGTCCGACACGGTGGCCATCCAGGTAGGCCAACTCCGCCGCAGACGGTGACTGCCCGCCACCCTGCCCGGACGCTGTCGCCGTCGACGGCGCAATCTCGGCGACCACCTAACCTTCCCCCGCCACGGTCGGGATCAGGTAATCGTCGGCCCGCGGCGTCCAGGCCGGAACCTCCGAGCCGACCCCGTAGAGCCCCGTCAGGTTGTAGAGGTAGATCGCCGCAGGCTCGTCTCGGAGGCGCCGGCCTAGATCACGGTAGAGCTTCTCGCGGATGGACGGGTCTGGCTCGACCGCGGCGGCTTCGAGGGTCTTCTGGATGCCGACGTTGTCGTGACGAGAGAGGAACCCGGTGCTGGAGATGACCAGGCTCAGGAGGGTGTACGGGTCGAACAGCGGTCGCCACGTCGCGAAGCGGAGGGGGGCCGCGTCGAGGTCGGTCCAGGTCGCGTTGAAGGTGGCGGTCTCGACCGGCCGCACCTCGGCCCGGATGCCGACCGCCTCGAGCTGTCCGGCGATGGCGAGGACGATCTCCTCGCGCTCGGACGCGGCGTACTCGATCGCGGTCTCGAACCCCTTGCCGTACCCGGCCTCGGTCAACAGCGCCCGTGCCTGCTCCGGGTCGTAGGCGTAGGGCTTCAGCCCAGGATCCCAGCCGAGTCCGCCCTCGACGAAGAAGTTGGGCAGCCGGGCGCCGTTGCCGGCTAGAAGCGCCGCCACGATCGCGTCGACGTCGACCGCGAAGTTGAGCGCCTGCCGGACCCGGACGTCGTCGAACGGGGCCACGTCGGTCGGGACCCGGACCCAGGCGGCACCGGAGAGCGGCTGGGCAACGAGGACCGCATCCTCCTCGACCGCGTCGATCTGATCGACCGGCACGCCGCGGATCAGGCCAGAGGTGCCGGAGAGCAGGTCGGAGACGCGGGTGGTCGCGTCGGGCACCGGCCGGATTCGGATCACGTCGGCGATGGCGTTGCCCTTCGGACTGTCCCCGAATACGTCCGGGTTGGCCTCCAGCCGGATCTCCCGTCCGCGGTCCCAGGCGACGAAACGGTACGGCCCCGTGCCGACCGGCTCCGCGGCGAAGTCGTTGGAGGGGTCGGCGGCGTAGTCCGGGGGCAGCATCGCCAGCCAGCCCGCCATCTGGGCCGGCAGCCAAGGCGCCGGCGCGGCCAGGCGGAACCGGACCAGCAGCGGCTCGACCTCTTCGACCTCCTCGATGACCGCGAAATTGGCCGCCACCTGCGACCCCGTCGCCGGGTCCTGGATGTGGGCGACGGAGAAGGCGACGGAGGCGGCGTCGAACGGCTCCCCGTTGTGGAAGACGACGCCCGGGCGGAGGCGCGCCTCCCAGGTGAGGGGGTCGGTCTGCTCCAGCGATTCGGCGAGCAGCGGCTGCAGCTCGCCGTCCGGCCCGTACTGGACAAGCGCGTCGTAGACGGAGTGGACGACCGACCACGAGTCGGCGTCGTAGACCACGGCCGGGTCGAGCGTCGCGGGCTCGGTCGCCAAGTCGATCGTCAACTCGGGGATCCGGTCGCCTGCCTGCCAGCGACCCGTTCGCCAACCCGGCGAGATCGGTTCGACAAGGCCGGCAGTGGCGAGCGCCGGGAACGGGGCGGCACCGACGGAGCCCGCCGCCAACAAGACGCCGCCGGTCGCCTTCAACAGGTCTCGTCGAGCGAGCGAGATCGAAGTCCGAGTGCGAACCATCGTTGCTCCTTCCATGCGTGGATCCGGAGGTTTGTCGTCCGTCGATCCGATCATCGTCAGCGCTCCGCCGCCGCGTCCCCGAGGAGATTCAGACCGAGGACCGTCAGCGCCACGGCGGCGCCCGGCACGGCCGACACCCACGGCGCCTTGAGCAGCGCCTCTTGCCCTTCCGCCGCCATCCCGCCCCACGTCACCGCCGTCCCCCCGAGGCCGAGGCCGAGGTAGCTCAGCGACGCTTCGTAGAGGATCATCGCCGAGACCTGCTGCGTCGCCAGGATGGCGACGGTGCCGAGCAGATGGGGGGCGACGTGGCGCAGCACGAGGCGAGGGGCTCCCACGCCCAGCGCGACCGCTGCCTCAACCCATGCCGCCCGAGCGATCGCCCGCGTCTGGAGCCGCACCACCCTCGCATAGCCGACCCACCCGGTCAGGACCAGCGTCAGCAGCACCGGCACCAAGCCGAAGCCGAGCGCGGCGGTCGCGGCGATCGCGACGACGACGAACGGCAGCGCCGCCTGGACATCGGTCAGCCAGCCGAGCGCACGGTCGGCGGGACCACCGGACCACCCGGCGACGGCGCCGAGGGTCACGCCGATCGCCCCCGCCCCGGCCGTGGCAGCTAGCCCGACCAGGAGCGAGACCCGCGCCCCGGCGACCAGCCGGGCGAGCAGATCGCGGCCGAGAGCGTCGGTACCGAGCGGGTGGGCAACGGTGCCGCCGAACCCGAGCGGCGGGGCCAAGCGGCCGAGCAGGTCTTGCCGGTTCGGGTCGGTCCCGACCAGCCCTGGACCGAAAATCGCGGCGACCACGAGGACCAGGGCGATGGTCCCTCCGACCACCACGGCAACGCTGGGCCGCGCCCGATGGCGGGAATTCGCCCGGGGACGAATCGCTCGCGTTGCGCCTCGGATCGATCCGTCCTCGACCCGCCCCTCTTCCTCCAGACCCGATCGCCTGCGGCCGGCCTGCTGGCCAGGACCGGCAGCCGCGCTTTCGAACGCGACCGCTGCTGGCCGGGATGAAGCCGCGATTGTCCCCGACTCCGAGGGGATCAAATGGCTCGAAGCTGATGGCCGGGGTTGGGGCGACGATGCTTGTCCGCTGCTCAGGCAGGACTTCGCCCGAGGCTGATCGGAGGCCTGGAGGGCCTTCGTCACCCCCGCATAGAACGCCAGCCCCGGTCCGTCGCCGAGCACCGAAGTTCGCCCCAACTGGGGTAACTGCTCCCGACCATCGTCCGGTACGGGCCAGGTGGCCGCCTGCCGAACAGCCTGGGAACGGGTTCCGAGCGAAGCGCGGTGACCGGCGTCCTTCGCCGCGGCCACCGTGACCGCTCGGCTCGGCAACTGGACGGAGGCACCGTTGACCGACCGTCCCGGAGACCCCGAACATTTGACGATCACGATGGCCCTCCGATCCCCGGGTCGAGCCGGAGCCGGGGGTCGAGCGAGCGGGCCGCCAGATCGACCAGCAGGTTGATCCCCACCAGGAGCGTCGCGACGACGGCGACGAACGCCTGGACCACGGGTAAGTCGCGATCGGCGACCGCGTTCAGCGCCAGCAGACCCAACCCGGGGTAGGCGAAGACGGCCTCGACGACCGCCGCCCCGCCGAGCAGGAACCCCGCCTGGAACCCGGCGAACGCCAGCGTCGGCTGCAGCGCGTTCCCGAGCACGTGGCGGCGGAGCAGGGCAAACTCGGCAAGCCCCTTGCCGCGCGCGGTGCGGACATAGTCGGCTGCCAGCACCTGCCGGGTCGAGGCGCGGACCAGGCGGGCCACCGTCGCCAGTGGGAATGCCGCAAGGGTGATGGCCGGGAGCATCACGGAGGCGGGACCGTCGAAACCGGAGGCGGGCAGCCAGTGGAGCCGCACCGCGAAGAGCAGGATCAACATCGTGCCGAGCCAGAAGGCCGGCAGAGCCTGTCCGCCGAGCGCGACGAGGCGCGTCCCGTGGTCCAGCCAGCCGCCCACGTTCGCCCCGGCGCCAAGGCCGAGCAGGATGCCACCCCCGACTGAGAGGAGACTCGCCGAGCCGACCAGCGCCAGCGTCGCCGGCAGTCGCTCCAGCGTGGCCGCTAGCGCCGGCCGCCCCTGCCGCCACGACTCCCCGAACTCGCCGCGGGCGGCGTCGGCCAGGAAGGCGGCGTACTGCTCGGGCAGCGGCCGGTCGAGCCCGTACGCCTGCCGCAGCGCCGCCACATCGGCCGGAGCGCTGCCGGGTGGGACGAGACCGGAAAGCGGGTCGCCGACGACGCGGAGGAGGACGAACACGACCGTGGCCACGCCGAGCAGGGTCGACGCCGCGAGGGCGCCCCGCCCGATCAGCCAGTGGACCATGCCCGCGCCCATACCACGCCCCCGTCTACGCCGAGTCCGGTGCGCAACCGTTCGACGCCCGGTGCATCGACGCCCGGTCACCGCAACCGTCGGCTACCTCCCCGCGGCACAAAAAAAACCCGGGGCACTCGGCCCTCGGGTCTGGCGGCGGTTTCGGGAAGCACGGCTACGCCGACGGCTACCGCCGCGGCGCGCCTTCTCCCATCCGGACTCTACCGTCGGCTCCGGAATCCCACCGGATCGTGCTCGCGCGACGTCGCGCGCTCGCTCGCGGGCTCTACCGCCGGTCAGGACTTGGCCGACTGGAACGCCGACCTCACCTCACCCCGAAGGCTCTGCTTACCAAGCATAAGCGCGGAGAGCGAGACCGTCAAACGGCGCGTTCCGCCGATTCTAAGGGAGCAATTCCCAGCCGCGTTATGGATGCGCCGCGGGTGGTGATTGGGGTGAGGCGCAGCCAGGCATGTTCGCCGACACGGACGCGGTCGTCGTTCCAATTGCCGTACTCCCGAAGGGACTTGCCGCGCCCACCGCACCTCGGGGTTGGAACGCACCACGGGCGTCCCCGGCCCGTCCCGCTGTCGATTGTCATCCCGGGGAGATGACCACGGCTGCGCCCCCTGCCCGTGCTCCAAGGAGACGGGCAAGGGACGAGATCTCGAGCGTGGCGGCGGCGTCTGCGATGTCCGTAACGGCTCCCCCGCGCCCGAGCGTTCGGAATCGACGAACGCCTCAGCACCCGTACTGGCAGACCCCTTGGGCGCCGGGAAGCCCTGGGTAGGAGGAGCAGCAGACGAGACCGAAGTCGCACGGCTGAAAGGTGCCGGAGGCGCAGGCGCAGCCGAGGCCGGTGCATCTGACCGTGTCGCAGGTGCCGTACTGGCCGCAGTAGCCGCTGCAGCAGCCAGGGCAGGTGTCGCCCCAGTTGCACGACCCGGAGCAGCCGCCGCCGTTCCCGGTGCATGCCCCGCCGCAGTCGGCCGGGCTGGAGCAGACGCCTCCTCCCCCCGGAGTGCCGGGGCTGCTCGGGCAACAGACCAGGCCATTGCCGCAGGCATGGCGAGTCCCGGTGGCACAGCCGCAGCCGATGTAGTTGCAGTGGTCCGCCCGCGTCCCGTCGGGTGCCAACACGGCCCGTCCGAGCAGGGCAGCGACGGCGGCCACGGCAACCCGGCGCAGAGCGCCGCGCCGGGAGGACGAGGACGCGAGACCGCGGGCGAGCGCGTCGAACCGTCGCGGTTCCATCGAGGAAGCCTCCTCCGGTATCAGTTGTCCCCCGAGGGGGTGAGGCTTGTAGGCTACGTGGGCACGAGCCGGACCGCAACCGCCATATCTGCCGCCGATCGCGGGCGATTCCAGCGAGTCTCGTCTGTCCGGATCGGCCCATCGGCGGCACAGGGGGACGCTCTCCGGTGCGTCACGATGGGGCACCTTCGGCGGCGGGACTCGTCTGCCACGATCCTGGGTCTGGGATGGGTACGGCCTCGCGCAGCGACCGCAGCGGCGAGAGCAGCAGCCAAGCGAACGCGACGAGCATTCCGAGCTCCCCTACCACCAGCGTTCCCGCCAGGCCGATAGCTCCGCCGAGCACGCCGCCGAGGAGCGATCCGATCGGACGCAGCCCCCAGACGAGGAAGCGGACCGTGCCGTTGACTCGGCCGGCGAGTCGATCCGGTACGATCGCCTGACGGAGGCTGATGGCGTTGACGTCGTAGGCGACGATGGCCATCCACTGGAGGAACTCCGAGGCGACGACGAGCGGCAACGCGCACCGCGGCGCGAGCACCGCCAGCGGCACCAGCAGCCCGGTTGCCCCGAACAGGAACATGGCGCCGACGATGGTCGGGCCCTGCCCGAAGCGAGCCCGCGCCGGTCCGGCGACGAGGCTCCCGGCCAGGGCGCCGACGCCTCCCGTCGCCAGGACCAGCCCGACCTCACCCGCGTCCAGACCGAGGTCCCGCGTCATGAACAGGACGTAGACGGCGAGGAAGGCAAAGCCCGCCACCTGGACCGTCGCCGAGGCGAAAACCAGCGCCCGAAGCACCTCGCTCCGCCGGACCACCGAGAGCCCCTCCCCGATCTCCGTCCAAACACCGGACCGCTCGGCGGCGGGAGTTCGCGCCGGTTCGGGCGACTTAATCCGCCAGAGCAGGGCGCCGGAAACCACGAACGACGCTGCGTCGACCACCAGCGCAAACGGCCCGCCGAGGACCCGAACCAGCACCCCGCCGAGCCCCGGCCCGACAATCTGTGCGGCCGACGCGGTCGCCTCGAGCCGGCTGTTGCCGTCGACGAGCTGCCGGCGCTCGACCAGCGCCGGCAGGTAGGAGAGGTAGGCGACATCGAAGAAGACCGTCAGCGTGCCGGCCAGGAGGGCGACCGCGTAGAGCACCTCGATCGTCAAGGCGTTTAGCAGCCACGCCGCCGGGATGACGGCGAAAATGGCGGCCCGTCCGACGTCGGCGGCGATCATCACCGGCCGCCGTGGCCAGCGGTCGACCAGGACCCCGGCGAAGAGCCCGACGAGAAGGAACGGCAGCCAGCCGAGCGCGGCCAGCAGCCCGGTCTCGAACGGCGACGCCGCGAGCGTCGTCGCCGCGATCAGCGGCAGCGCCAATGCAGAGACGTGGGTGCCGAACTGCGACACCGCCTGGGCGCCCCAGAACCGGAGGAAATCTGGGTGCCGGAGCAGCGGCCGCGACGACTCGGGCGGAACGCCGCCGGATGACGGGAGCGGAACGCTCTGCCCGAGAGGAGACGGGCCAGCGTCGGAGGGCAGCCCGGGGACGACCCCGGGCTCGTCGTGGCTTGTCGAAGACATGGAACGGAGACTCCCGGCATGCGGCCGGGGGAAGCGCGGCGCTCTCCCCCGCTGTCCAATGCGCCCGATCGTCAGGACAGCGGGGAATCCATCATGATGGTGGGGATCGGTCGGCCGTCGCGCTGCACCGGGAGTCCTCTTGCGCGTCATGAACATCGCCCGCCGGTACCGTAGCGGACGGTAGCTCGCCGCGCAAACACCCCCTCCCGTGTCTCCGGGGCACATATGTTCTGTACGTTCGTCCAGGTGTAAACTCCGGGCATGAACCAGTCAGGCTTGGACGCACCGTGGTTCGCTGACCTGGCCGTGGATGGCGCACGGTCGGGCGGTGACCTCCTGACCTACGCGGTGCCGTCCTCGCTTGCCGGGAGCCTCCAGCTCGGCGACCTCGTCTGGGTCGGCGTCCGCAAGCGGTGGGGACTCGCCGTCGTCCTCCGCCTGCACGACGAGGAGCCATCCTTCGCCACGAAACCGATCGAGGCGTTGGTCGACCCGCCCCTACGGCTCGCCCCGGACCGGATCGAGACGGCGCGCTGGATGGCCCGAGAGACGTCGTCGAGCCTCTTCGCCGCCTGCGCTCCCTTCCTGCCGCCGGGTTTGGCATCCAGCGCCTGCGAGACAGTCCGCCTGGCCGACCCCCTGCCGCCGCTGCCGGCATTGACGACCGCCCAGCGCCGCTTGGTCGAGTTCCTCGGAGAACGTGGCGAATCCCAACTGGAGGCGGCCCGCGCCGCCTTAGGAAGCAGCCTCGCCAGCGTCGTGCCGAAGCTGGACGACGCGGGAATCGTGGTCCGCTCGGTCCGCGGCGGCTGGGAGCCGCCGACCCCGAAGCCCCAACGCTTCGTCCGACTCCTCGCCCCGGTCGCGGTCGAGCGGGCGCCCCGCCAGCAGGCCGTCGTCGACGACCTGGTGCGCCGCTCTCGGCTCGCGCCCTCGGGCGACCCCCCGCTCGTCCCCTTGCCGGACCTCCTCGCCCGGACCGGCAGCGACCACGCCGTCGTCGGCGCGCTCGCCCGGAAGGGCGTGGTCGAGGAAGTCACCGTGGCGCGGCCGCTCGCCCTCGTCTCCGAGTCGTCCGAACCGGTACCGACCCTGACCGCCGCCCAAGCCGGAGCGTGGCGCTCCATCGAGGACGCGCTCGCGGCCCGCGATCCGACCCCCTTCCTCCTCCACGGCGTCACCGGCAGCGGCAAGACGGAGGTCTACCTGCGGGCGATCGGCTGGTGTGTCCGCCACGACCGTTCGGCGATCGTGCTCGCCCCCGAGATCGCCCTCGCCTCTCAGGTGGTGCGGCGGGTGACGGCACGTTTTCCGGGTCGCGTCGCCGTGCTCCACTCGGCCCTCCCCGAGGCGGAGCGGGCGGCCACCTGGGCGGCCATCGCCGCCGGCCAGATGCCGGTCGTCGTCGGTCCCCGTTCGGCCCTCTTTGCCCCGGTCGACAACCTCGGCCTGGTGGTGCTCGACGAGGAGCACGACGGCGCCTACAAGCAGGACGCCGAGCCGCGTTACCACGCCCGCGCCCTCGCCGAGGAGATCGGGCGGCGGCGCGGCGCCGTGGTCGTCCTCGGCAGCGCAACGCCGGCAGTCGAGACCACCTGGCGGGCCGAGGACGGCCAAGTCCGCCTCCTCCGCCTCCCCGACCGCGTCGGCCCTTCGAGGGCCGGCGGCGACGACCGCCGAACCGGGGAGGCCCTCGAACTGCCGCCGGTCGAGACGGTCGACCTCCGGCTGGAGCTCCACCGTGGCAACCCGTTGCTCCTGGGCGAACGGCTACTTGAGACCCTCCAGCGGACGCTGGCCCGCCGCGAGCAGGCGATCCTCTTCCTGAACCGGCGAGGGATGGCAACCGTCGTCCTTTGCCGCTCGTGCGGCCGAACCCTCCTCTGCCCCTACTGCGACATCCCCCTCGTCTACCACGCCGACCGCGGCTGGCTGCTCTGCCACCGTTGCGACCTCCGGCAGCCGCCGGCGGCGGCGTGTTCCGAGTGTGGCGGCGGTCTGAACTACTTCGGGGCCGGCACCCAACGGGTCGAGCAAGAGGTGCGGCGGGTCCTCCCCGGCGCCCGCGTCCTGCGCTGGGATCAGGACACCGTCCGCCGGCGCGGGGGCCACGAAGCGCTCCTGCGCCAGGTCGAGCGCCACGAGGTCGACATCGTCGTTGGCACCCAAATGATCGCCAAAGGGCTCGACCTACCGCTCGTCACGGCCGTCGGCGTCGTCAACGCCGACACCATGCTCCACCTGCCGGACTTCCGCTCGGCCGAGCGAACCTTCCAGCTCCTGACCCAGGTCGCCGGGCGGGCCGGCCGTCGCGGTCCCGGCTCGGTCGTCATCGTCCAGAGCTACACCCCCGACCACTACGCCATCCGGGCCGCCTCCCGCCACGACTACGCGGCGTTCTACGGCGAAGAGATCGCCTTCCGGCGGACCCATCGCTACCCGCCGTTCGTCCGCCTCGTCCGCTACCTCGTCCGTGACCCCGACGAGGCACGCTGCGCCGCCCAAGCCGACGAGATGGCCCGCCGCCTCGCTCGCCACGCCCGCGACCGCGGGGTGGAGATGGACCTTCTCGGTCCGACCCCGGCCTTCGCGACCAAGTCGCGGGGGCTCTACCAGTGGCAGATCGTCCTCCGCACCGAGGATCTCGAGCGGCTGCTGGACGGACTCCCCGCCCCGCCCGGCTGGGCGGTTGATGTCGATCCCCAAAGCCTGCTCTGAAACCGACGCGCCTACCGGCGCCTAACCGGCGGCATAATGCGTGCGCCACCAGACGATGGAGCGTTACGGTTCAGCGGTATCGGATGCGAGGGGGAGCGAGCGTGGGGGAATCGGTGAAGAACGGTCGGTGGTCGTGGTCCCGCGGAGCCGGGATGGCGGTCGTCCTCGCCGCGACGCTTGCCGCCTGCGGCGGCGAGACCGCCCAGGAGGCCCAGGACGCGGCCGAAGACGGAGGGTCAGAGCCGGTCAGCACCGTCACCGAGGGCGTCACCGGCGAAACGGTCGTCCTCGCCTCGCCCAATCCCGACACCCGCGACATCGGGATGGTCGCCACCCCGGCCGCCACGCCCGGACTGGAGAACACGGTCATCGAGGCCGAGGGCACCGTCGTCTCCCTCCAGGACGGTCAACTCGAACCGAACCGCCTGACCGGCACCCCGGGAGACTCCTTCGTCATGATCATCAACGGCGACGGCACCGAGCACACCCTCGAGATCGAGGGCTTGGTCGATTCGCAGACCATCGCCGCCGAGGGTCAGACCCAGGTCCAGTTCACCGTCGCTGAGCAGACGGGCGAGTTCCCGATTTTGATCGACGGCGAAGAAGCCGGCCTCTTTGCCTCCCAATCCGCGAGCGGGATCTCCTAACGGGGGTACCGCCGAAGATGCCTGGCCTGCGCGATGAATCTCGGTCCGTGACGGTTGAGGATCGAGCCGGGATTGATCGATAATTGAGATACTGTGAGCCGCCGAACGGGTGGTTCCCCGCCTCCATCCGACGGATTCCGACTGCATGGCTATCCTCGACATCGTCCTCGAAGGCGATCCCCGGTTGCGCCAGAAGGCGCACCGCATCCGGACGGTCGACGACTCGATCAGGCGTCTCGCCGCTGACATGCACGAGACCATGCTCGACGCCCCCGGCGTCGGGCTGGCTGCCCCCCAGGTCGGTATCCCCCTTCGCCTGTTCGTCGTCCACGTCCCGGAAAACTACGTCGAGGAGGGATCGCCGGAAACCACGCTGACACTCGTTAACCCGGAGATCGTCAAGGCTCAGGGCCGGGTCCTCGGCTACGAAGGTTGCCTGAGCATCCCCGGCTGGACCGGCGAGGTGCCCCGCTCCGACCGGGTCACGATCAAGGCGATCGGACTCGACAACCGGCCGCTCAAGATCAAGCACGAGGGTTGGGTTGCCCGCGTCCTCCAGCACGAGATCGACCACCTCGACGGCGTCCTGTTCCTCGATCGGGTCGAGGACCGCTCGACCATCCAGGAAGTGCCCGAGACGGAGGAGGCCGAGGGACCGGTCGAGGCCCTCAGCGCCGATTGAACCCGGTGCCGGCGACGGCCGACCGGGTCACGGTCGGGATCCCGTATCGGAGTCAAGGGAACTGGAGCGACGACGCCGACCGGGGTCGTCGGCCGCAGTCCCCGCTAGATGTGAATCTCCGGCTGGCGGGAGCGAACGTGCTCTGCCTCGACGATGGCCGAGATCCGCTCGACCGCCGTCTCTACGCGCTCCGACTCGTTGAAGATCACGTAGTCGAAGTCCGGTGCACTGGCGAGTTCCCGGCTGGCGGTGCCGAAGCGGCGCATCAGCACCTCGGGATCGTCCGACTTGCGGGAACGGAGCCGCTGGAGGAGGGCCGTCATCGACTCGGGCGCCAGGAAAATGCTCGTCACCCGCGGGACGAGGCGGCGAATGGCCTCGGCGCCCTGCACATCCACCTTGACGAAGACATCCTGGCCCCGCCTCAGCGCCGTTCGGATCGGCCCCCGCGGCACCCCGTACTGGTAGCCGTAGACGACCGCCGATTCCAGGAACTCGCCGTCCTCCAGCCGCTCGGCGAACGCCGGGGCATCCATGAAGTAGTAGTGGAGCCCGTCGATCTCGCCCGGCCGGCGCGGTCGCGTCGTCGCCGTCACCGCGAAGTGGGCTTCGCCGTAGCGCTGGCGCAGGGCCTCGATCACGGTATCTTTGCCAACGCCGGACGGCCCCGAAATGACGAACATTCGCGGCCGGCGCAGAGCCCGCAGGTCGTCGATCAGTCCGTCCGCGTGCTCTCCCAGGGCGTCCCCTTTGGCGCCGCGGGGCCCCGCTTCGTCCCGGTCGCTGGAAGGCGACGCTTCGTCGGCCCGCTCGCGCAGATCCGTCTGCATCGCCACCTCTCCGTCCGCACCCGCCCGCGTCGGCGGCTCGCCCGAGGAACACCGTGTTCGATGTCCTGACCGCCGCCGCCGTCGCCGACGAACTCGCCGCCACGGTACTGGACGGCCGCATCCAGAAGATCGGCCTGGTGGACCGCCGGACGATCGCCGCCGAGATCTACGCCGGCGGCCACCGCCATGCCCTGGTTGCCAGCGCCGACGACCGGACGCCGCGGCTGCACCTCGCTCCGGGGATGCCGTCGCTCGATGCCGAACTCGTCACGCCGTTCGGACTACTCCTCCGCAAGTACCTGCGCGGCGGTGTTCTGGTCGGCATCGAGCAGCCGCCGCTGGAACGGCTGGTGCGGCTCAGTATAGCCAAGCACCTCCCCACAGACCACGAGCGGCGGGAGCGGCGGCGGGCCGGCCAGCCCATCTCGACGGAGGAGCCAGAGCCGCCTCTGGACAAGGAGGACGCGGAGGACGCGGAGGGCGAAGGGGACGCCACCTTCGTCCACCTCGCGGTCGAGGTGATGGGCCGTCACTCCAATCTGATCCTGATCGACGACGACGGAACGATCATGGAGGCGGCCAAGCGCATCACCCCGGCGATGAGTCGGGTCCGCCCGATCGCGCCCCGCCTCCGCTACCTGCCGCCGCCGCCAATCGTCCGGCCGGACCCGAGGCGGCTGACCGCATCGTCCGCAGCCGACCTGCTGGCCGCGTTGCCGCCCCAGACCGAGCTTGCCCGCGGGCTCGTCTCCTCGCTCCGGGGTCTGAGTCCCCAGATGGGCCGGGAGATCGCGTTCCGGGCCGCCGGCTCCGCCACCGCTCGGGTTGGAGATGTGCTGGGCACACCGGACGGCGCGGCCGGGCTCGCTCGCGAGACGCGTGCGCTGCTCGAGCCGCTCCTCACCTCGGCCTGGTCACCGCGCCTCTACCGCGCGTTGACCCAAGACGACGACGCAGCCGGCCTGGAGATTGACGACTTGCCCGATTCGGCCGCGGGTGATGCGATCGCCTATGCGGCGCTACCCATGGCGCACCTGGACGCCTCACTGGCCGGGGAGCCGATCCCGACGATCTCCGCGGCGATCGCGCTCGTCGACGGCCGGGATGGCGGCGACGCGACGCCGGTTCGCCACGCCCAACGACGGGAACGCCTCCTGGGGATGATCCGGGCCGCCCACGACAAGCAGGACCGCCGGCTCGCCGCGGTCCGCGAGCAGGGCGCCAAGGCGGCCGAGGCCGAGACGCTGCGCCACTGGGGCGAGCTGATCTACGCCAACCTCTGGCAGATCCCGGCCGGTGCGGACTCCTTCGACGCCGACGGCGAGCGGATCGTCCTGCTCCCGGGCCTGGGAGCCAAGGAGACCGCCCAGGAGTATTTCGAGCGCTACCGGAAAGCGCAGAGCGCCGGGGTCCACCAGGGCGAGTTGGAGGCGGAGATCGCGGTCGAAGTCGCGTACCTCGACCAGATCGAGACCCTCGTCGCCCAGGCGGCCGGGTTCGCCCAACTGGAGGTGCTGGCGGGGGAGTGGGAAGCCCACGCCGGTCCGCAGCCGGGAACCGCCCGACGCCGGAAGGCAATCTCCCCTAAGCGGCCCCGGCCGCTCCTCGACGACGACGGCAACGCGGTCTTCATCGGCCGCACCGCGGCCCAGAACGAGACCGTCACCTTCGACCTCGTCGGTCCGGACGACACCTGGCTCCACGCCCGTGGCGCCGCAGGTTCGCACGTGGTCGTCCGCTGGCGGATACCGGGGACGGACGAGCGGCCCGAGACGATCGAGGCGGCGGCGCGGCTCGCGGCCTGGTACAGCGCCGGCCGCGAGGGCGCCCGGGTCGAGGTCGACATCGCTCGCCGGCGCCACGTCCGCAAGATCAAGGGCGGCCGCGCCGGGCTCGTCACCTATCGCAACGAGCGGACGATCGCCGTCCGCCCGGGGGACGAGCGCGCCGTCGGCGGGGTGCTGCGGCCGGGCGGGGAGCGGTGAGGGCTCGCCGTCGGAGGCAACTGCCCAGCGCTCCTCCGGGCCAAAGCCCGGGGCGAGGGATCGGACTGCGCGAACTCGGCTCTTCGCCCCTTCCGGCGCTCCGCTGGGGGTGAGCCCTCACCCCCGGCGGGTGCAACTCATCGCTACCTACGCCGGCGTCGGCGTTGGTGCCTTGGGATGGCCGCGGACGAAGAGGTAGGAGGTGAGGACGCCGAGCTCGTAGAGCAGCAGCAGGGGGATCGCCACCAGCGCCAGGTTGAACGGGTCCGACGACGGCGTGATGACCGCCGCGACGACGAACATGATCAACACCGCGTACTTGCGGAACTCCCGCATCTTGCGCGGGGTCACCAAGTTGAGCTTGGCCAGGAGGAACATGATCACCGGCAACTGGAAGGCCAACGCCAGGCCGATCATCAGCGTCAGGTAGAACGAGACGATCTGCTGGCCCTCGGGCGACCACTCGAAGAGGTCCGTGCGGAAGCCGGCGAGGAACGACAGGGCGCGGGGCGCCGCAATGAAAAAGGCGTAGGCCGCCCCTCCCAGGAAGAGCAGCGTGACGAACGGCAGGGACGAGTAGAGGATCCGCTTTTCTTTCCTCGTCAAGCCAGGGGAAAGGAACCCGAATATCTGCCAGAGGATGATCGGCATCGCGATCCCGATCGCGATGTAGAGCGCCATCTTGAAGTACAGCCCGATGGTGTCGGTCGGGGAGACGACGTCGAACGGGGCGCCGGAGGATTCCTTCAACAGCTCGAGCAGCGGCCCCGACAGGAAAATGCCGGCGATGAAGGCGACCCCGACCGCGATCACGATTTTGACGATGCGGTCGCGCAACTCGATCATGTGTTCGAGGAGCGTCATCTCCTCGAACACATCCGGCTCGTTCGGGTCCGGCAGGCGCGGCAAATTCGGCAACCTCCCGGCCAACTTGGCGGGGAGCTTCGGTGGTTTCAGGGCACGGGCCATCGCGTTCCGTCCTTCGCTCGACCGTTCCGAAGCGGCTGCGCGGACTCACCGAACGAGAAGGCACCGTCGCCGGAGACCCGGGTGCCGTCCGGTCTCCATCCGGGCCGCGCCGGCAGCGTTAGCCGCCGTGCTCGGTGATGTACTGCACCGCATCGGACACGGTCCGGATGTTCTCAGCGTCCTCGTCCTTGATCTCGACGTTGAATTCCTGCTCCATCGCCATGATCACCTCGACCAAGTCGAGCGAGTCGGCGTTGAGGTCGCCGATGAACTCGGCCTCCATCGTCACCTTCTCATCGTCGACCCCGAGGCGTTCGGCGACGATGCCGCGCACGCGATCGTATACGGACGCCACCCCAGCTACCCTCCGGCGGCGAGGACCAACACCGCTGGTCCCTCGCCGCGTCTCCCCAACGGTACGTCGACCGGTCCCGCGACGCGCGGAGCGTCGCCCCGGAGATCCCCCTCTCCTGGCCGGTGGAACGCCGCCCGGATGATACACGACCCCCCGGCGGTCGCCTACCTCGGCGGGGTATTCGTGTCGCCCGACTTGGCGGCACCGCGCCCGGCGGCCAGTTCCTCGCGCCGATCCAGAACCCGGCCCAGCACGCCGTTGATGAACCCGCCCGACCGCTCCCCGCCGAAACGCTTCGCCAGCTCGACCGCCTCGTTGATCGCCACCTTCGGTGGCACCTCCCGCTCGTAGAGCAGCTCATAGGTCGCGAGGCGGAGGACGCTGCGGTCGACGGCCGGGGTCTGCTCCTTGTTGAAGGCCGGGGCGAACTCCTCGAGCAGGGGGTCGATCTTGTAGAGGTGGAGCAGCACCCCGTGGACCAGCCGCTCGACGTACCCCTGGACGACCGGGTGTAGCGCCAACCGTGCCTCGGTGTCCTCGACATCGGCGTCGTCGCCGACGCCCTCGATAATGTTTGCCAGCGCCTGGCGCGGCTCGTGCCCGGTCAACTCCACCTCGTAGAGTGCCTGTAAGGCAAGCGCCCGGGCCTGATGCCGGAGAAGACCCGGATTCGCCGTCGACCCGTCGCCGGAATTGCCGCTCCGTCTCCGCCGCGGGGCCCTCCCGTTGCTGCCCCGCTGGACCCCGGTCCCATTGCTCGTCGCCACGATCGTTCGCCTCCAAGCTCCGCGTCCGGCCGCCGATTGGCGACGAGCACGTCATCCCTCGCTGTTGATCCGTTCCGACGCTGCCGGCCTTGCGTGCTCGTCTCTGTCACCGGTCGCCCGTGGAGCCTGCCGGAGGCACCAACCGCTCCAGGTGGGTGGCCAGGAACCCGGTGTGCAGATCCGCCCGCCGGAAAGCCTCGTCGGCGACCAGCCGGCGCAGGAATGGTGCCGTCTGTGGCAGACCGGCGATCACCGTCTCGGTCAGCGCCCGCTCCATCCTTGCCGCGGCTTCGTCCCGGTCCTGGCCCCAGGTCACCACTTTGGCCAGCAGCGAATCGTAGAAGGGCGGCACCGCGTACCCCGTGTAGAGGTGGGAATCAACCCGGACGCCCGGTCCGCCAGGCGCCACGTAGGTCGCTATCGTCCCGACGCCCGGTGCGAAATCGGCGGCGGCGTCCTCGGCGGTGATCCGGCACTCGATCGCATGGCCGCGCGGCGGGAATGCCTCCTGCTCAATCGTCAGCGGCAGGCCGGCGGCGATCCGGATCTGCCAGGCGACCAGGTCGATCCCCGTCACTTCCTCCGTCACCGGGTGCTCGACCTGGATCCGGGTGTTCATCTCCATGAAGTAGAAGCGGCCGTCGGCATCGAGCAGGAACTCGAGCGTCCCGGCGTTCTCGTAGCCCACCGAGCGGGCGCCGGCGACGGCGGCGGCGAACAGCGCCGCCCGGATTTCCCCGTCGAGCCCGGGTGCCGGCGCTTCCTCGAGCACCTTCTGATGCCGTCGCTGGATCGAGCAGTCCCGCTCGCCGACGGCGACGACGCGGCCGTGGGCATCGCCGAGCACCTGGACCTCGACGTGGCGCGGCTTCTCAAGGTAGCGCTCCAGGTAGACCTCGCCGTTGCCGAAGGCGGCCTGGGCCTCGGCCTGGGCGACCGGCAGCAGGCGGACGACCTCTCCGTCGTCGTTGGCGACCCGCATCCCGCGGCCGCCACCACCGGCGACCGCCTTGATCAGAACCGGGAAACCGATTGCCGCCGCCGCCTTCCGCGCCGCCCCCAAAGTCTCGACCGGGCCGTCGGTGCCGGGCACCAGCGGCACCCCGGCCGCCGCCATGGTCGAGCGGGCCGCCGCCTTGTTGCCCATCCGCTCGATCGTCTCCGGTCGCGGGCCGATGAAGGTGACGCCGACCTGGGCGCAGATTTCGGCGAGGTAGGCGTTCTCGGCCAGGAAGCCGTAGCCAGGGTGGAGCGCGTCGCAGCCAGTCAGGAGGGCGGCGCTGACGATGGCCGGAATGCTGTTGTAGGAGCGGGCGGCCGGCCCGGGGCCGATGCAGACCGCCTCGTCGGCGAGGCGGACGGGCAGCGATTCCCGATCGGCATCGCTGTAGGCGACCACCGCCCGGATCCCGAGGTCGTGGCAGGCGCGGAGGACCCGGAGCGCGATCTCACCCCGGTTGGCGATCAGCACCTTGCGAAACAAGCCGTCTGCCATCTGCCCGGGAACCCCTCCAACCCACGCTCGTCCTGGAAGCCGCCGAACCCGGCAAGCATAGACGACCACGATCCGGCGGTTAGGACTTCTTTCGCGATCTGGATGACACCGTTTTGACACGCCGGGGTGGGGTATCGGTAATCACGAAGGGGCTCGCGTAAACGCGGCTCCCGGAACACAGTCGTTGTTCGACCGTGGTCGCCTAGAGGACGCCGGACGCCGCCGTCCCCGCGCGACCCGGCGCAGGGTCCGCGATACCCCGGCGACGAGACGGCGGTGCCGTCCGCTCCGGCAGAGAGGACCCGAGCATGCTCCAGACTCGCCCCCGGCTGCTCCCGGTTGATCCGCTCGACCCCTGCCGATCGCCCGCGGCGACCGGCTCGGCGTTTTCGCGGATCGACCTCCACCTCCACTCCCGGGCCTCCGGCGCCGCCGCCAACTGGTGGGTCAAGAGCCTCGGCCTCGGCTTCGAGACGCGGGAGTCGTATACCGACCCGGAGGCCGCCTACGGGATGGTCAAGGCGGCCGGGATGGACTTCGCCACTCTGACGGACCACGAGACGATCGACGGCGCACTCGAACTGCTCGACCGCCCCGATTTCGTGATCGGCGAAGAAGTCAACGCCCGGTTCCCGGAAGACCGTTCGAGCGTCGACGTCCTCGTCTATGGAGTGACCGAGGCCCACCACCCGGAACTCCAGGCCCGCCGGGGTGATGTCTACGCCCTGGTCGACTTCCTCCGCGAGACGCGGCTGGTTGCCGTGCTCGCCCACCCCGTCTTCGAGATGGACGCCCGCCTCGACCGCCCGATGATCGAAAAGCGGCTCCTCCTCTTCGGGCTCTGGGAATTCATCAACGGTTCCCGGCCGGCGAGCCAGAACTCGCTGACGGGACGGATCGCGGCGGGTGTCGATGCCGCGACGCTCCGCCAGCTCGCGGCGATCCACGGTCTGCCCGTGCCTCCCCATCGCCGCATCGCCGGCACCGGCGGCTCCGACGACCACGGCAGCATGTACGGCGGGACGACCCACACCCTCATGCCGAAGGTGGAGACAACCGGCGATCTGCTTGAGGCGCTGCGGGCCAGTGAGGTTTGGCCCTCCGGCGAAGACGGCCACGTCGACAAGATGGCCCACACCGGCTTCAAGATCGCCGGCCTCGCCTTCAAGGAGAGCGGGTCGGTCCAGCCAAGCGAGGGCGTCGAGTCGAGGCTCTTCGAGTACCTGCCTCTGCTGGCGATGTTCTCCGGCACTCAGATCCGGCGAGCCATTACCGGCCGCTACGAGACGCGGATCGCGGAATCGCTCGCGGCGACCAGAGGCAATGCCCCGATCCTGAAGGCGTTGACCCGGGTCGGCAGCCTCGTCGATGCCCACCTCTTCCTGGCGCCGTACCTCGGCGTCCACGGCTATTTCGGGCGGGAACGGCAGAAGGCCCGCCGCCTCTCCGACACCCTCGCCCTCGGGCCGGAGCGGCCGTTGCGGATCGGCGTCTTCGTCGACGACCTCGACGAGGTCCACGGCGTCGCCACGATGTACGCGAACCTGGAGCAGACCGACGGCGCCGTCCACGGCGTCGAGTTGGAGATGATCCGCTGCGGCGCTCCCGATTCCGCAGCCCACCTCCGATCGATCGCCACCCTGCCGATGCCGCTCTACGCCGGCCGCAGCCTCGGCATGCCGTCGCTGATCGACGTCCTCGACCTGATCGCCGAGCGCGAGTTCGATGTCCTCCACATCTCGGCGCCGGGGCCGCTCGGCCTAAGCGCGATGGCCGCCGGTCTCACCCTGGGCATCCCGCTGGTCGGCGCCTACCACACCGAGTTCGGCCGCTACGCCCACTTTCTCTCGGGCGACGCGATGCTGGGCGACATCGTCGAGGTTCTCGTCCGCGGCTTCTACGAGCGGTGCGCGACCGTCGCAGTGCCATCCGCCCGGACGGCCGACGCGCTACGGAGCCGGGGCTACCGGATCGACCGCTTTGATGTATTGCGCAACGGCGTTGACACAGACCTCTACTCGCCGGCTCGGCGCGACGAGGCTCTCCACCGCCGGCTCGGCGGCGGCAAGACGCTCCTGCTCTACGCGGGTCGGATCAGCGTCGAGAAAGGGTTGGATCGTCTCGCCGAGCAGTATCGGACCCTGCGGTCCCGCCGCGACGATGTCCACCTCGTCCTGGTCGGCGACGGTCCCGACCGCGCGGCGATGGCCGCCCTCCTCGACGACTCGGCCACCTTCACGGGCTTCCTGCGCGGGGAGGAATTGGCGAGGACGGTCGCCTCGGCCGATCTCTTCGCCTTCCCCAGCCGGACCGACACCCTCGGCCGGGCCGTCATCGAAGCGCAGGCGTGTGGGCTGCCTGCCGTCGTCTTCGGCACCGGCGGTCCCCAGGAGTGCATCATCCCCGGCGTCACCGGCCTCGTGGCCGGGAACGACGCCGAGTTCGGCGCCCTCCTTGAATGGCTGCTCGACGACGCTGACCTGCGGGCCGAGATGGGCGCCGCCGCCGCCGCCTTCGCCGCCGATCTGACCTCGGACCGGGTCATGGCGGGGCTCGCCGCCCTCTACCGGGAGGTCGCGCGAATGCCGGTCCCGCCCGTCGCCGATCCGCTGGCCGCGGTGGTGCCGGCGTTCGCCTGAGGGCAGGCCCGGCCGCCGATGATCGACGCGTTTAGACCATGAAGAGGCCGCCGTCCACGGTCAGGATGTGGCCGGTGATGAACCCGGCATCGGGCGACGCCAGGAAGGCGACCGCCGACGCTACGTCCTCCGGGGCACCGAACCGGCCGAGCGGGGTCTGCTTGAGCAGTCCCTGCTTCAGCTCGTCGGTCAGGTTCTCCGTCATCCGGGTCTCGATAAAGCCAGGGGCGACGGCGTTGACGGTGATCCCGCGCGAGCCGACCTCCTTCGCCAGCGACTTTGTGAACCCGACCAGCCCAGCCTTGGCGGCGGCGTAGTTCGCCTGGCCGGCGTTGCCGACGAGACCGACGACGGAGGTGATGCTCACGATCCGACCGGAACGCTGGCGGAGCATCGGCCGGATCGCCGCTTTCGAACAGAGGAAGACCCCTTTCAGGTTCGTCGTCAGGACCCCGTCCCAATCCTCCTCGGTCATTCGCAGCAGCAGGGAGTCGCGGGTGATGCCGGCGTTGTTCACAAGCACGTCGATCCGACCCAGACGCTCGACGGCGGTCTCGATGGTGCGGGCCGCGCCCTCCCCCGTCGAGATATCGGCTTGCAGCGTCTCGACTCGGCGGTCACCTCCGGCGAGCGTCTCGACGGCATCGGCGGCGGCCGCCTCGTCTCCCTTGTAGGTCAGCAGCAGATCGTGACCGTCGGCGGCCAGCCGCCTCGCCACCGCGAGACCGATCCCCCGCGTTCCGCCGGTGACCACCGCGACCGGCATCACCCCTCGTTCCGCCACGGCTCCTTCCGGCTCAGACACCGGCCACCTCGACGGCGCGGCCGTTCGCGGCCGCCCCCGTTGCGATCCTACGTCCGCCGCCGTCGACGGCCGTCCCGACGCCCCCGGGGGGGACGGTGCGCTTCACCCCGGCGATCCCCCAGCGAACGACTCCTGCGGCCCATGAGAGACCGGCGCCGAACGCGACGAGCACCAGGTTGTCGCCTTCGGCGAACCGTCCTGTCGCCTCGGCCTCGGCCAGCGCGATCGGCACCGAGGCGGCCGAGGTGTTGCCGTAGCGGTCGAGGTTGCTCCAGACCTTCTCCAGCGGGAGGTCGAGTCGACGGGCCGCGGCGTCGATGATCCGGGCGTTGGCCTGGTGGGGAATTAGCATCTCGACGTCGCCGAACCCGAGCCCGGCCCGCTCGACCGCCTCGGCGGCGGCGTCCCCCATTGCCCGCACCGCGAACCGGAACACCTCTTGCCCGTTCATCTGGAGATAGGGGCGGAACTCCGGGAAAAGGGCGGCCGATTCCGGCACGACAGCGCCCCAGCCGGGCGCGTAGAGGTGGCGGTTGCCGGCGCCATCGGCGCCGAGGACGGTGCTAAGGAGGCCCCGCGGCTCGTCGCTCGCCTCAAGCACCACCGCCCCGGCGCCGTCGCCAAAGAGAATGCAGGTCGAGCGGTCGGTGTAGTCGACGAACCGCGTCAGCGTGTCGGCGCCGATGACGAGGACCCGCTCGTGGATGCCGTGCTGGACGAAGAGCGAGGCGACCGAGAGGGCGTAGACGAACCCGGAACAAGCGGCGCCGACATCGAAGGCGGCGGCCCGACCGCCGAGTTCGGCCTGGACGAGGCACGCCTCGGAGACGACGAACTGGTCGGGGGTGCAGGTCGCGACAACGATCAGGTCGATCTCATCGGGGGTCAGATCGGCACGCGCCAGCGCCTGGCGGGCGGCGGCCGCAGAGAGCGAGGTGGTCGAGTCGTCGGGGCCGACGACCCGCCGCTCCCGGATCCCGGTTCGGCTAACGATCCACTCGTCGGAGGTGTCGACCATCCGCTCGAGGTCGGCGTTGGTGAGGACGCGCTCCGGAACCGACATCCCCCAGCCGGTGATCGCCGCGTACCGCATGGCCTTCTCCCCGGAGCCCACCGGACGCTGCGCGCCGGTCTCCGGCGACGTGCTGGGGCGCGGCCTGGTACCGCGCGGACCGGCAGTGTGCCGCGAACGGGCCGGCCGGCGCAACGGCCGGGCAACACCGACGGAGGGCGGGCGGCTCGCCCGCCCTCCGCTCCGAAGGCACGATCGTCGGCGGTCTCGACCGCCTACTCCGCCTTGCGCCGCGCCTGGATCTGGATCACCTGCCGCCCGCGGTAAACACCGCAAGTGGGACAGACGTGATGCGAGAGCTTCTTCTCGCCACAACTGCGGCACGGCACCAGATTCAGGTCCGGGATGAAGTGGAGGCGACGGCGATTCCCCCTCCGTCTTCGACTGATCTTCTGCTTCGGCAGCGCGCCCATCTCGATCTCCTCCGCGGGACCACCGGTCCCACCGCTCCATCTATCGCCGGGGATCCGATCCCCGACCGATTTCATCCATCTCGTCGCCCAGCAACAGGGCAAGCGCCGCCAACCGGTCGTCGACCGCCCTGTTCGCTGGTGCGTCCTCGGCCGCTCCAACAACCAGGACTCCCGGTCCCGGACAGCGTTCGCCGCAATCGGGCCGCATCGGCAGCGCCACCAGGATCTCCTGCCGCAGCACCTCGCCGAGGTCCAACTCGTGGTTCTCGTCGATCCAGGCGGTGTGGTCGTCCTCGTCGCCGTTCGGCAGGAGATCGATCCCCGTCCGCACGTCGACCATCTGACGGAATTCCTCGTCGAACGCCGTCGCGAATCGCTCGTCGTACTCCCGCAGGCATCGGGCGCACTCAAGCTCCACGGTGCCCTCGACGGCGACCTTGGCGATGATGCCGTCCCGCAGGCGGGTCAAGCGGACATCGCCCACGACATCGTCGGCAACGAGCTCGTCGTCAAGCGGGAAGCGGTCCAGGACGAGCCGGTAGGTCCGGACGGCTCCGGTCGCGCCCTTGAGCAGCCCGGCGACGTTGACCGCGGTGTCGTTGCGGATTTCCTGCTCGTGCCCGCGGTCTGTCATGAGATCCGTCGCTAGATCATACCGAACCGAAGCGCCGGATTGCTCCGGCGCAACTTACGTAGTTTAGTGCAAGGAGAGGATCGTCAACCAGTCGGCGAGTGGTAGGTCGTGAAGCGTGAGGCGGGGGCTACTCGCCGATGTGGCGCTTGGCGGATTCCATCTCTGCGGTCGACTCGCGGACGGCGTCGAGGATGATCTGCATCCCCTGCTGGATGGCGTCCTCGACGCGGGTGAACTGCTGGAGGGCGTACTGGTCGATCTGGCCGAGCGAGCGCTTGTGCTCCTGCTCCACCTGGCGCAGGAGCTCTTCCCCGCGCTGCCGCGCCTCGTTGAGGACGCCCTGCTGGGACACGATGTACTCGGCCTGCTGCCGCGCCACGTCGAGGATCTTGGCGGCCTCCGCCTGGGCTTCGGCGACGATCGCCTCCCGCTCGCCGATCACGCGCTGGGCCTGCCGAATCTCGTTCGGCACCGTCGCCCGCAGTTGGTCGACCAGGGCCAGGAAATCGACCTCCTCGACCATCACCCGGTTGCTGAAAGGCACCCGCTTGCCGATGCCGACCAATTCTTCCAGGCGGTCGACCAGGTAGAGGATGTCGGCCGCGCCGTCGGCCGGGACGTCGGCAACGCCGTCCTCCGCCGCCCGTCCCACTCCCGGACCCCCCTCACGCATGGTCGCCTCCCCGTCCGGCCGGCCCCGTCCCGGCAAACCGGGCCCGCAACGCCTGCCGCACGTGGGGCGGCACCAGCCCATCGACGTCGCCGCCGAGGGAGGCGACCTCGCGGATCATGCTGGAACTGATGAAGGAATGGCGGGAGGAGGTCATCAGGCAGACCACCTCGACCTCGGGTGCCAGGTGATCATTCATGTGGGCGAGCTTGAACTCGTACTCGAAGTCGGAGACGGCGCGCAGCCCGCGAACGATCGTCTCTGCCCCCTTCGCCCGGGCGTACTCGACCGTCAGCCCGGAAAAGCTATCGACGCGGACGCACGCCGCGTCGGCGAAGCTGGACTCGGCGAGGGCAATCCGCTCCTCGGTCGAGAAGAGGGCGTTCGGCTTGTGGCCGCCAGCGTAGACCGCGACGACCACCTCGTCGAACAGCTTGGCTGCCCGGAGCGCCACGTCGATGTGCCCGTAGGTGATCGGGTCGAAGCTGCCCGGGTAGATCGCTCGCCGCATCCTCGTCCGTCTCGTCCACTGCGCCGCCCGCCGCGGGCGGCGCGGCACCGCCGGCGCTGGCCTGGCCGCGTTCGGTGACGTCGTAGAGCGAGAAGCAGCTGTCGCCGTGGCAGCGCTCCCGGAGCCGCTCCAACCGCCCCAGCCGCTCGGGCAGGGTCACCCGCGGCGAGTGGCCGATCGCGACGACCGTGCCGGATTGTACCAGCGGCGAGTCTCCGACCCGCTCCAGCGTCGTCACAATCTCGGGGTCGGCATAGGGCGGGTCCATGATGACGAGGTCGTAGGGCTTCTGGCCCCCGCCGCCTCGCTCCGCCCGCGGCAGGAACGACGCCACCGGCGCCAGGTAGACCCTGGCCCGGTCGGCCATCTTGGTGTGCGCCAGGTTGGTCTTGACCACCGCCGCCGCTGCGGCGTTCTGCTCGACGAAATCGGCCCAGGCGGCGCCGCGCGAAAGCGCCTCAATGCCGATGCTGCCGGTGCCGGCATAGAGGTCGAGGACGCGCTCCGGCTCGACCCCGAGCGAGGCGAGCATCGAGAAGAGGGCGCCCTTGATCTTGTCGGCCATCGGCCGGGTGAAGGGACCGGCCGGCCCCGTCAGGCGGAACCCCTTGGCCTCCCCTCCGATTACGCGCACATCGCCCTCCGTTGGAGAGCTGTCGAGGAGTCGAGGGGTCGAGGGGTCGAGGAGAGAGAAACGGGGCGGCGAATCATGGCCGCCCCGGGCTGGTCGTCCATCATCCTTCTCGACTCCTCGACTCGGCCGCACAAACACGAACCCGGCCACCGTGGGCCGGGCTCGTGCGGGAAGGGGAGGGATTTTTGGAGCGTTGGGGACGCTCCTGGGGTTTTGGGGAGGGTTCCGGCTTGGGACCGGATCCTCTTGCCCCTATCTACGCCGGGCTCGCCGGATCGGATGCATCGGCGGCGGGGTCGATCCAGCGGCGGCGGGCGCCGTCGTAGTAGCGGTCGTCCGGACGCCGGGTCGGGGTCGGGATCTCCGGCTCCGGCAACCGGTGCGGCGCCATCCGCAGGGTCCGCCGCCGGGGGTGCATCCAGACACGCCACTCGAGACCGGCCAGGTCGTCGAGGATCGTGCCAATGGCCCACCAGCCGTTGCGGCGGGGGAGCGGCCGGCCCGGCATCCCCACCACCTGCTCCTGCAGGGCGGCCAGGGTGTAGTGATCGTACCGCTCGTCACCACGGTAGCCGGCCACCCGGACGGCGACGGCGCGGCGCATCGCGGCGGCGACGAGATCGGGCGGTGGACTGACGGTCGCGGAGGCGGGACCGAGACAGGGCGTGACCACGGCGGAACCCCGGTGAGCGGGGCGATGGTGGCCCCGGCGGTGGTCCCTACCGGTCGGCGCTCGAGCGCTCCGGGCCGATACGATCATATGTTCTGTTTGGGTTATCCGCAAGCGTTGCCTGGATGGCACGGATACGAACCGATCGTCCCCCCTGCACCCGCTCCGTCAGAGCGGCTCGCGTTAGAAGGCGACCGGCAAGGTCTCTACCCCTCGGATCAGCGAACCCCGCCGCCAGCGCAGCGCCTCGCGCGGGGCATCGAGCCGCAGACCCGGCATCCGGCCCAGCAGCGTCGAGAAGGCGACCTGCCCCTCGATCCGGGCCAGCGGTGCGCCAAGGCAGACGTGGATGCCCATCCCGAACGCGAGGTGGCGGACCGGTTCTCGCCCGATGTCGAACCGCTCCGGGTCGGCGACGAGGGTCTCGTCGCGGTCGGCCGAGGCGAGGAGCACGATCACCTGCTCGCCCCGCCGGATCGTCTGCCCGTGGAGTTCGATGTCCTCCCGCGCCCAGCGCGAGAGTGAGTGCTCGACCGGCCCCGAGTAGCGGAGGATCTCCTCGATCGCCCCCTTCATCAGGTCGGGGGACGGCTCCACCTTCAGTCGGGCGAGCTGCTCCGGGTGCTCGAAGAGCGTCAGCATCCCGTTGCCGATCAGGTTGACCGTCGTCTCGTGGCCGGCGACGATCAGGAGGAAGATCATCGCCACCAACTCGTCTTCCGACAGGCGGTCTCCCTCCGACTCGGCCTCCACCAGCCCGCTCACCAGGTCGTCCGCCGGCGCTTCTCGTTTCTTGGCGATCAGCCCCCGGAGGTACTCGACGAACTCGAAGAGCAGGTCGTTCTGCCCTGGATCGCCGGGCTCGGCGGGGTTGAACGCGACGGCGGCGTGCGACCAGACCCGGAACCGCTCCCGCATCCCGACCGGGATGCCGAGCATCTCGGCGATCACCGTCAGCGGCAGCGGAAAAGCGAAGGCCTCGATCAGGTCGAAGCGCCGCTCCCCGGACGCCGCCGCCCGCGCCTCGATCTCGTCGACCAGGCCGTCGGCGATCTGCTGCACCCGCAGCCGCAACCCCTCCACAAATCGCGGAGTGAAGCTCTGCGAGACGAGCCTGCGGAGGCGGGAGTGGTTCGGAGGATCGACCCCGAGCAGGTGACGGCTGATCGCCCGGTCCACCTCGGCCACTCGGGCCTGCTGTTCGGGCGTCAGGCGGGACAGCCACCCGGCGTACATCGCCTCCAGCTGGTCCTGGCTGAAGACGTTGCCGGGGTCGTTGCCGAAGCGGGCGTGGTCGCGCAGCACGGTGAGGGTGTCGTCGTAGCGGGCGACGAACCACATCGTCCGCCCATCCGGCATCCGGGCGCTGCTGACCGGGTCGGCGGCGCGCAGATCGGCGTAGACGGCGTAGGCGCGGTCCTTGAAGGTCGGGTCGGCGAAGGCCTCGGCGGCGGCGGTGCCGAGGTCTTGGCCGTGGCTCCGGGTCTGCATCCGAACGATCCTTCCGGACGTCCCCGCGGCGACCCGAAGCGGCTGCCGCGATGGCACGTCCGGTCGCCAATCTACCACCCGGCACCGTCGCGCTTCCCCGCCGAAACGCAGAATCGGCCGCAACCGGTTCGCCGGTTGCGGCCAATGGGCCCCCAGGGGTCGCCCCGAGGAGCGCCGGTTGCGTCAGCGCCTAGCTGACGAAGGCGACGTTGTAGTTGCCGCCGGAAGCGTCGGCGATGCCGGTGCCGCCGTTGAGCGACAGGCTCAGGTTGGTGCCGTTGGCGACATCGCCGCCAGCGACCGCGACGTTGCCGTGGGTGTCGCCGACGCCGACGACGTTGCCGGCGTTGGAGCCGCTGTTGATGTCGCCGACGACGCCCGCGCCGCCGTTGGCCGACGCGACCGCGCCGCCGCCGTTGCCCGCGGCGGCCGTCTCGATGAAGCCGTCGTCCTGCCCGAAGAGCAGATTCATGCCGTGTTCCTCCCCAAACCGAGAACCCCCACTGCCCTCCCCGGACAGCTTCTCTAGTGGTTTACCACAACTCCGTCGGGAAGTCGATACCTGTGCAACCGGCGCGCGGCGCCACCTTGCAACGTGCTCCGGCACGGGCAGAACCACCCGCCCGATCGATTCGAGCGTGCTTGGTGGACCACTCATGGAAGCATTGTCGCGGCCCTGCGAGCCCCCTTCGGTCGGGAGGGGACGGCCCGGGGAGGGATGGGCCCGTGCCCGGAGCCGAGCACTTCACTTGTTCTCGGACGCTACCCTTGCGGGATCGCCGGCTCCGAACGCCGGGCGGGTCTCGAAACGTCCCGTGAGCGACGCCCCAGGGAGCCTTGGCAGATCGATGAGCGAGCCCGCCGAGCGAAGCTACCGCGCGCTGCGCCACCGTGACTTCCGTCTCCTCTGGGGCGCCGAGCTGCTCTCGGGGGTCGGCACCCAGGGGTTGCGGGTCGGCGTCGCCTGGCAGATCTTCGCGCTGACCGGCGACCCGCTCCAGTTGGGCCTGCTCGGGCTCGCTCGCTTCGTCCCGCTGCTTCTGCTCGGTTTGGTCGGCGGCGTCGTCGCCGACAGGGGGGATCGCCGGCGCACCCTCCTCCTCGCCCAGATCGCGCTGCTCGCCACCTCGGCTACCCTCGCCGGGCTCGCCGCGGCTGGCCGGGTGACCCCGCTCGTCATCTACGGTGCGACCGGCCTCGCCGCTGCCTTCGGCACCGTCGCCGGGCCGACCCGCCAAGCGCTCGTTCCGGGCCTCGTCCCCAGTGCCAACCTGCCGGGAGCGTTGGCAATGACCACGCTGGCCCACCAGGTTGGCGGCGTCGTCGGCCCGGCACTCGGGGGGCTGCTCATCGCCACCCGCGGCCCTGCCGCCGTCTACCTGCTCGACGCCGTCTCCTTCGGCGTCGTCGCCGTCGCTCTGGCCTCGATGCGGACGCGCCCGTTCGTCGCGCCAACGACGCAGCGTGGCTGGGCGGCGGTCCGCGAGGGACTCGCCTTCCTCCGGGGGACGCCGATCCTGCTCGGCGTCATGGGGCTCGATTTCCTGGCGACCTTCTTCGGCGCCGCGACCGTGCTGATGCCGGTCTTCGCCGAGCAGGTACTCGGGGGCGGGCCAACAACGCTCGGCTTGCTGCTGGCGGCACCGGCGGCAGGGGCGGTGACCGGTGGGGTGGCCGTTGCCGCCGTCCGGTTGCCGGACCGGCCGGGCCTCGGGGTCCTCGTCGCGGTCGCCGCCTACGGGGCGTTCGTCCTCGGCTTCGGGCTCAGCACCGCCTTGCCCGTCTCGCTCGCGTTGCTGGCGGCCAGCGGTGCCGCCGACGCGGTCAGCATGGCGTTCCGCCACACGCTTCGGACCCTGGTCACACCGGACCGCCTCCGCGGCCGAGTCGCCGCCGCCCACTCGACCTTTGCAATGGGCGGCCCCCAGCTCGGCGAGTTCGAGGCCGGGCTGGCGGCGGCGGCCTTCGGTGCTCCCGTTGCGGTCGCCACCGGCGGCATCGGCGTCGTCCTGACCGCGGCGGCGGTGGCCTGGAAGGTGCCCGGTATCGCCGCCTACCGGATCGTCGCAGGAAGTCCACCCGACCCCTCGGCCGAATCCGACGCCGTGCCGGAAGCGCCTCTCGCCGTCGGGGACCCCACGCCGTCCGCGGCCCGCCATCGATAGTCGGCAGTGGTCGACGTCCGGGCGGACACCAGCCCCTGCCGCCAGGAACCGCCACCCCGGCGATCTGTGGTGGACGCCGCACGCTCCCCGCTCGACCGCCATCACGCCCGCTGCGAAAATCTGGCTCGGTGGCGGGCATCGGGCCGCCCTTCACTCCCTCCGTGTCGCAGAGGGGAGCTTTCAACCAGCGAGGGTCGGTGGTCTTCAACCCCGGCGTCGCAGGCGGGCTTTGGTTGGGCCCGGTGGCGGCGCATCACGCCACCCCGATCCCGTTCCCCGCCGCCCCCGACCCGAGCGAGTGCCGCGTCGAGGAGGGGCCACTCGCCGAGGCGGTCGCAGGAGACGGGACCCCAACTGCGAACCAGAGCCCGCCGGAGCGACAGCACGACCTCGTTCGTGGACCAGGAAGGCGCTCCAATCGATGCGGCGACGGCAGCCGCCGTCTCGTCCACCCTCTTGGAGCTCTTTGCCTGCACCAACGGCGGGGCTTTCTCCGCATCGATGCCCGCTTCGCCGACGACTTCGTTCGAGGGTACTTCGCCGGCACGCCCCTCTTCGGAAGAGGTGCTTCGGTTGTTCGGCCCCCCCAACCCCTGCCAAATGCAGAGCGGCGGGTGATCGTCCGCCTCGGTGGGCCAAGCCGATTGGACGACGGCCGGGTCGGCATCCAAATCGTCCTGGACGAACCGGCCGCCCGCCGAGCGGAAGAACCCGGCTACGGCATCCATCGAGTCAACTGCCGGCTGCTGGCCCGTCGACGAGATCGACGAGGACGTGGACCAGGGTGAGTCGGCGGCTACTCCCGCGGTGTAGCTCGACCGGACCCGCGCAGGTGCGGCGCCAATCCGCAGTCGGACACCGGGCACCCGGGAACGCTGGGCTGAACCTCAGTCGGCCCCGAATTGACCGGGTTCGGGGACCGACCTATAGTAGCCCGGCTCACAGATCCGCAACGATGTCGGATTCCGCCGTCCCCGGATCCGACCCGAGCGCCGGTCGCCGTCGACCGCGAACGCCGAGAGGAGCCCTCCGATGTCGAACCGGACATTGAATCGACGGCGGCTGCTGCAGACCGGGGCCGCCACGGGCGTCGTCGCCGGGGTCGGTTCGGCGCTGCCGAACCGGTCGACCTTCGCTGCCCCAGCCATGATCCAGGGTGGGCCGGTGACGCTTCGACTGATGACCCACAACACCCTGGAGCAGCCGGCCGGCGAGTTCTTCCGCCAGATGATCGCCGAGTTCGAAGAAGCGAACCCGGACATCACGATCCAGATCGAAGAGGTCCCGAACGCCGACATCCTGACCAAGCTGACGGCCTACGCCGAGGGCAACGACCTGCCCGACGTCATCGATGGCCAGTTCGGCCTGGCCAGCTTCGTCAACCTCGACGCGGCGCTCGACATCACGGATCGGGTCGAGGCCGAGGGGCTGCGGGAGTCGTTCATCCCGGTCGCCCTCCAGGCCGGGATCGACGGCGAGGGCCGCATCCTCGGCCTGCCCTTCTACACCGGCACCGACGCCCTCTACTACCGGACGGACCACTTCGAGGAGGCCGGGCTCGACCCGAACGCGCCCCCGAAGACGTGGCAGGAGCTGGCCGACACTGCCAAGGCCCTGACCAACCCCCGCGCCGGCCGCTACGGCTTCGGCATGTACGGCAAGACCCACACCATCCGCGTCGTCCACTTCATGCAGAACAACGGGCCGGACGGCGACATGCTGCGGCTCAACCGCGACACCGGCATCTGGACGATCCTGGTTAACAGCCCGGAATCGATCGAGGCCATCGAGTACATGGTTTCGCTGGCGCGGGAGCACAAGGTGGTGCCCCCGAACGTCGTCGAGATGGACTACCCGGCCAACGTCGCCGCCTTCGCCGCCGGCAACACCTCGATGCTGACCACCGGCCCCTGGGGTGCCCAGACCTTCATCAGCACCAACCCCGAGATCGAGGGCAAGTTCGGCGTGGCCCTCCACCCGACCCCCGACGGCGAGACCCCGGTCCTCCGCCAGGGCTCCCTCATCTACGCGGTCGGCCGCACCACGGAGCACCCCGACGAGGCGTTCCGCTTCCTCAAGTGGTTCACCCACGACCGGCAGCCCTTCTTCGCCGCCAACGCCAAGTACGGCCCGACCACCAAGGCCGCGCTGGAAGATCCGGCGATCGCCGAGGATCCGTTCCTCTCCGTCTTCCTTGAACAGTCGTTGAGCGCTGTCGTCGAGCCCTACGAGGTCGAACTCGGCGACTGGAACCGGATGAAGGACCAGTTCGACCCCGAGTGGCAGGCGGCACTGATCGGGTCCAAGGACGTGACGACCGCCCTCAACACCGCCGCCAGTCGGTTCGCCGAGATCCTGGGCGACCGCGGGGAGCTGAAGTATCCGGTGTCGTAGGCGATGGGTGATAGGACATAGGACGTAGGATGTCGTGGTCGGCCGGCTGGTTGGCCGGCCGCGGCGCCGCTTGAGGCTCCCTGCCGTCCTGTAGTCACGGAGCCGCTCGGTCCGGCTTCCCCGGCGCATTCCGCGGGGCGCCGGTTTTCCGATGGAGGGCGTTCCATGTCGGCAACGAGCCGGGCGACGCCGCTCCCGAAACGGGCCACGGCACAGCGCCTCGCCCCAAAGGCCCGGATTCACCCGTTCCTCTTCGTCCTGCCCTCGGTGGTGATGCTGGCGGTGCTGCTGGCGCTGCCGATCGGGCAGGCGCTGCTCCGCACGTTCCAGTCGGACACCGGCTGGGGGCTCGACAACTACGTGCGGGCCCTCCGCGACGACCACCTGGCGCGGCTGGCGATCGGACACACCTTCTCGTTCGCCTTCTTTTCGGTCGTCGGCCAGTACATCCTCGGCTTCGGCGTCGCCCTAATCCTCAGCGGCAAGTTGCCGTTTCGGGCGATGTTCCGGGTGCTCTTCCTGCTCCCCTGGATGTTCCCGGCGGTCGTCCCGGGCATCGTCTGGCGGTGGATCTTCGACGGCCTCTTCGGCGTCCTCAACGAGGCGCTCTACCGCGTCGGCTACTACGCCGAGACCGACGTCCCGATCGCCTGGCTCGGGCAGACGAGCACCGCCCTCGGCGCCACCATCGTCGCCAACATCTGGCGCGGCTTCCCGTTCATGATGATCCTCCTCCTGGCCGGGCTCCAGGCGGTCAACCACGAGCTGTACGAGGCGGCCTCGGTCGACGGCGCCAACGCCTTCCGCCGCTTCAGGGACATCACCCTGCCGGCGATGAAGGGAATCTCCTTCGTGGCCATCCTGCTGGCCTGGATCGGCAGCTTCATGAACTTCGCGATCGTCCAGGTGATGACCGCGGGCGGCCCGGCCAACGCGAGCGAGGTCTTCGCGACCCTCGTCTACAAGAACGCCTTCCTCTACGCCGACGCCAACTACGCCGCCACGCTCGGCATCCTGCTGCTGTTGCTGCTGATGGTCCCCGGCGGCCTCTACGTCCGGGCCACCATCCGGTCCGGCCGCGACTGAGGCGAGTGCCGAAGCGAGCAGACCCGACCGGGGGAGACTGAACCGACGATGGCCACGACCGCTCCGATGACCGCAAACGCACCGAGCGGGCTCTCCCGCGCGGGCAAGGATCGCCTCGGCACGGGCGTCAAGGTGGCGATTGCGCTGCTCCTGCTGGTGGTCACCCTGTTCCCGATGTACTGGATCATCATCTCCTCGCTCAAGACCAACCTCGAGACCCACTCCGTCCCGGTCACCTTCCTGCCGGCGGTCTGGACCCTCGACGCCTACCAGGAGATCTTCGAGCGCCGCAACTTCGCCAAGTACCTCTCCAACGCGATGGTCGTCGCCGTCGCGACCACGCTCTGGGGGGTGGCGGTCGCGGCTTGGTCTGGCTACGGCTTCGCGCGCTACGACTTCAGGTACAAGGGCGCGCTGATGGCCTTCGTCCTGATCGCCCAGTCGTTCCCCCGCATCCTGCTCGTCATCCCCTACTTCGAGCTGGCCAACCGGTTCGGCCTGAAGGACACCTACCTCGGTCTGATCCTCGCCTACAGCACCTTCATCCAACCGCTCTGCCTCTGGATCATGAAGGAGTACTTCGAGCAGATCCCGCGCGAACTCGACGAGGCGGCGCTGGTCGATGGCGCCACGCCCTACCGGGCCTTCTGGGACATCATCCTGCCGCTGGCCCGGCCGGCCCTCGGGGCGACGGCGATCATTGGCTTTCTGACGGCCTGGAACGAGTACGAGTTCGCCCTCGTCCTGACGACGACCGAGCGGGTGCGCACCATCTCCGTCGCCATCGCCTCCTTCATCGGCGAGTTCACGACCGAGTGGAACCTTGTGATGGCGGCGGCTGCCGTCGGCACCGTCCCCGTGGTCATCATCTTCCTCTTCTTCCAGCGCCAACTGATGCACGGGCTGACCGGCGGGGCGGTCAAGGGGTAAGACATTGATGGCGGACTTGGGCATGACGGGCGATCGTCGCAACGCTGCGGTTGCGCGACGGCCGGGGGCCGAAGGTCCGTGCTGAGGCGACGAAGTCCCCCCGGAACTGGGCATGGGGCCAGAGAGCGGTCGCAGCCTCGGGGACACTTCGTTCCCTGAGCCCGGGGCCAAAGGCCCGGGCAACGTCGGGCGGGTGACCGCCTCGAACACGGAAGCGACGCGGCGCGTCCGCGACCACGACGGGTAGCGCGAAGGCCGATCGAAACGGGGGAAGCGTTTTGGCCCGACCGACGAAGATCACGAGGGTCCGCACCGTCGCGGTCGGCGCAGGCTGGCGGAACTATCTCTACGTCCTGCTCGACACCAGCGACGGATTGACCGGACTCGGGGAGGCGTCGCTCGGCGGCCAGACCAACGCCGTGCTCGGCGCGATCAAGGACCTCGAACCGCTCCTCCTCGGCGCCGATCCGTCACGGATCGAGCACCTCTGGCAGCAGGCCTATCGGCACGCCTTCTGGCACGGCGGCGTCACCTTCCTCAGCGCCCTCGCCGGCGTCGAGGTGGCGCTGTGGGACATCAAGGGCAAGGCGCTCGGCGTCCCCATCCACCGGCTGCTCGGCGGACCCGTCCGCGACCGCATCCGGGCCTACGCCAACGGGCCGCGCGGCGAGACGCCGGAGGAGCTGGCCCACTCCGCCGCCGACATCGTCGATCGGGGCTTCTCCGCCCTCAAGCTGGCTCCGTTCGAGGCGACCCCGATGCTGGCCGGCAAGCGCGTCGTCGATGCCGGGGTCGCAAAGGTGCGCGCCGTCCGGGACGCGGTCGGACCCGATGTCGAAATTATGGTCGACGCCCACGGGCGGCTCTCGCCGGCCCTCGCCGTCCGCGCCGCCGAGGCGTTGGCGCCGCTCGGGATCATGTTCTTCGAGGAGCCGTGTCTACCGGAGCACGTGCCGGCGCTGACCCGGCTCGCCCGCAAATCGCCGATCCCGATCGCGGTCGGCGAGCGCCACTATTCGCGCTGGGCCTACCCCGAGCTGCTCGCCTCGCGGACGATCGGTGTCCTCCAGCCGGACATCGTCCAGAGCGGTGGCCTGGGCGAGGCGCGCAAGGTCGCGGCCCTGGCCGAGATGCACTTCGTCGCGGTCGCGCCGCACAACCCATGGAGTTGGGTCAACACCGTCGCCTCTCTGCACCTCGACGCGGTGATACCGAACTTCCTGATCCAAGAGATCATCACCGACACTGAGCCGTGGAAGGACGAGGTCGTCGTGAATGCGCCGGCGATCGACGCGGACGGCTACTTCACCCTGCCCGCGACGCCCGGCCTCGGTATCGAGCTTGACCTGGAGGCCGCGAAGCGCTTCCCGCCGGTCACGGGGCGGCCGCCAGCACTGTGGCACGACGACGGCGCGGTCGCCGACTGGTAGGGGTAGAGCGCGGCATGGACATGGAAAGCACGAACACAACGACTAGCAGCACGACACCGACCGTCGAGCGACGCGATCTCAAGCTCAAGGTGACCGAGGTCATCCCGCACGTCCTCTTCGCCGGCCGGACCAACCTGGTCTTCGTCGAGGTCCGGACCGACGCCGGCATCGTCGGGCTCGGCGAGGCCAGCCTCGAGGGCAAGACGGAGGCGGTCGTCGGCGCCATCAACGACGTCAAGGAGTACCTGATCGGCCAGGACCCGACCCGGATCGAGCACCACTGGCAAACGATTTACCGCCACTCCTTCTGGCGTGGCGGCGTCGTTATCGGCAGCGCCATCTCGGGCATCGAGCAGGCGCTCTGGGACATCCTCGGCAAGGCGCTCGGGGTTCCCGTCTACGAACTGCTCGGCGGCCGGGTCCGCGATCGGGTCCGCCTCTACGCCAACGGCCCCCGCGGCGACACCCCTGAAGCCGTCGCAGAGTCGTGCGCCAGATTGGTCGAGGCGGGCTGGGGCGCGCTCAAGCTTGCCCCGTTCGACGCGGTTCCGGGCGTCGCCGGCCGCCCTGAACTCGTAGCTGCCCGGCGCCAAATGGGGTTGATCCGGGACGCCGTCGGACCCGACATCGATATCCTGATCGACTGCCACGGTCGGCTGTCACCGACTTCGGCGATCCAGATGGCCGACGCCCTGGAGGAGTTCGACATCTTCTTCTTCGAGGAGCCGGTCCTGCCCGAGGACCCGCGGGCGATGGCCGAGGTCGCGGCCTCGATCTCGATCCCGGTCGCGACCGGCGAGCGCCTCTTCACGAAATGGGGGTTCCGCGACATCCTCGAGGTCGGCGCGGCCGCCGTCCTCCAGCCGGACCTCGCCCACTGTGGCGGCATCTGGGAGGGGCGCAAGATCGCCGCGGCGGCCGAGGTGTCGTACGTCGCCGTTGCGCCGCACAACCCCTACTCCTGGCTGCTGACGATGACGAGCCTCCAGCTCGACTTCGCGACCCCGAACTTCCTGATCCAGGAGTTCCTGGTCGACCACCCGCCGGCGGTCGAGCGCCTCTTCACCGAGCGGTTCACCTGGCTCCCCGGCGGGTGGGTCGAGCCGCCGACGGCGCCGGGTCTCGGCGTCGAACTCGACTGGGACGCCGTCCGCGCCCACGAGCAACTCCCCTACACCCGCACCTACCAGCCGTCGCTCTGGCACGTCGACGGGTCGGTGGCGGACTGGTAGGGCGGGTTCTGAAGGAACGTTGCTGCCCCCTGCGTCTCTTCGAACAACTGAGGGCCCTCGATCCGGTCGCAGTGGCGGTGGTTACGCGTCATGAGGGTGAGGTCGTAGGCGAGCCCGGTCTCGGCGACAAAGAGATCGAAATCAGGGACGAGACGGCCCTGGGATCGGAGCTTCACCCTCGTCCGGGCAATCAGGGTCGACCAGAAACGATGCACTCGATCGACCGGACGGCTCCCGTCCTTCCGCGCCCGGTTGATCATTTCCTTCCAGCGCTCCGCCTCCTCGGGATCGAGCGCTCGGCCAGAGCGGCGCAACCCTTACCAGAGACGCTCGACGTCGTGGGACATCTCCGACCCCTCAGGTTCTCGTTCGAGCCGGAAACGAACGCCATTCAGCTTGAGGACGATCGAGGCTTACTCGGCTTGAGCGAGAAATTTGCCAACTTCGCTTTCGGGATCAACGTCGACTTTGATCGACACCAATTCCATTGCAATCTTGAGCCTCCGCCCACCTGCACATCTCCTAAAGCCTATACCGCCACGTCCGGCGCCGCCCGCTTCCAGAAGACCTCCAGCTGATCGGCGAGCAGGCGGTGCTCCGGCCGGGAGAGTTCGGGGTCACTCGTCAGGAGGTCGTCGGCGATGCGGCGTGCACGGTCGAGCAGAAGCATGTCGAAGGCGCCGTCGATCCAGGTCATCTCCGGCAGGCCGCTCTGGCGGGTGCCGATGAAGTCGCCGGGACCGCGCAGTTCCAGGTCCTTCTCGGCCAGGGCGAAGCCATCGTCCGTCTCGACCATCATCCGCAGCCGCTCCTCGCCCTGCGGGGTCGCCTCGTCGGCCAGGAGCAGGCACCACGAGGCGTCGCCGCCGCGGCCGACCCGGCCCCGGAACTGGTGGAGCTGGGCCAGGCCGAACCGGTCCGCGCCCTCGATCAGCATCACGGTCGCGTTCGGCACATCGATCCCGACCTCAATCACCGAAGTCGAGACGAGGATGTCGGACTCGCGCTCGCGGAAGGCGGTCATCACCCGGTCCTTCTCCTTGCCGCTCATCCGCCCGTGCAGCGTCGCGATCCGGAGGTCGGGAAAGACCTCGGCCTGGAGCCGGGCCGCCTCCTCGACCGCCGCCTTCGCCTCCGTCGCCTCGCTGGCCTCGACCAGCGGGCAGATGACGAAGACCTGCCGCCCTGCCTCCACCTGCCGCCGAACCAGGGCGTACGCCTCGTCCCGCTCCCGGCCGACGTAGCGGCAGGTCTCGACGGGCGTCCGTCCCGGTGGCCGCTCGGCGATGACCGAGACTTCGATGTCGCCGTGGAGCACCTGGTTGAGCGTCCGCGGGATCGGCGTCGCCGTCATCGAGAGGAGGTGCGGTACCTTGCCGGTCGCCTTGTCCGGCAGCGTCGCCCGCTGGCGAACCCCGAAGCGGTGCTGCTCGTCGACCACCGTCAGCCCGAGCCGGGCGAACCCGACCGCTTCCTCCAGCAGGGCGTGGGTGCCGACCAGGATGTCCACCACGCCCGCCGCCACGGCCGCCAGCGTCTCCCGCCGTGCCTTGGCCTGGGTGTTGCCTGTCAGTAGTTCTAGCCGCGGCTCGAGTTCCTCGGGCAGCCCCGCGAACAGGGCGCGCAAACCGCGCTCGTGCTGCTCGGCCAGCACCTGCGTCGGCGCCAGCATCGCCGACTGGTAGCCGCTGGTCTTGGCGACCAGCATCGCCGCGGCGGCGACCGCCGTCTTGCCGCTGCCGACGTCGCCCTGGAGCAGCCTCGCCATCGGCCGCGGCCGGGCAAGGTCGGCCTCGATCTCGTCCAGCGCCCGCTGCTGCGCTCCGGTCAGCTCGAACGGCAGCGCCGCCCGGAACGCCGCCAGCGTCGCCGGATCTGCCGCCATGACGGGGCCTTCGACGGCGCTCCGCTCGAGCCGCCGCCGCCCGAGACCGATCTGGAGCAGGAGCAGGTCGTCGAAGGCGAAGCGCCGCTCGGCCGCCTCCTTCTCGCTCTGCGTCGCCGGGTAGTGGAGCATCTCGTAGGCGTCGACCAGCGTCGGCGACCGAACACCGTCCGCCAGCCGGATCGCGTCTGGCAGATGCTCCTCCAGCGTCCCCTTCGTCGCGTCGAGGGCGGCCCGGGTCAGGGGTCGCAGCGTCTTCTGGTGGATGCCCTCGGTCAGCGGGTAGACCGGCGTCAAGCGCCCGGTCGAGAGGTTGCGCGCCTTTGGACCGGAGACGTGCTCCCACTCGGGTGAGGTGAAGCTGAGGGGCCCGTAACCCGTCTCGACCTCGCCGGAAACGGCGATCTCGTCGCCGATCGCGATCTGGCCGACGAGGTAGCGGTTGAACCACGTCGCCCGCACCCAGCCGGTGCCATCAGCGATCTTGGCGACGACCCGCGGCGTCCCCGCTCCCCGGACGAGTTGGACATCGACCACCTCGCCGCGGACGGTGACCAACTCGCCCGGTGGCCGCAGTAGGATGTCGCAGATCTTCGAAGTCTTCGAGTAGTCGATGTGGTCGCGCGGCCGGTAGCGGAGGACGTCGCCGACGGTCTCCAGCTTCAGCTTCTTCAGCTTCTTGGCGACCATGTCCCCGACCCGCGGCAGGACCGTGACCGGATCATCCTGGTCGGCCTGGCGGACAGGCGCGACGACCCGCGTTCCCTCGGCGGAGCGGTCCGCTTTGGCCGCCGCAGTCCGTTTCGCCTCGGCTCTCGAGGGCGCGACCGCCCGCTCAAGGAGCCCGAGCGGGGTGGGTGGCGTGGCGGGCTCCCGAAGCAGTGGCTTCAGCCCCTTGAGGAGGTCGGCGATGCGGGGCAGTTCGGCCCGGCGGCCATCCGCGTCGAGCAAGCGGTAGGCGGCGAACCGCCCCTCGATCTCGTCCACCGCGGCCGCCGCCTGGAGGGTGGCGGCGGCAGCCCGCAGGTGCTTCATCTGCGAGGCGGCGATGGCGAAGCTCTGGCCCCCGGCGCAGCCCCGCCGCCACTCCTCTCGCAGCCGCTCCAGCACGGCGTCGACCGGGTCGGCGGGCAGGGCTGCCTGGAGGTCGGTTCGGCGAGAGCGCTGGCCGGTTCGCTGGGGCGTACTCAAGGGTCGTCGACATCCGTCCTAGCGGAGGCGCGGCCGGCTCGGGATGCGGGGCTCCGAGTGTACCCCAGTCGCGGGACTCCGAGCCGGGCTACGGCACCGCTTCGACCACGGCGATACCCATCGCACCCGGCCCGATACGGGTCGCCACCGTCGGCCCGATCTGGGCCACGACCACCTGTTCCCGGGGGAGGGAGAGCTCGGAGGCGATCCGGTCGGCAAACGCGATGCCCTCGGTGCGGTCGGAGCTGTAGAGCGCCGCCACCCGCTCGATCGCCGGCAACCCCCTGGCGACGTCGATCTGACCGGCGAGGGCGCGCGAGCGCGTCCGCGTTCGCTCCCACGGCACGACCTGACCCTCGTCGATCCGCAGCATTGGCTTGAGCTGGAGCATGCCGCTGATGAGGGCGACAGCCCGCCCGATCCTGCCGCCGGGCTGGAGGTACTCGAGCGTGTAGACGAAGAAGACGACTTGGTGGCGTTGCACCTCGGCCCGAAGCGCTTCGGCGATTGCCGGCGCGTCGGTCCCCGCCGCGAGCTCGGCCGCCCGCAGCCCCTGGAACCCGAGCGCCACCGAGCCGGACCGCGAATCGACCAGCTCGATCGGGACCAGCGGCGCCACCGCCGCCGTGGCGACCGCGGCCGAGTTGAGCATACCGCTCAGCTTCGCAGAGAGCAGCACCGCGACGATCGCGTCGTGGTCCACCGCCAGGGCACGGAACACCTCCTCGAAGCGGGCCGGCGACGGCTGCGACGTTCCCGGCGACAACTTGACTCGCGCCAGCCGCTCCATGAACGCGTCGTTCGTGAGGTCGACCCCGTCGCGGAACGATTCGTCGCCGAAGCGGACGTCAAGCGGGACGACCGTGATCCCGACGGCGGCGCGCAGATCCTCCGGCAGATCGGCGGTCGAATAGGTGACGACGGCGATCCTCTGCCTCATCCGGTTACTCCACCGCGGTGAGGAACCGGTAGAAGGGCTGATTACCTCGGTGGAGCTCGACCGCCGCGGTTGGCGCCAACTCGGCGAGCAGCTCGACCACCGCTTGGGCCTCGTCACCCGTGACCTCGTCCCCGCTGACGATCGTGACGAGCTCAGCCCGGCCGATCCCGGCGAGGTCCAACGCGCGGCGCACCACGTCCGCTTCGTCGGGTCCGGCCGCGACCAACCGCTCGTCGAGCAGGGCGACGACATCGCCCTCGCCGACCCCCACCCCGTCCTTTTCGGCGTCGCGGATCGCCCGCGTCACCTCGATGGTGCGGACGACGGCGAGCGACTCGGTCATCCGGGCGAGGTTGGTTTCGAGCGGGTCGGCGGCGGAGAAGGTGGCGAGGGCTGCCATCCCCTGCGGCACCGACCGGCTCGGCACGACGGCGACCGATCGCGACGCCAAATCCGGCACCCGCGCCGCCGTCACCAGGATGTTCGGATTGTTTGGGAGGAGGATCACGGCGCGATCGGGCAGCGCCTCGACGGCAGCCAGCAGATCGGCGACGCTCGGGTTCGTCGTCTGGTCCCCAGCCACGACCGTGGACGTCCCCAGTTCCCGCAAGGCTTCGGCCAGGCCTTCGCCCGCGGCCACCGAGACGACCCCGATCGCGGCAGTCGGTGCTGCGTCAGGGGTGGACCCCGTCGCCCCCCGGGAGGGACCGAGCTCGGGGCCGGAGCCGGCGGTCGCCTCGCGAGCGCCGGCTCGGCGGCGGGTCTCGATCTCCGTGTTGTCGATCCGGACCTGGTCCAGCTCGCCGAGGCCCAGCGCCCAGGAGAGGACCTCGCCGGGCTCGCGGGTGTGGACGTGGACCTTCAACAGATCGGGCTCGCCGACGACGACGGCCGAGCTGCCGAGGGCCAGCGGTCGGCAGCGGGCATCTTCGACGTCGAGCCCCTCGCCGTGGACGACGAAGTTGGTGCAGTAGCGCCGCGCCTCCTCGTCGTGGTCGTAGGCGACGTGCGCCTGCAAGTCAGGCCTGCCGTTTGGCGCCGCGGCAACGGTCTCGACGGCCTCCACGGTCTCACCCCGCCAGGCGAACGGCGCCCCTGCAAGGAGGATGACGATGCCCTGGCCGCCCACGTCGACGACCCCGGCCCGGCGCAGCGCCCCCGCGCCGCGGCGAGCGCCGCCTCCAAGGCATCGCCGATCGACCCGCCGCCAAGGCCGACGCCCGACAGCCATCCGCCGCCGACCGCATTACCGAGCGCATGGTGCCCTCGACCGGGTTGGCGACCGCCTTTTGGGCCAGCGCCCCGCCGCCTCCCATTGCCCGCGCCAGCGAGGCGGCATCGCCCCCGCCTCCCTCGCCCGCCAACCCGCGCAGCCACTGGGACAGGATGACGCCAGAGTTGCCAATGGCACCAAGCAATGCGCCACGGGTCATCGCGACGGCCAGCTCGGCCTGCGTCGCTCGCGCGACCGTGGCGGCCCGCCCGGCCTCGACCGCGGCGCGCATCGTCAGGGTCCTGTTGGTGCCGGTGTCACCGTCATGGGCGGGGTAGACGTTGAGGCGGTCGATCGCGTCGCGGTTCCGCTCGAGGAGGTCGGCGGCGGCTCCGACGGCCTCGAGGAGGGCGGCGGCGCGATCGGGGTCGGGGCCGTCGTCGGCGACGGCAGCGGCGGTCGGCGTCGCCGCCAGTGTCATCGTCGAGCGCCTTTCCAGATCCCGCCGGAGGGACAAGGACCGTGCCATCACCACCGCGGGAACCGTTGTTGCCGCCCGAAGCGCGTGTTACAGTGAAATGACATGCGACCATCGTCCATGTCCATTAGTCGTCTGGAGCGTCGATCGATCGGGCTCCGACCACTCCACCTAGCATAGAGCGAAGGCACATCCAACGGGAGGAATCAGCGGTGTCCGGCAAGTGTGATGTCTGCGGCAAGACGACGGTTTTCGGCCACAATGTGAGCTTTTCAAAGCGACGGACCAACCGTACGTTCAAGCCCAACGTTCACCGCAAGGCGGTCGTCGTCGACGGCGTCACGAAGCGGATCAACATGTGCACCCGCTGCCTGCGGACATCGGTCAAGACCTCCTAACCGACGAAGGGATCGCCGCCCCCGTCCCGGCACCGCCGGGCGGGGGCGATTTTCGTTGCAGAGAGAAGGGATCGATGAGCGCCATGGACCGCCGCGCCGGACCCAGCTTCGTCGGCGAGACGATCGAGACGACGGTCGAGCGGCTGGTGGCCGGCGGAGTCGGGCTCGCCCACGCCCCCGGGAAGACGCTCTTCGTCGCCGCCGCCGCGCCTGGCGACCGGGTCCGGGTCCGCATCGAGCGCGACCAGGGCAAGGTCGCCCACGCCCGCATCGTCGACCTCCTCGAGCCTTCGAGCGACCGGATCGAGCCGCCCTTCCCCGGGCTCGCCGCCAGCGGTGCCGCCGGCTTCGCCCACCTGCGCTACCCCGCCCAGCTCGCGGCCAAGCAAACAATCGTCCACGACGCGCTCCGCCGGATCGGCGGCATCCCGCTCGAGGCGCCGCCGGAGATCGTCCCGTCGCCGCGGGAGTGGGGCTACCGCATCCGCGCCGAGTGGCACTACGACCCGGTCCAGCCGGCGCTCGGGTTTCTAGCGGCCGGCAGCCGCCGCGTCGTCGACCTGCCCGACGACCCCCTCGTCGTGCCGGAGCTGGCGCTTGCCTACGCCGACATCCGGGCGACGATGATGGCCGGCCGCCTCGGCGACGAGGCGCTGACGATCCAGGCGGCGACGGCGGGCGGCGACGTGTCGCTGCACCCCGATCCGGACGGCGGCGAGCCGCGAGAAATCGTCGCCGAGGTGGCGGGGGAGCGGCTCGCCTTCGATGCCCGCTGCTTCTTCCAAGGCAACGGAAGTCTGCTGGAGCCGCTCGTCGAGGAGGCGATGCGGTTCGCCGATGTCCCCTCGGCCGAGTCGCCAGCGCTCGACCTCTTTTGCGGGGTCGGGTTCTTCACCCTGCCGCTGGCCCGCCGCCACCGCCGGGTGATCGGCCTCGAGCTCGATCCGCACTCGGCCATCTTCGCCCAGCGCAACGCCGACGAGGCCGGACTTCGCGGCGTCCGCATCGCCGCCCAATCGGTCGAGGATTGGGGCAAGGAGGCGTTCCGCTCGTACGGCCGGCCGGCGTTCCTCCTGCTCGACCCGCCCCGTGGCGGCCTCGCTCCGAGCGCCGCCCGCGGCCTGCTCAAGCTGCGGCCCGGCCGCGTCACCTATGTCTCCTGCGACCCGGCGACGCTGGCGCGCGACCTGAAGCTGCTGATGGGCGACGGCTACGTGCTGGAGCGGTTGGTCGCCTTCGACCTCTTCCCGCAGACGCCCCACGTCGAGGTCGTCGCCCACCTGACGCGGACCACGGAAGAGGCCGGCTAGCGCTGCGGCGATCGTGATTGGCCGACGACGATCCGGTGGCTGCGCCCCCGAGTCCGGCAAACATTGACCGGGCCGGAGCGACGAAGCCCCGTGGAAGGGGCTGAGGACGGCGCTACCAGCCCTCACCCCGGCCGCGTCGCACCAATAGGCAACGAACTCGTCGAGCCCAAGGTCGTCGCAGGGGGCCAGGGCCAGCCGCAGCTCCCACTCCCAGACCCACCGCATCCGCTCGATGTCGTCCGGGTTGGCGCACCACTCGCCGGCGACGTAGAGGCTCTGGATCGCGCAGAACCGGTAATCGCGCCAGAGGTCGGCCTCGCCGTAGGCAATGCCCCTGGCCGCGAGCTCGTCCTGGTAGGCGGCAAGGACCGACCGTTCCAACGACCGCTACGCCTCGGTCGGCCACGGGGTCACCATCAGGTACGCCAGGTCGCTGGCGCCGAGCCAGACGGTCAGCGACCTTTCGAACGGCTGGCGGTCGATCAGGTAGAGCAGGCCCGACCACCGGCGTGGCAGCAGCAGGTTGCCGAGGTTTGAGTCGCCGTGGACGACAGCCTGGCCCTGGAGGTCGGCAGCGCGGGACTGGATCGCCGCCGGGTAGCGGGCGAAAACCCTTCGGAGGGTCTTCGTCTGACCGGGATGGAGGTCTCCCTGGGTCGCTTCCAGGAGACGCTGGAAACCGGCCGCAGACGTTACCGCATAGCGGTCGATCGCTGCGGCAGTCGGCGCGACGGCGCCGATCTCCCGCCACCTCACGGCCCCCCAGCGGAACGCGCGCAGGCGGCAAACGGCCCGCCCGAACGCCTCGGCGTAGGCCGGGTCGGGCTCAACATCGTGGGCGTTGCGGTGGCTCGCCGAGACATCTTCCAGCAGGAGGTGGTACCCCTCGAGGACCGCGTCGTAGCAGGCGTCGTAGCAGTGGGGAATCGGCACCTGCGCCAACCCACAGTAATCGCGCCGGTAGTAGTCCACCTCGGACGGACCGAACGGCGATTGCTCAGACGAAAGCTTCAGCCAGAGCGAGGCCGGAAGCCGACCGCTAGCCCGGGGGGAGTAGGTCGGCGCCAGGGGGCCGCACGCGACCATGCTCCATCAACGGGCTTGTACGCGACCGCCTCGACCTGGCCGGCGGCAAGCGATCCACTGGCTCGAAGAACCGACGTCGGCCGCGGCGGCAAGAGGTCGGAGTACCGGCGGATGAGGCGGCATGGACGGTCGCCGGCGCCTACCCCCACGGATCGTCGCCCTCGGGCAGGCGGCCCCCGAAGTGCCCCGCCTCGCCGCGGTCGGCCTCGGCCAACGCCACGAGGATGTCGAGGAAAGGATCGAGCCCGGCTTCCGGGTGGTGGAACCGGAACCGGCCGAGCTCGTAGAGGACGCGCTGGTCGGGCAGGAAGTCGTCGCCGAGGCCGGCCAGCCGGGCGAGGTCGCGCAGCCGGGCATCGTCGGGCCGGAGCGACAGCACGTGGTCGGCCAGTTCGTCCAGGGCCGCCGCCGTTCGCAGGTTGCGGGCGTCACGGTCGTACTCCTCGGCCTTCCGGCGCCGCCAGTCGGCCGTACTCCGGCAGAACTCGGCTACCGACCGCTGGAAGGCGGCGAGCCCCGCCTCAGCCCGCGGTTCCATCGGGATCGCCGGTGGCGGGCGGGGTCGCGTCCGCGTCCGAGTCGGTCGAGGTCGCCGGCCGGAGCACGCCCTGGTCGAGCAGGTAGCGGGCGACGAAGGCGTTGTTGGCCTCGATCAGCTTGATCGCGTAGGTCGACGCCGCGCGGGCGCTGGCGAAGCCGACCGAGGCGAGTTCCTCTTCCGGGGTCGTGCCCCGTTGCTGGGCGGCCTCCGTCGCCTCCTCAAGCAGCACCTCGTCGAGGTAGACCATCATCTCCTCGGCCGTCAGCCCGATCGTCTCCCGCGGCGCCGGTTCGCCCATCCTCGGTCCCCCCCTCGTCGCCTCGCGGCCATGCGGGTTCGCCGCGGGCGGATCGCCACCGATGGTAGCACGCGGCTCGACCCCCCAGCGGCCGCGGATTCCGGCGGCGCGACCGCGCATCTTGTCGTCGCTGACGGGCGGTGTTCGCACCGAGATCCGCCGTCCAGCGGCGGAGGGACCTGCCCCCACCCCGCCGATGACGGCCATGGCGACGATGCCTCACCTACTCCCGGAGCCAGTCGGGTCGTCCGTCTTCGGGAAGGACTTCAGCCAGGGCTTGGTCGGCGGTGACGCCAAGGGCTAGGATCCCATAGAGCGGCAGGCGGATCGTGACCGGCGGAACGCAGCCGACCCGACCGGCTCGGGCAATCGACGTTTGGACCATTGCCGCGCCCCCGGCATCCGAGTTCGGAGACGCGCATCATGCGGCAGACCACCGACGGGCGGACGGTGACGATCGCGGCCATCGCCGCGGTGGCCGTGCTCCTGGCGCTCGGCCTCCTCGTCGCACTGCACCCTCGCGGCCGCGTCTCCTGCCCGACCGGTTCGGCCGCGGTGGTCTTCGACCCCGGCCACGGCGGCGAGGACCCCGGCGCGATCAACGAGGCGTACGGGCTGGTCGAGAAGGAGCTGACGCTGGAGATCGCGCGCCGTGCCGCCGATCTCCTGCGGCAGGAGGGCTACCTCGTCGCCCTGACCCGGAACGACGACCGGACCATCGCCGCCAACAGCCCGCGCGGTGAAGTCGCCAACGTTTGCGGGGCTGGCGTCTACGTCTCGGTTCACCTCAACGCCTTCGGCGACCCCGACCCCAACTACGTCCTGACGCTCTGGGGGATCGAGGAGAAGGACCGTGCCTTCGCCGCGACGATGCAGGCGGCGCTGGCCACCGAGCTCCGCCCCGGCACTGATCTCGGGGACTCCGGACTCGACCAGTTGGAAAACGGCGGACTGCTGACGGCGCGGATGCCGGCGGTGCTGGTCGAGCCCGTGTTCCTGACCAACCCGGCGGAGGCCGCCCGCCTGGGCAACCCGGACGGCAGGCGGCGCGAGCAGATCGCCCGCGCGATCGCCGCCGGCGTCGCGAAGTGGTTCCGGGCCAGCGAAGCCACTTCTTAATGCGATTTCGCAACCACCGGGTACGTTCCGAGACCTGCCGAGTGGCCCGGGGTTCGGTTCCTGGACCCGACGAGGATGCACGCCGTGGGTGCCGAGCCCCGGCACGGTCAGGAGCCGACTCTTGCTATACTTGCCGGTGCCCGCGAGTTCGTCACCGACGAGCGCTTGTGCGGTTCCCAGCGGGCCCCAGGGACCCCATGCGTTCGCCGCCCTCCCCAGGGGCGGCCGGTTGCCCGCCTACGGGCACGAGGTGTCTCGCGATGGCCTACGTGATCGCCCAGCCGTGCATCGGCGTCAAGGACAACTCCTGCGTCGAGGTCTGCCCGGTCGACTGCATCCACTCGACCGACGACGCCGAGCAGTACTTCATCAACCCCGACGAGTGCATCGACTGCGGCGTCTGCGCCGAGGTCTGCCCCGTCGAGGCGATCTTCTTCGAGGACGACCTGCCGGAGCAGTGGGCCGCCTTCAAGGAGACCAACGCGGTCTTCTTCAAGAACTAGGCCGTACGCCAGAGGCCGGGCTGCCCCGGCGGCACGGGACGGCGAACCCGATCCCGCGGCGCCGGGGGAGGCCGCGAACCTACGAGTGGGCGGGCCCCCGATCCGGGTCGCCCGCCGCGGCAGGTCGTTCGCGTTCCTGTGACGAGCGCATCCCGCCGAGAAGGTCGAACACGGCCTCGAACAGTTGGTGGCCACCGACGGCCGGGTCGTTGTGGGCGACGCGCTGGGCAGCCCGGAGCGACCCGAAGATGGCCCCCGCGGTCAGCCGCGCCCGCAGCAGCGCGTCGGGTCCGGCGTCCGGCGAGGAGGCGAGCACCTCGGCTATCGCGTCCTCGTAGTCCTCGATCAATCGGGAGTGGTGGGCCCTCACCGCAGGCACCTCTCCCGCCAACGTCGCCTGGCGACGGCGCCGGTTATCCCCGCCGCCCGGCCGTTCAACGGCCAACATCGCCCGCCGCACCCGCTCCACGTTCGGCAGCGACGGGTCGGTCGCGGCGAGCGCCATCCTCAGGCGCTGGACTGCCCTCTGGTGGTCGCCGAAGACGACCGCCTCCTTCGACGGGAAGTAGCGAAAAAAGGTGCGCGTCGATACGCCGGCGGCGACCGCGATCTGGTCGATCGTCGTCGCCTCGTAGCCCCGCTCCCCGAACAGGGCGAAGGCCGCTTCCTCGATCTCCTCGGCAGTGCGCTGCCTCAGCCGTTCCCGCAGCGGCCTCGTCTCGCCCATGCCCGCAGTCTCCCAAGTTTGGCGTTCTCCGTCTGTATGACAGACTACTGCATACTGGCACTCACTGTCATATTGTCTTCCGGAGAACTCCGAGGAGCGCCGAGGATCGGCTGCGAGACCGGGACCGCTCCCTGTAGTGGGCGGGTCGGCTCATCCCGGCTATCTAGCCTCGCCCTCGCCCGGAAAGGAGGACCGTGTGGATCGTGGCGCACCAGCGACGAGCGACCGCATTCGTCAAGTCGTCGTTGCCGTTCTCGCCATCGCCCAGGCGGTCGTCACCACGGTGACGGGGGCACGCATTCGGGAGCAGGTCGACGGTGGCCAGCGGTCCCCGGTCGAGCCCGCCGCCTGGGCCTTCGCGATCTGGGGGCTCATCTTCGCGCTCTGTATCGGCTACGGCGTCTGGCAGGCACGCCCGTCGGCGGCGACCGCTTCCCTCCTCCGCCGGGTCGGCTGGCCGACCGCCGGCGCCTTTCTGACAATCGTCGGTTGGTCGCTCGCCGTCCCACTCGGGCTCTTCTGGCTCGCCCAGCTCGTGCTGCTCGCCACCTGGGCGTTCCTCGCGGTCGCCGCGTTTCGACTTGCCGACGAGGCCGTCCGCCGCCCGCTCTCGGCAGCCGAGCAATGGTGCGTCGCGCTGCCCCTGGCGCCTTTTTTCGGCTGGGTGACGGCGGCGAACGGGGTCAGCCTCCACGGCCAGGCGATCGACCTCGGCGTTGTCGGGCCGGAGGGGCTCGCCAGTCGCCTCCTCGGGGCGACGCTGCTCCTCGCCGCCGGGGCCGTCGCCGCCTACATCGTCGTTCGCACCCGGGTCGGCCCTCCCCTTTTCTGCGGGATCTACTCAGCGACCATTGGGTGGGCAATCGTCGGCATCGTCGTCGCTCAGTGGGGCGTCGAGCCACTGATTGTTGCGGCGGCCGTCGTCGCGGCAGTGCCGACGATGGTGGCTGTCGTCCGCGTCGGGTCGCTGCCCCAACCGCCGCCGGCGCAGGGCACCGGCGCGGCATGATCGGCAGTCCCGCAAACCGATCGTCCGCCGCCGGTCGGACACCGGGCCATCCAGTCAAATGCGGACTGGTTCTGACCGCATTCTCGGCTATCCTGTGGCTTGGCGGCGAACACTTGTTCTTGACCGAGCGGCGAAGGGGGAGCCGTCGGCAACGAACCGAAGGCGGGACCGCCGAGCCTCCCCGCGCAATCGTTTTGATCGTCACCGGTGCTGCTTCGCGGCGGTGCCGGCGGGCCGCTGCTGTGCGCGATGGCAGCGGCGTAGGAGTCGGCGCGGCGATCGGTTGCCGCGCCGACAGGATCGGGGGCAACGCTTGGAGATCGCACGGGACGAGGGGGAATTGGCAATCGAGGCCAGCGGGTTGTCCCGAAGGTTCGGCGATTTCGTCGCCGTCGACGGGATCGATCTGGCTGTCCGCAGGGGCGAGATCTACGGCTTCCTGGGGCCGAACGGGGCGGGCAAGTCGACCACCACGCGGATGCTCTGCACCCTAACCGCGCCCAGCGGCGGCAGCGCGACGGTGGCCGGGTTCGATGTCGCGCGGCAGCCGAGCGCGGTCCGCTTGCGGATCGGGGCCGCGCTCCAGGCAACAGCGCTCGACCTCCAGCAGACGGGGACCGAACTGCTGCGCCAGCAAGGACGCTACTACGGACTCCCTAAAGCCGCGATCGACCGCCGGATCCGCGATCTGCGTAGCCTGATCGACATCGGGGAGGCCCTCGACCAGCGGATCAAAACCTACTCCGGCGGCATGAAACGGCGTGTCGACCTCGCCGCCGCCCTTATCCACAACCCGGAGGTGCTCTTCCTTGACGAACCGACGACCGGACTCGACCCGGCCTCCCGGGCCAAGGTCTGGGAGGAAGTGCGACGGCTCAACACCGATCTCGGGATGACCATCTTCCTGACGACGCAGTACTTGGAAGAAGCCGACGCCCTCGCCGACCGGGTCGGCATCATCGACCGCGGCACGATCGTCGCCGAGGGCACCCCGGCGGACCTCAAGCGGTCGATCGGGGCCGACGTGGTGGCGGTCCGCGTCGACGACGTCGAACGCGCCGGACCGGTCATCCGAGCGGTGCCGGGGGTCGACGCGGTCGAGACCCGCGGCGACGAGATCTTGGCGGCCTCCGCCGACGGCCCGGCCACCGTTTCGCCGATCGCGGTCGCCCTCGCCGACGCCGATGTTCGCGTGCGCGCCCTGACGCTGCGCGAGCCGACGCTCGATGACGTCTTCCTGACCCTGACCGGCCAGCACCTGGAAGGAGAAGCCGCGTGAGCGTCACCCATCCCAGCATTGGATCCGACGAGGTGTTCGGCGGCCAAGGCTCCAGTCGGTCGCTCGCCGGCCGCGAAGGAGGCATCCAGGCTCGTTCGGCCGGGTTCTGGGCCGATCTCTGGTCGGTTGCCCTGCGCTCACTGCGGGCGCTGCCGCGGGAACCGGAGGTCCTAATCCCGTCGTTGATCATCCCCATCTTTTTCTTCGCGGTGAACATCGGCTCGCTCCAGGCCTTCGCCGAGCGCGGCATCCCGGGGCTCGACTTCCGGGCATTCCAGTTGCCGACCGCGATCGTCTTCGCCGTGACGGGCGTCTCTCGTGCCAACGCCCTGGTGACCGACATCCAGTCGGGCTATTTCGACCGACTGCTGATGACCCCGATCCGCCGCCTCGCGCTGCTGCTCGGGCTGATGGCGGCGGACTTCATCCAGATCATCGCCCTCTCGGTGCCGGTGATTGCCCTCGGCATGGCGGTCGGCGTCCGCTTCGAGACGGGGCTGATCGGGCTCCTCCTGTTCCTGTTGATGTCCGGCTTCTGGGGCCTGGCCTTCACCGGCTTCCCCTACGCGATCGCCCTGAAGACGGCCTCGGCCGGCGCGGTCGGGGCCAGCTTCATCCTCTTTTTCCCGTTCGCTTTCCTGACCACCGGCACCTTGCCGCTCGAGGCGTTGACCGGTTGGCTGCAGACGGTCGCCCGGTTCAACCCGATGACCTACCTCCTGGCGGCGCTGCGGTCGCTCCTCTACGGGGGCTGGCAGCCAACCCTGCTCCTCCAGGGCGCCGTCGCCATCCTTCTGGTCGGCGTCGTCAGCATCGGCCTCGCGCTGGCCGCGCTCCGCGGTCGCGTCGCCCGCGGCTGAACTGATCCTGGTTGAACAGTGGGGCGACGATCGGGCGCAGGACCCCCTCCCCCCCGTGGTGGAGGGGGTTGACCCGCCGCCAACGCATAAGGTTCGGACGGATTGCGTACAAGGAGAGCATCCATGAGTGATCGAAGTCGCTTCGACCTCGCTCGTCAGGCGCTGAACGTTGCCGGCGCGGTGGCCCAAGTCGGCGCCGGCACGGTCGTCGGCCCCGGGGTCGGCGACGTGGCCTACGAGAACCGCTCGCTGATCCTGCCCGCCGGCTACGCCTTCTCGATCTGGTCGTTGATCTTCCTGCTGTTTGCCGTCTATGCGGTCTACCAGGCGCTGCCTTCGCACCGTACCGATCCCCTGCTGCGGTCGATCGGCCCCTGGACGGCGGCGGCAACGATCGGCAACGGCATCTGGACGCTGCTGTTCCCGAACCGCCTTTTCGTTCCTGCCCAACTCCTCATCTTCGCCATCGCCGCCTGCGCCGTTCTCTCCCTACTCCGCTACGCCGCCTGGACCGCCGGACGGACGCCCACGTCGTTCGAGCGGTGGGTGATCGGGCCCGCGGTCGGCCTCCTCGCGGGTTGGATCACGGCCGCCTCGTTCGTCGGCATCGGCGGCACCCTCGTCGCGCTGGGGCTGGACGCGACGGGCGAGGCTGCGGCGATCGGGGGCGCAGGGCTGCTGCTCTTCGGGGGTGGGGTCGCGCTCGCCGTCCTGCTCACCGCTGGGGTCGGCGAGCCCGTCGTATGGTTGGCCTACGGCGCGGCGACGGTCTGGGCACTGATCGCGGTCGCGGTCGGCAACGCGGCTCGCTCCGGCCTCGTCGCGGTGGTGGCGCTGGCCGTTGCCGCAGCCGTCGTGGTGGTCGGGGCGACGCTCGCGCGTGACCGCTCGGGCGGCGAAACCGCTCCGGGTGTCGCCGCCTGAACCCCCGCCTGGCAGACCTGGCGCGCAAACGGACGCCGCCCGATGTCGGGCGGCGTCCGTTCCCCGTCCGTCGTTCCCGCGGCGCGGAAACGTTGCGAAACCGTCTACCGACCGAGCAACGGTGGCAGGGTTGCCCGCCACACCTCATCGCCACTGAGGAAGACCAGCGTGTTGGATGCCTCCACAACGGCCGCCGCCCGCGCCCGACCGAGCGCAATGGCCGCCGCCTCGGCAGGCCGGTCGCCGGGCGACGGCGCCGGAGCGACGAACTGCTGGGTCGCCCCGCCGGCATCGAAGCGGACCACCCGCCCTGCCACCGCCCCGGCCTGGAACCCGGGCTCGACGAGGTAGACCGCCCGTGAGCCGGGCGCGTCGCCGAGGAACCCGTCGCCGGAGAACGGCGGCGTTACCGGCACGATGTTCGCCGCTTCCAGCACGCCCTGGTTCATCGCCAGCACCCGACCGTCCGCCAGCATGAGGTGGACGCGGCCGTTGACGACGATATCGCGGGCCGAGGCGAGGTCCGGGTACTCCTCGGGACCCGCCCACTGGGCCGGCGCCAGCTCCGTTCCGCGCTCCTCGTAGCGCACGACCCGGCCGTCCCCGGTGAGCGCATAGAGATGGCCATTGAAGCCCGCGCTCCGCCCCGGCGCGGGCCGCTCCCCGCTCCCGTCCGAGTTCAGCGGCAGCGCGCCCCACCGCCCGTCCGACCCTTGCCGGTAGATCGACCTGCCGTCGCTCAGGGCCACGCCCAGGCCGTCGGAGACCCCATCGACGATCGATCCGACCTCGCCGCCGGCGACCGGTTGTCCCGGCGCGAGCAGCTCGACGAGGCGCCCCGTGCCGAGATCGATCTCGTAGAAGCCCACGCTTGCCAGGTAGACGCGGTCGGCGAGGACGACGAGCGACGCATCGGTACCCCGCAGGGGTGCCGGTAGGAGTCCGACGCGGGTTGGCCCGTCGAGCCGTTCGATCGACCAAGCCTGGTCCCGAGCCGCCTCCAGGGCGGCTCCCCGCTCGACCCACTCCCCGGAGGCAAGGTCCTCCATCGGCACCGCCGCCAGCGCCCTGTCGGCCTCGATGATCCGCGACGCCGCCGCAAGGGGATCGGCGGCGGCGCTCGCCACCGCGGTATCGAGCGCGACCAACGCGCTGGTCACCAGCCACGACTCGTGCCGCCGCGCCTCAGTCACCAGCGTCGCGGCGCCGAGCGCGACCGACCCGGCAAGGAACGCGAACACGAGCCGGCTCCGGAGCAGTGCGGTGACGCCGCGCGGCAACCCTGCCCACAGCCCCAGCGGAACCGCCCGCCGTTCGCGGTAGCGGCGGACGCTGTCCGCGCCGGGAACTACCGAGCGCCGCATCACAGGTCGCACCGGGCGGACCGATTCAACGAGCCCAACCAGTGCCAGCCGCAACACCCCGATCGGCTCCGGCGCCAGCGGCGCACGTGCCGCCGCCCCTATTCCACCCGGTGCGGAGAGCGACAGGCGGTGTCCACCGGGGAATGCGCCGTTCCGGTCGTGCCGTCGCTCGCGGTGATTGGCGGCGTCTGCTCGTGGCATCCCACCACCGCGCGCCCCAGGACCCGCCGGATTGGCGAGAACGCTCGGTCGCTGCGGCGGAGGGGCGTCCACCGGCGAGAGCGGCGGAGCCGCGGCCGGGCGAACCGCTGCCTGCCGGATGGGGCGAGAACGTCGCCGCGGCGACGGTTTCGCGGCGTCGACCCGGATCGCCGCCGCGAAGGCATCGTCGAGCGCACCATCAGCCACCAGCGTCCCGATGCGATCGAGCGTCGCGTCGAGGTCGTCCCCGATCTCCGCGTCTGCAGATGGAAGGCTGGCCAACGCCCGGCCGAGGTTCGAGGAGCAAAGCAGCATCGAGTCGCCCGGCGCCATTAGGGTACGGTAGAGCAGGGGGCGCCCTCCCTCGCGAAACCCGAGCGGATCGGGTTCCGGGTCATCGTTTTCCGGGACGTAGTCGGGTCGCCACGATGCCAGGTCCGGAAATGCGTAGCGCTGCCGATCCTGGACGACGAGTGCCTGGGCCGGGGGTACCTGGGCGATCGTTGCCTCGCGCCCGCAAATGGCGATCACGGTCGTCCCGACGAGCGCCCGACGCTCCCAGCGGCCCCCGACCGGCGGCCGGCTTTCGGCGAGCAGGGTTCGATTGGCAGCCCCGAGGGCGCGGATCAGCGCGGCCGGAGCCGGAAGGGTCGTGGCGGCGACGAACTCCTCCCGGATGGCGGATAGCGCCAGCCCCGCGAGCTCGAAACCGTAGGGGCTGGATTCCATCGGCTCGACGGCGACCAGCAGCCGGCGCCCTGATCGGTCCGGGTAGGTGTCGACGTGGACGAACGATCGGGCGTCGGCGGGCTGGCCGCCGACGATGGCAAAGGCGGCGGCGGTGAGCGAGGCACGGCTCATGGCGAGGTCAGCCCTTTCCGCCGCGCTCCAGCGCGCGATGGGTAGGCTCTGCCCCCGAACGGATCGCCGGTTCGGAAAGCAGAACATCGGTTCTACCGTGGGTCGGATGGGAAACGCAGCGCTCTTTGCTTTGGGAACGATAGCACGGGGGTGTACGAACGTCTACAGACGATTGCCCAACTTTTTGTCGCGATGTTGACGGTGCCCGTCCCCCGCTGTTGAAGCGGCCGAACGCGGAGACACTCCCGTCGGTGGTCCCGATTCTCGAGGCCGCCGCGATCGCCGAACGAGGGCCCACCGCGACGGCCGCACGCCCAAGGTGCCCGGCCCCCTTCCTACATCGGGGGGAGCGTCGCCTCCCGGAACACCTCGTCGTCGCCCTGCTCCCCGGCCAGCGGAACGTCGTCGGCGGCCGGGGGCGGCTCCGGCCGCGCCCGCCGCGCCAGCGCGAGCGAGGCGAGCGCCGTCTCGCCTCGCTCGACGAGGCCGGTTCCCCGCTCCCCCAGGTCGCGCGCAAGGGCGACTCCGGAGCGCAGGGCAGCGACGGCCTCGTCCGGTCGACCGGCCGTCCCGAGGTACAGGCCGAGGTTGACCGCCATCAACGCCTCGCAGGCGCCGTCGTCGCTGCTCCGGCAGTGGGCGATGGCGCGCTGGTAGGTCTCGAACGCGGCGCCGTCGCCGGCCGCGTGCTGGCTCGTCGCGAGCACCTGGAGCGCCTGCCCCAGGAGGGCGGGCTGCCCGAGCGGCTCAGCCAGGGCCACCGCTTGCCGGAGGTGGTCGAGCCCGCCGGCCGTGTCGCCCCGGCGGGTCGAGAGCCGGCCCAGTCGGAGGCGGAGCCGGGCCGCAGCGGCCCGGTCGCCGGAGAGGGTGGCGAGTTGGAGCGCCTGCTCGCACAAGGCGATGGCGCTGCCGACTTGACCGGTTTCGCCTGCCAGCGCCGCCAGCGCCGAAAGGTTGCCGATCTGCTCGCTCGTCTGGCCCAGCCGGCGGTTCAGCTCCAGCGCCCGGTTCAGGCACTCGCGGGCGCGCGGCGCCTGTCCACGCGCGACGTAGAGGCGACCGAGCAGGGTCAGGAGGTTGGCCTCCAGTTCCGGGTCGTCCAGCTTGCGGGCGACGGTCAAGGCATCCGAGAGGGCTCGTCCGGCGTCGTCCACCTGGCCGAACCGCCAGAGCGTCTCGCCGATGCTGGTCAGCCACCGCGCCTCGCCGGCGCTGTCCCCGGTGCGCTGCGACAGATCGAGGGCGCGCATCAGGTGCTCGAGGGCGTCGGTGGCCCGGCCGGACTGAGCGAAGGCGAGGCCGAGGCCACCGAGTGCCCGCTGCTCCACCGCCAGGTCGCCGGCGGCGATCGCCAGCTCGAGTGCCCGGCCGAAAGCCTCGGCCGCGCTGGCCGGCTGGTCGAGGGCGAGCTGGGTGCTGCCGAGACGGTTCGCCCACTCCGAGGCGGCGGCCCGGTTGCCGAGCCGCTCCTCCAGGCTCAACAGCTCCCGCTCGTGGCCGGCCACCGCCGCCGAGTTGCCCCGCCGCCGCTCAAGGTCGACCAGCGCCGAGCGGCAGCGGACCTCCAACCCGAGGTCCCCGATCTCGCGGGCGATCGCCAGGCCGTCCTCCAGCTGGGCGACGGCCTCGTTCGTCTTGCCGTTGCGCCGCAGCGTCTCGGCCAGGCTCAGCACGATCCTGCTCTGGAGTCCGCGGTCGGCGGTGCGGCGCGCGGCCTCCGACGCCTGCCGCTGGAGAGCGGCGAGCGTTTCGAGGTCGGTCTGCCGGGGCAGCAGCTCGATCTGGCGGATCAGCGCCTCGGCGATCCCCCGGTGGTGGTCGGCCCGCTGGGCGGCTCGGCCGGCCCTCCGGTACAACTCCTGGGCACCGGCGCGGTCGCCCTCCTTGCGGAGGAGATCACCGAGGGCCAACGAGGCGTGGATCTCGACCGCGGTGTCGGCCCGCTCGTCGCCGAGCGCGAGTTGCAATTGGAGGGTCTGGCGGGCCCGCTCGGTATCCCCGGCGTCGAGCGCTCGCAACCCGAGACGGTTGAGGGCGAGCCGGCCGCCCTCGACGTAGCCGCTCCGCTCGGCGACGACGTAGGCGTCGCGCAGCAGCTTGTCGCGCTCCCGGCTGGGATCGTCGCCCGGGAGAAGGGCGTCGAGTCGGAGGGCGGCATCGACGATCTGGCGGTCGAAGCCCTTGGCGCGGGCGGCGGCATAAACGAGGCGGCCGAGGACGATCGCGTACTCGTGGTCCTCGCTGGCCTGCTCCCGGATGACCTGGTCGAGACCGGCAAAGTCGGCCGCCGAGAGCGCGTCGAGGATCGCCGGCTGGCGGATCTCGGCCAGCCCGGACTGGACCGTACGGATGCGATCGGTGACCTCGCGGGCGACCAGGAGCACCCGGTCACCAGCACCGCTCCGCCGTCCCGCGAGTCTCGCCCTCCAGCCGCTCACCGGCCCCGTTCCTCCGCGAGCCGCCATCCGCTGTCGGCCGGGGCCGACGGGATCGTCGGATCATCGCGCATCCAGGGCGTGGACGCGACCACCGCGAGCGGACGACGAGCAAGGTCGAGACGACGAACCATGCCTCCCCTTCGCGGCGCCTTTGGGTCGTACCCGCGGGCATCACTGTCGAGGTTGGAACCGCCCGGCGGCGGCCAAACCCTTCTCCGACGAGCCGAACCCGGCCCACGGAGGACACCACCGATTCTAGCACCGGCCGCCCGGATGGTGTACGTACAGATAGTCACAGGACTGGTGGAAGGTCCCGGTTGACCACGCCCACGGCGTTCCTTACGCTTCCGGTTCGGTGACCGCGGGGCAGGATGGGGCGGTGGAATGGCAGGCGGGCCTACGACCTGGGGCGGCCGATTGCGAGCCCGGATGGACGACACGGCTGGCCTCCTCTGCGTCGGCCTCGACCCCGACCTCGAACAGTTCCCGGCCCCGCTCCAACGCTTCACCGACGTCGAGGAGGCGATCGTCCGCTTCAATGTCGGCATCATCGAGGCCACCGCCGACCTCGCTTGCGTCTACAAGCCGAACCTCGGGTTCTACCTCGCGCACGGCGTGCCGGGTCTCCGCGCCCTGGAACGGACCCGCGCGCTGCTGCCGCCTGCGACGCCGGCCATCCTGGACGCCAAGATCGGCGATATCGGCTCGACCGCGGCTGCCTACGCCCGCGGAGTGTTCGACGCCCTCGGCTTCGACGCGGTGACCGTCAACCCCTACCTCGGGGAAGACGCCCTGGAACCATTCCTCGCCCGACCCGACCACGGCATCTTTGTCCTCTGCAAGACGAGCAATCCAGGTAGTGCGGACTTCCAGGACCTGCCGGTGACGGACGACTGCGGCGCCGGTCCCCTCCATCTCGCGGTCGCCCGTCGCGTCGCCGAATGGGACGCCGCCTACCCGGCGACGCTTGGCCTGGTCGTGGGCGCCACCTTCCCCGGCGAGCTGGCGGCCATCCGCCAAGCTTGCCCCGACCAGCCGATCCTCCTGCCAGGCGTCGGTGCCCAGGGCGGCAATCTCCCGGCCGCTGTCCGCGCCAGCATCGATGCCCGGGGTGGCGGCCTTATCGCCTCCGCCTCCCGCGCGATCCTTTACGCAGGAGGCGGAGACGACTGGATCCAACGCGCGCGGGAAGCCGCGCTCACATTACGCTCCGCGATCGATGACGCTCGGTACGCCAACGCCGCTTGATCGGCGCTGAGTCCGGCCTCATCATCCCGGGCGAGGTTCCAGAGACTTCTCGTCCTCGAGATCCCGAACGGGAGTCTGTCCTCAATGGCGACCAGCACCTCGATCGAAGGCCCGCCCAATCCATCTCGGACGTTGACACCGCTCTTCCGTAAGGGGATCCTCGCCGCCACCCAAAACGGCGTCGTCGCGGGCGTCGTCCGCGGCCACGGGATGAAGCTGGGCGCTGCCCGGTTCGTCGCGGGTGAAACCCTCGACGAGGCTGTGCCCATCCTCCGCGGGTTGAACGCCAAAGGGCTGCGAACCAACACGACGCTCCTCGGCGAGGGCGTCCGGGATCTGGCGACGGCGCGGGCGGCGGTCGCCGCTTACCGCGAGATCCTGGATCGGATTGCGGCCGAGGGGCTGATTACCAACGTCGCGCTCAAGCTGACCCACCTCGGGCTCGACCTTGGCGAGGAGGTCGCCTCCGCCAACGTCGCCGAACTGGTCACCCACGCCGCCCACCGCGGCAACTTCGTCCGGATCGACATGGAGGAGTCGGCGCGGGTCGACGCCACGCTCCGCATCTACCGTCGGCTACGCGCCGATGGCCACGAGAACGTCGGTACCGTCCTCCAATCCGCCCTGTTGCGGACCGACGACGACTTGGCGGCCCTGCTGCCGCTGCGCCCGAACCTGCGCCTCGTCAAGGGCGCCTATCTCGAACCGCCCGAGGTCGCCTACCAAGCCAAGGCCGACGTCGACCGCGCCTACCTGCGGCAGGCCGAGCGGTTGCTCCTTGAGGGCGAGTTCGCCGCGATCGCGACCCACGACGAGCGGATGATTGACCACGTGATCGGCTTCGCCGCCCGCCACGGCCTCGGCCCCGATCGCTTCGAGTTCCAAATGCTCTACGGCA
>CADCWF010000149.1:0-283 GCA_902806345.1 uncultured Thermomicrobiales bacterium
CATGCCGAGCCAGGCAGCGAGGCCACGGGATGCCGCGACCTCCGCGAGGCCCAGCCCGAGGCTGAACCAGCCGAGCCCCCGCGCCACGGCGCGCGCGTCGCCGCTGTCCAGCAGCCGGCCAAGTCCGTTCGCCATGGCGTCTCTCCTCGCTTCCCGCGCAACGCGGAGCGCCTCCCCGACGCGCCGCGGCCGGCGACCCCGACCGCGAGGCCGCGGGCCCGTCGATCCTTGATCCCCGGGGGCTTCGTGAGGCCCGTCGTGGTCCGTCCTAGCGATCGGCCTC
>CADCWF010000149.1:293-5949 GCA_902806345.1 uncultured Thermomicrobiales bacterium
CGACGACGAGGCCGGCCGCGGACCGCCGCCAGGCCGGCTCCGCCCGCGAGGCCCCGCCGGGCGCCCCGGTCCCGCGCGCCTTTCTCCCTCCCTGCCGACGCCCCGCGGTGCTAGGCTCCCTCTAATCACAACCTCGGGCCCTCGCCGAAGCGGGGCGGCCGAAAGGGAGGAGACGCCGCGATGGCGATAGCTCTCAAGGTCAACGGCGCGCGGCACAGCGTGGACGTGCCGCCGGACACGCCGCTGCTGTGGGTGATCCGCGACGTCGTCGGGCTGCACGGCACGAAGTACGGCTGCGGCATCGCCGTCTGCGGCGCCTGCACCGTCCACGTCGACGGCCAGGCCGTGCGCTCCTGCGTCACCGCGGTCGGCGACGTGGGCGACGCCGAGGTGGTCACGATCGAGGGCCTGCACCCGACCGGCGACCACCCGGTGCAGCGCGCCTGGCGGGACGCGAACGTCCCGCAGTGCGGCTTCTGCCAGACCGGCCAGATCATGCAGGCCGCCGCCTTCGTCGCGACGACGAGGAACCCGACCGACCAGCAGGTCAGCGAGGCCATGTCCGGCAACATCTGCCGCTGCGGCTGCTACCAGCGCATCCACGCCGCCGTGAAGGCCGCGGGCACGGGGGCCTGATCCGATGGTCGCGACCACCACCACGACTATGCGCCCCCTCATCGAGAACGTGAGCCGGCGCGGCTTCCTCGCCGGAGCCTCCGCGGCCACCGGGCTCGTCCTGGCCCTCCAGCTCGTGCCGCTCCGCGGCGCGCTGGCCGCCGCGGCCCCTTACGCGACCGGCGCGACGGAGATGCCGCACGGCGCGGTCAACGACCCGCACGTCTTCGTCTCGATCGACCCCGACGGGACGGTGACCATCGTCCGGCACCGCTCGGAGATGGGCACCGGCGCCAGCACCGGCCTGCCGATGGTGCTCGCCGACGAGATGGAGGCCGACTGGTCGCGCGTCCGGCTGGTCCAGGCGCCGGGCGACGAGCCCCGGTACGGCAACCAGGACACCGACGGCTCGCGCAGCATGCGGCACTTCATCCAGCCCATGCGCCAGTGCGGGGCCGCGATGCGCCAGATGCTGGAGGCCGCGGCCGCCAAGCAGTGGGGCGTGCCGGCCGGCGAGGTCGAGGCCGTCAACCACGAGGTCGTCCACAAGGCGTCCGGCCGCAAGCTCGGCTACGGCGACCTCGCCACGACCGCGATGGCCGAGCCCGTCCCGCCGCTCGAGCAGCTCCGCCTCAAGGAGGCCGCCGCCTTCCGGTACATGGGCAAGGGCAACGTGCCCATGTACGACCTGCACGACATCACGACCGGCAAGGCCGTGTACGGGCAGGACGTGGCGCTCCCCGGCATGCGCTTCGCGGTCGTCGCCCGCCCGCCGGTCGTCGGCGGCAAGGTCAAGTCGTTCGACCCGGCCGAGGCGCTGAAGGTCCCGGGCGTGGAGAAGGTGCTCGAGATCCCGGGCAGCGCGCCGCCGGCCAAGTTCGCGCCGCTGGGCGGCGTGGCCGTCGTCGCCGCCAACACCTGGGCCGCGATCAAGGGCCGCGAGGCGCTCAAGATCGAGTGGGACGACGGCCCGAACGCGTCCTACGACTCGGCGGCCTTCAAGGCGCAGATGCTGGAGACGGCGCGCAAGCCCGGCAAGGTCGTGCGCAACGAGGGCGACGCGGAGGCGGCGCTGGCCTCGGCCGCCAAGGTGGTCACGGCCGAGTACTACCAGCCGCACATCGCCCACGCGCCGATGGAGCCGCCGGTCGCGACCGCGGTCGTGGGCGGCGGCAAGTGCGAGGTCTGGGCCCCGGTCCAGAGCCCCTACGGCACGCGCGAGGACCTGGCCAAGTTCACGGGCCTGCCGATGGAGGCCGTGAGGGTCAACGTCACGCTGCTCGGCGGCGGCTTCGGCCGCAAGTCGAAGTGCGACTACGCGCTCGAGGCGGCGTTCCTCTCCAAGGAGCTGGGCGGCACGCCGGTCAAGGTGACCTGGACCCGCGAGGACGACATCCAGAGCGGCTTCTTCCACACCACCTCGGTCGAGCGGCTCGACGCCGGCCTCGACGCCGGCGGCAAGGTCGTGGCGTGGCGGCATCGCAGCGTCGCGCCGACCATCATGTCGACCTTCATGCCCGACCCGAAGCTCCAGGCCGCGTTCGAGCTCGGCATGGGGCTCCAGGACGTGCCGTTCGCGATCCCCAACCTGCGCTGCGAGAACGGCGAGGCGCAGGCGCACGCGCGGATCGGCTGGTTCCGCTCGGTCTCGAACATCCCGCACGTGTTCGCGATGCAGTCCTTCGCTTCCGAGCTCGCCCACGCCGCGGGCCGGGACCCGAAGGACTTCCTGCTCGAGCTGATCGGCCCGGCGCGCAAGATCGACACCAAGGCCGCCGGCTTCGTCGACGAGTACTGGAACTACGGCGACCCCTACGAGACCTACCCGATCGACACCGGCAGGCTCGCCCACGTCGTCGGCCTCGCGGCCGAGGGGATCGGCTGGGGCCGGGAGATGCCCAAGGGCCGCGGGCTCGGCATCGCCGTCCACCGCAGCTTCCTCGCCTACATCGCGACCGCGGTCGAGGTCGAGATCGGCGCGGACGGCCGCCTGTCGGTCCCCCGGGTCGACACGGCGGTCGACTGCGGCTTCCCGGTCAACCCCGAGCGCATCCGCTCGCAGATGGAGGGTGCGGCCGTCATGGGCATGAGCCTCGCCATGTTCGGCGAGGTCTCGTTCAAGAACGGCCGGGCGGAGCAGGCGAACTACGACACCTACGAGGTCGCCCGCATCGACGGCTCGCCGCTCGAGGTCCACACGCACATCGTGCCCCACGGCTACGACGTGCCGGCGGGCGGCGTCGGCGAGCCGGGCCTGCCGCCCTTCGCGCCCGCGCTCTGCAACGCGATCTTCGCGGCCACGGGCAAGCGGGTCCGCGACCTGCCGATCAGCAAGCACGACCTCAGGGCGGCCTGAGGAACGGGACCGGGGGGAGGGGCTTTCCTCTCCCCGGGGCCCCCGCCTCGGGGGCCGGCGCCGACGACGGACGGGCCGGACCGCGGCCCGCCAAGGGGGGAAACACCATGACGAAACGGCTGGGCCCGCTGCCGCGGGCCGCTGCTGGCTTGGCGTTGCTGCTCGCCGCGGCCGGCGGGGCGGCGGCGGCGGCGGCGCAGGAGGCGGCCCCGGTCCGGGTGCGCGGCCAGATCGCGAGCGTCGAGGGCCGGGTGCTCACGGTCCAGAACCGCGACGGCGGCACGACGCGGCTGGAGCTGCCGGCCGACGCCAAGATCCTGGGGATGACCCCGATCCAGCCCGACGCCATCGCCACGGACGCCAGCGTGGGCGCCGCCGCGGTGAAGCAACCGGACGGGCGGATGAGGGCGCTGCTCGTGGTGGTCCACCCGGGCGGCATCGGCGGACCCGGCGAGGGCTACCTCACCTGGGACCTGACGCCCGACAGCATGATGGTGCAGGGCGAGGTCCGCGAGGCCGAGTCCGGCCCCGACGGCCGGGTGCTCCAGATCTACTACACGCAGGCCGGCAACACCGTCGTGATCCCGCCCGGCACCCCGGTGATCAGGCTCGAGCCCCGCGACGCGAGCCTGCTCAAGAAGGGGGCGAGCGTCTTCGTCCCCAACGCCGAGAAGGGGCCGGGCGAGACGCTCTCGGCCGAGCTGGTCGCGGTCGGCGAGGACGGCTTCGAGCCGCCGATGTAGCCGGCGGCGCGACCGCCGGCGGTGGAAGCCGGCCGCGACCGCGGGAGGGCTCCGGCGCGTTCGGGCTCCTCCTTCGCGCTCGAGGGTCTTGCCGGATCGGCTGGCCGCGAGCGGGCTGCCGGCCCATCCTCCCTCGATCGGGCGGCCCGCTCGTCCCGCTCCGCGGCATCGGCAAGCCCTTCATCCGCACCGACCTGAGCGCCGGCTCCGCCGCCGTCCCGTCGTGGCCCGTGTGCCGCCAGGCGACCGAGGAGCCGGACCGACGCCCGGCGCGTGCGTCAACCCTTGGCGCGGCTGCGGATCATGTAGCCGTCCATGCTGTACTCGGCGACCTGCCACCACAGGTACTGCTCGGCGCGGAACGCCACCATGTGGTCGTAGATCCTCTTGAAGTCGGCGTTCTGGGCGCCGAGCTCGGCGTAGACCTCCTGCGCCGCCCTGAAGCAGGTGTCCATGATCTCCGGCGAGAACGGCCGCAGCTGCGCGCCGCTGGCGACCAGCTGCCTCAACGCCCGGGGGTTGAGCCTGTCGTAGCGCGCCTGCATGGTGACGTGCCCCAGCGCCGCCGCGTTGTGCACGATCTTCTGGTAGGAGACCGGCAGCTCGTCCCACTTCGCCTTGTTCACGAACAGGACGAGGGCGGGGCCGCCCTCCCACCAGCCGGGATAGTAGTAGTACTTGGCGACCTTGTAGAAGCCGAGCTTCTCGTCGTCGTAGGGCCCGATCCACTCGGCCGCGTCGATCGTGCCCTTCTCGAGCGCCGCATAGATGTCGCCGGCCGCGATCTGCTGCGGCACCATGCCCAGCTTGGCGACGATCTTTCCGGCGAAGCCGCCGATGCGCATCTTGAGGCCGCCCAGGTCGGTCGTGGTCTTGATCTCCTTGCGGAACCAGCCGCCCATCTGGCAGCCGGTGTTGCCCAGCGGGATGGCGTGGATGTTGTACTTGGCGTAGAACTCGTTCAGGAGGTCCATGCCCCCCGCCTCGTACATCCAGGCGGTCTGCATGCGGCTGTTGAGCCCGAACGGCAGGTTGGTGCCGAAGGTGAAGGTCGGGTCCTTGCCGACGTAGTAGTAGGACGAGGTGTGGCAGCACTCGACGGTGCCGTTGGTCACCGCGTCGGCCGCCTGCAGGCCGGGCACGAGCTCGCCGGACGCGAAGACCTGGACCTGGAACCTGCCGTCGGTCATCTCGCCCACGGCCTTCGCGAAGACCTCGCTGGCGCCGTAGATCGTGTCGAGCGACTTGGGGAAGCTCGAGGTGCAGCGCCAGCGGATCTCGGGCGCGCCCTGCGCGATCGCCGGCCTCGGGAACGAGGACGCTGCCGCGCAAACGCCGGCCGCCGCCGCGGCGGCCGTGCCCCCCAGCACCTCGCGACGCTCGACCATCTCCCTGCCTCCCCGTCGGTTCGCCTCGCCTGCAAAGCTAGCATGCATGAGCCGCAGGCCTGGCGGACCTTAACCTCGACTCACCATAATGGAAGTCGCACCGCTGGCCCGACCCCGGGCGGTCGGCGATCAGTCCCCGCCCGGGGGTCGGCGGAGGGTGGAATGACCCCCGGCGGCTGGACGGGGCACGGTTCGGGATCAGGCGGCCTCGCGGGTGTCGACCCCCGCGAACCGCGCCGGGCTGAGACGGTCGAGCGCGGAGTGCGGCCGCTCGGCTTTGTACACCTCGTCTATGAGGCGGTATAGCCGGGCGACCGCGCCGGTCTGGAAAATGCATCTACCTCAATAGTTTCGCTCGTTGCTTGGCATAACCCGGGTTCGCCGATTGCGACCGCGCCCTCAGTCCTCGTCGTTCGGGATGTTCAGGACCAGCCCGCACGCCTTGCAGTGCACCGCGTCCGCGTCGTGCCGCTGCAGCCCGCATTGCGGGCACGGGTGGCGCACCTTGCCGCCCGGCCGGAACACCGCCTGCGCCAGCCGCAGGAACAGCGAGA
>CADCWF010000150.1 GCA_902806345.1 uncultured Thermomicrobiales bacterium
GTGAGGACGTGTCCACCGTGCCCGGCGCAGGCGTCGAAGGCTGGGGGCCGCCCGAGTCCGCTGGGCGAGGCAGGCCCGCATCATCCGGGCGGGCGCGACGGCGAAGTCGAGGTGGGCGGAGGAGACCGTGGCTCCCGGAGAGACGGCAATCGAGAGCATGCCCGTCATGCGCAGATGGTGCCACGGCGAGTAGACCGCAACTCGACCGCCAATTGCGAATGATCCAAGACTATCGACCGATCGAGAAGAACGGCCGAATCGTCGTATAGCGTTCGGAACCCCGTCGGGGTCGAGCCAGCAGACGAGGCAAGCGCCTGCGGCCGCTAGGTCGATGACTGGCTCTCGGGGGCGCGGTGGAAGTTGACCGCCCGGAGCAGGTCCCCAACGTCGAACGGCTTGAGGAGCACCGAGGCTCCCAGATCACGAAGCCGCGAGGCGCCGTCGCGAGCGCGTCCGTGGTCGGCCGTGCAGACCACAACGGGGACCTCACGGGCACCCGGCGTGGACCGGATGGCCTCAAGCATGGACATGCCGTCGCCGCCAGCCCCTAGCCCCAGGTCGAGCACGACCACCCCAGGGCGGAGCTGAGAGATATCGTTCGCCTCGAGAGCATGGTCGCTCTCCAGGACGCGCCACCCCCCGTCCTCCAGGACAAGGGCGAGTAGTGCTCGGACGGTGCCGTCGTCCTCGACCACCAGGACGCGTGGCCTCTCCTGTGCGACGGCCATCACTGCGCCTCTGTACGGGGCGCTTGGGCACGCACGGACCCCAGAGAATGTGCCGGATGGTGAGGCGTGCGCCGGTTCATGTTTCCGTCCTTGGCCGCTACCGGGAACCTGAGGCCGACCCACCTCACCGGTACACAGAATTCATGTCATGGGAGAGCAGAAATCGTGCCAGTAGAGAACAAGGAGCCAACCTCTCTTGTCGAACCCCGGTCGCGCCTCAGGAACCGGGATCCCATGCTCGCGAACTAGTTTTCCTTCCCCGCATCCCTTTCGGGACCGAGGCCGAGCTCCCTTGTCGTTGAGGTTGGCCAAGGTCCGATCGCCTCCTCCCCCCCGCACCACTCCCCCGGTAGGCTGCCGGACTGACGCCCTTCTGGAACGAACGATCGGTGCGCAGTGGCCATCTCGACCTCGGGGCCAGCGCATCCGACGACGGTGCCGTAGGGAATCTTGCTGAGGTGTCACCGTCGCTTGTGCCGGGCCAAGCCCTATGCTAGGCTGATCGCTCGTACGTACACGCTCGCCAGGAGAGCACCCGGCCCCGTCTGAGGGACGACTCCCATGGCCCGCATCATTGCCTTTTTCAACCAAAAGGGCGGCACCGCCAAGACCACGAGTACGCTCAACGTCGCCGCCGCGCTTGGCGAACGTGGCCGTCGGGTGCTCGCGCTCGACATGGACCCCCAAGCCAGCCTGACCATGGCGACTGGGGTCGACATCGCGACGCTTCCGCTGTCCGTCTACGATCTGCTCATCGACGAAGACCTTTCGCCGACAACCGTTGCCGTTCCCACGGCGATCCCCGGCCTCGACCTCGTGCCGGCCCACCCCGACCTGGCAGCGGCCGAGCTTGAGCTCCTCAACGTGCTTGAGCGCGAGCGCCAACTCGACCGTCGCCTGCGTGACGCCGACCTCTCCGCCTACGATTACGTTTTGATCGATTCGCCGCCCGCCCTGAACATCCTCTCGATCAACATCCTCGTCGCCGCCCACGAACTCGTCATCCCGATTGAGCCGCATCCGCTCTCGCTGATGGTCCTTCGGCGGCTCTTCGACACCGTTGGTCGGGTCCGCCGGCTGAACCCGGCCCTTCGCGTGCTCGGGTTCCTGCCGACGAAGGTTCACCACTCCTCCCGCTTGGCGGCCGATATGCTCGCCACGCTCATCGAAGAGTTCCCCGATCTGGCGCTCCTGCCGGCGGTGCCACTCTCTGTTAGGGGCGCCGAGTCGGCAGCGGAGCGAACCAGCGTACTCCAGTACATGCCCCGCTCGCCGGTTGCCACCGCCTACCGCCAAGTCGGCGCCTGGATTGAGAGCTCGGCCCCGATGGCGCCGAGCAGGTCCGGCGAAGGGATCGTCGTTCATGGCTGACACGCAACAAACGGAGGTCATGGCCGCTGGAACGAAGCCTCGCCGCCGGTTTACCGTGGACGCCCTATTCAGCGACGGTCGAGCCCAGGCCGTCGGGGTCTCCGACCTGCCGACGGCGAAGGAGATCCGGCTCGACCGGATCGAACCGGACCCGGATCAGCCGCGTCGGACCTTCGACGACGCGAAGTTGACGGAACTCGCGGTTTCGATCCGGCGGGAAGGTATCCTCCAGCCGATCGCGGTCCGCTACGATCAGGACGCGGATCGATACGTCATCCTCCACGGAGAGCGGCGGTGGCGGGCATCGCGACTGGCCGGGCTGGTTTCCATCCCGGCGGTTGTCCGTGACGTCCCGCGTGACCGTCGGCTTATCCAGCAACTCATGGAAAATATCGTCCGCGACGACCTCAACGCGGTCGATCGGGCGGCTGCCCTCCGGGCATTGAAAGTGCAGCTCGGAGATGTGCCGTGGGAGGTCGTCGCCGAGGCGGTCGGCATCCGGCGGAGCCGGCTCTTTCAATTGCTGGGCACTGAAAAGCTGTCCGAAGCCGCTCGTGAAGAGTTGCGCTCCGGGCGGCTCAACGAGAAGCAGAGCCGAGCCCTGCAGGGGCTACCCCCGGCTCACGAAGAAGTTCTCCGAGAGGCGATCGTCGGCGACGAGATTCCCGCCGCCGAGGCGCTTCGCTTGGCGAGGGCACTGCGCTCGGCCCGACTGGCCGACGACCGGGAGACTGTGAGACTCGCCCTGGCCGAGATTCGAGGCGGAGGATCGCTGCAAGGACAGCGGACACGGACGACCGAACTCCTCGCCCTCGTCGCCAACGCCGCCGGAGGCAGCCGAGCGGACCGCTCGGCATTAGCCGGGGCAGTCGAACGCGACGGCGCCCCAGCCTTTTCGACGGAGAGACTCCAAACTCAGGTCGATGCGCTGGCGCAAACGCTTTCCCGGCTCCCGCGCTCCGGGCTCGAACCCGGTTCGGAGGCGTACGGATTACTCCTCGCCCTTTCGGGCGCCCTGGAGGCGATCCTCGACACCCGGACATGAATCGAGCGGTTCTGGTCCGTTCGTCGATCGCGTCGGACCATGCCCATCGATCTGGCCGCAGTCAGCGGCACCGGAACTGGGGCGGACCAGGAGTCGCGGCTGTCGACGCCGAACCTTTGCGCCAGAATGCCGAGGATCGCAAGACCGAGCGGCATCAGAAGCGGCGCGAAGTTGCCCGCGTCCATCAACCTTTCCTTTCTGTAGGAATACCGGTCGGGTGGCACCAGGGTGGAGCCGGCCAAGGTGAGAACGCCGCTCCCAAAGTCGCACCTTCAGCTCGTCGACCCGCCGCCGTGGATCAAGGTCAGCGCCGTCCAGCGAGCCCGCTCGAGGTCGACCGCGGGCTCGGCGCTCCACCGGGCAAGCTCGGCATCGTCTGCGCCCAGCGGCGGTGCCGGCACTCGAGCGGCCGGGCTTTCGAGAAATTCGAGTCGAAACGTCAAGGCAATTCGCCGGCCAATTCGGACCGTCATCTCGATGCTCCTCTGGATCTCCGCCGACGTTCGACGGCCGTTCGTCCTACCCCACCACCGAGCCGAGCCGGCGTTCCGCCTGCCCGCGGGGTTCGCAGATAGGACGCGGTAGCGATCGCCGTGTGAGATCCGTGGATGCGGGTGGCGAAGCCTGGGTGCCTCGTGTACGTTCAGCGCACAAAGCCGGACGTCGAATGGGAGGGCGGTCAGGATGGGAGCAGTACCGGCGACCACGCGAGCACGACGCAAGGGACACGACCGCGGGACATGGTGGACCAGATGGTTCGTGCTGCCGGCCGTCCTGATCTGTGCTCTTGCAGCCTGTGGACAGACGGAGGAGGTCGCGCCCGAGCCGACCACGCTGCCGGCAACGGGCGCGGCGACCGCATCCGCGCAAGACGCCGCTCCGCCCCCAGCGGTCGATTCCGGGCCAGCCACTGCGGAAACGTCCCCGGTCACCTTTGGCGCATTGGCCGACCGGGTCAATGCCGCCTGGGCGACTGTTCGCACCTACCGAGCGGTCTTCGATGCCTCAACTCCGGCCACGCCTCAGCTGGCGACCCCTGCTGCGTCCTCCGAGCGGCTCATCGCTGCCACACCGGTCGGCACCGCACCCGACCCGATCGCGACCCCAGTCGCCGCATCCCCCTTCGTGGTGGTTCGCGAAGTCGTCCTCCCGGATCGACAGCGACAGACCCTGGCCGGAACCGCGGGCGACGACCATGAAGCGGTCGTCGTCTCTGGGATGCTGTACCTCCGCGGTCCGCTTGCCCAGGAACTTCTGCCGACCGCTGACGACACGGCCTGGCTATCGCTTCCCCTCGCCGAGCTCCCGCTCGAGTCCGAGGCCGGCCACATCCTGGCCGGCCTGACCGTCCCCCCAGCCTCACCGCTGGCAGGACTCCGGGAAGGGTTACGGCCGCAGGAGCTGAGGGACCTGGGGCCGGTCGAGGTCGAAGGGCGGATCTGCACGGCCTACGCCGGGGCGGACACGTCGGCAATCGGGACGCGCCAGGACATCACCGTTGCCGTTGACGGCGACGATCTCCCCTGCTCGATCGAAACCCGGGTCGGCACTGATCTCGTCAGTAGGATCGTCTACACCGGGTTCAACCAACCGATCGCGATCGAGCCTCCTGCGGCCGCGACGCCGGTGGCCGGATTGCTCCCGGACGCAACTCCGATGGGCCGCGACTGACGAGCGGGTCGGCCGCTGCACTCTCGGTTCGCGCAGTTGACAGGGATGCGTCTGCGGCGGAACATCGCACTCATGGCGAACACGACGCGGTACAGCCCTTCGCCATTCACATCGGAGACGCGGCCGGACAAGCTGGGCTTCGGGCTCGGCCCCGGTCGCCTCGGGTTCGACGGGGACGAGGCGACCGGCTGGACCAAGCCGGCCAGCGGCAATCGGCTCGTCTTTCGGCTGCTGCACCAGCTGGATGACCTCGTCCCGGTCGAGCAGCTCCAGGTCGATGTCTTCGGCGTCGGGGAACGCGACGTTATCCCGGCGAGCGAACTCGTCGTGGTCGCGGAAACCGGCGGTGATGTCATCGGCGCCTTCTCGGAGCACGACGATGGCGACCCGTTCGTAGGAGCCCTGGTCGGGTGGGGAGGGTACGTTTCCGGGGTGCCGCGCATCGTCTCGGACCTGCTCGCGGTCCAGCCGGCTCGTCGCGGCCGGGGGATCGGGGAGGACCTGAAGCGGCTTCAAGCAGGGATTGCCATCCAACGTGGTTTCCGGGAGATCGTATGGACGGTCGATCCGCTCCGCGCCGCCAACGCCCGGTTGAACGTCGCCAAGCTCGGAGCAACCGCCCACCGATACGAGCGCAATCGATATGGCGACGGTTTCGGCGTGGGCCTCTATGGAGGGATGCCGACTGACCGGTTGCACATGGTCTGGGACCTCGCCTCCGAACGCACTCGGAATCGGCTCCTGGGGGTTCGGCCGGAGCCGTTCGACCTTGAGTCGCTCCCTCGTTTCGCGAGCGGATCGGTCGCCCCGTCGGCGGTCGTCGAGATCCCACCCGATATCGACGCATTGATCCAGCAGGATCAGGCTGCCGCTCTGGCTCGTCGAATCGAGGTGCGGTCGGCGCTTGAGCAGGCGTTCGCGGAAGGTCTGGAGATCACGGGATTCGAGCAATTGGGCGGGCGGTCTGCCTATGTCCTGACACCCCGAACCGGAACCTCCTCGTGAAAGGTGGCACGCCGGAACCCGACCGGCCACTCCGGATCGCGGCGATCGACGTGGTGCCCGTCCGGCTGCCGCTGCGCGAACCGTTCGTCATCGCCTACGCCAGCTATGCCGACGTGTTAAGCGTCCTCGTCCGCGTGAGGACGGAGGACGGAGCGGAGGGCTGGGGCGAAGCCACCCCGGACCCGAACGTGACCGGTGAAACGTGGCCGAGCGCCGCGGCCATGCTGCGCGATGACCTAGCTCCCGCACTCCTCGGCCACGACGCACGTGACCGCTTCGGTACCATGTCCCGGCTCGACGCCGTCGTGGAGGGGGCACCGGCGGCAAAGGCGGCGTTGGACATCGCCCTCCACGATCTCGTCGCTCGCTCCCTCGCGGTTCCCCTCTGGGTCCTCCTGGGGGGCTGCTCCAAGGCCGCACTCGAGATCTCCCGCGTCGTCAGCCTGGGAACCCCCGAGGCGATGGCCGACGCGGCGAGGGGGCATGTCGCCGACGGCTTTTCGACGGTCAAGTTGAAGGTCGGAGATGCAACCGCTCCACTCCTCGATGCCGCCCGTGTGGTTGCGGTCAGGGCGGCTGTCGGCCCGGAAATCGGGATCAAGGTGGACGCCAACCAGGGTTGGAAGGCATCGGGAACCGCAGTCCGGGCCATCCAAGCCATGAGCGAGAGCCAACCAGCGTACGTCGAGCAACCCGTCGCCGCCTGGGATCTCGAAGGCCTGGCCGACGTGCGACGACAGACGGGCGCGACAATCATGGTCGACGAGGGCTGCCACGGAGCTCGCGATCTCCTCCGGGTGGTGGCGCTCCGGGCCGCCGATCTCGTCAACATCAAGCTGATGAAGACGGGCGGCATCGGCCCCGCTCTCCGTCTGAACGCCATCGCGGAGGCAGCCGGGATTGGTGCCCAGGTCGGCACCATGGTCGAGAGCTCCATCGCGTCGGCCGCTGGTCTCCACGTCGCGATCGCCCTCGCGAACGTCGCCACCGTCGAGATGGGTGGGCCGCTGATGCTCGCCGAAGACATCGGCGAGCTCGCTACCGGCTATCACGGCAACCAGGTTCTCCTTCCTGACGGTGTCGGGCTCGGCGTCCAACCGGACATTTCCACGGTCCGTCGCTTCGCCACGAGTTGGCACGAGGTGCGCCGGGACTAACGGGAAAGCCCATCTCCGAATGCCGGCGGCCGTCAGCAACCTACACGGTCCGCGAGAACGGGGTATCGTCAGTTGGTCACGTTGGCGGCCGTTCCCCCAAACCCCGGAGTTGCGAACGATGATCCGCGCCCCTTTGCTCAACCGGCGCAGGCTTGGCCGTACTCTGGCCGGTGCCGCCCTTGCGATCGGCGGTTCTCGCCCGGCGGCGGCATCGCGGGCGGCCGGCCGACAGCCGACGCCGGACGTCGTCCGCGCCGTCTATCTCAATCCGCTGGCGACGAGCGACGACGAGTTCTTCTCGCTGGTCCAGTTGATCGACGAGAGCGAGCTCAACGCCATGGTGGTCGACGTCAAGGAGGACGGCATCTATGTCCCGACAGATGTCGAGCTCTTCCTCACGGCGGATGAGGTCGACCCGGACGTGCTGGACGTGGATGGACTCTTGGCCACCCTCCACGAGCGGAACATCTACGCAATCGCCCGGATCGTCACGTTCCGCGACTCCTACTTGGCCGAGGCCCGACCCGACCTTGCGGTCGTCGACGCGGGGACCGGCGGTCCCTGGCGCTCGTACGACGGGATGGCCTGGCTCAACCCGTTCGAGCAGGAGACGTGGCAGGCCTACGCCGACTTCGCCGGCGAGCTCGCGTCCCGCGGGTTCGACGAGATCCAGTGGGACTACGTCCGGTTCCCCTCGGACGGCGACATGGCCGCGCTCGACCTCGGCCTCCCCGTCGACGAAACCCTCCGTTCGGACACGATCGCGGCCTTCCTCGGCTACACCGGGGAGGCCCTACGGCCGACGGACGTCAAGACCGCGGCCGATGTCTTCGGCTACACGCTGCTGCTCGACGACATCGGGATCGGCCAGCACATCGGCAAGCTCGCCGGGGTCGTCGACTACCTCTGCCCTATGGTCTATCCCTCGCACTTCCCCGAGGGGAGCATCGCGGTGCCCGGCCATCCGAACGACTTCCCGGCGGAGACCATCCGGATCAGCCTCGAGGCAGGCGCTGCGAGCGTCGATCCGGCCCGGTTCCGACCCTGGCTCCAGGATTTCAGCCTCCAGGGAATGACGCCGTACGGTGAGGAGGAGGTGCGAGCGCAGATCGACGCGAGCGAGGCAGTCGGGACCAACGGCTGGATGCTCTGGGCCGCCGACAGCGTCTTCAGCGTCTCGGCGCTCCGCCCCGCCGGCTAGCCCCGTGCCGCCGGCGCTCTGGATCGCGATCACCGTCCTGCTCGGATGTACCCAGGCGCTCCAGGTCGGTCTCCTCGGCGCGATGAACCGGCTCCGAGGTCCGGCCGAGGCGGCCTGGGTGTCCATCCTCGGCACCGTCACCGGGCTGGGACTGACCCTTGCCTTCGTGACAATTTTCGGGAGAAGCCTCGCGTTGCCGGCCGCCTTCAACGTGCCGGCGGTGCCGGGAGTAATCGCTCTCGCGGCGGCGGCGACGCTTGCGTTCGCTGCCCAGGGCATCCCCGCCTATCTCGGCCTGGCCGGACTATTGGCCGTCCCCTACCTGCTGGCCGCGTCCTTCCTCGCGCCGCGGCTCGGGATCGGTCTGTTCCTGGCGGCGATCATCGCCGGCCAACTCATCGGCGGCGTCGTCCTCGACCACGTCGGAGCCTTCGGCGCCTCGCCTCGTCCGGTCGACCTCCCCCGCCTGCTCGGTGTTGTCGCCCTGCTCGTCGGCGTCGTCCTCATCCGCGGTCGGCGGTAACGGGGGGCGACAAAAACCGCTCTTGCCCTCATCGTTGACGATCCTATAATGCGCCCACCACGGGAGCCCCTTCCTGGGACGGTACCCGCCGGTGGCGACGCCGGTGATCGAGGTTCCGCAACCCGCGCGGATCGGTGCTCGGTGGCGCGGCGGCTCTTCGGCCCCGGCCCTCGTCAGGACACGAACCCGGAGACGGCATGGCATAGGCTCCCCCACCGGCTTCCCCCATCATCCTCCCTCGATGGTGCGGGAGGCCCCTGGTCGGCGCCTTGCTGCCCTTCGGCGTCCCGGGCGTGCCCTGCGGATCGTCTGGAGGAGGTCAACGGTGAGGCAGTACCCCGCGGATCGGATTCGGACCGTCGGCGTGTTCGGCCACGGCAGCGCCGGCAAGACCAGCCTGGTCGAGGCGCTGTTGTTCGACACCAAGGCCACGACGCGGCTCGGCCGGGTCGAAGAGGGCAACACGGTCACCGACTTCGACCCCGACGAGATCAAGCGCCGCATCTCCGTCACCGCCGCCATCGCACCGATCGAGTGGCGCGACACCAAGATCAACCTGATCGACACCCCCGGCTACGCCGATTTCGCCGGCGAGCTCCATTCGACGCTCCGCGTCTGCGACGCCGCCCTGCTGGTGGTGGACGCCGCGGCTGGGGTGGAAGTCGGCACCGAGCAGGCCTGGCGATTGATCGCCGAACGAAACCTGCCGAGAATGATCTTCATCAACAAGATGGACCGCGACAACACCGATTTCGACCGCGCCCTCGACTCCTGCCGAGAGGCATTCGGCAAGGCGGTGGCCCCGATCCAGTTTCCGGTTGGCCACGACCGGGGCTTCAAGGGGATCGTCGACCTGCTGTCGGAAGAGGCCCACTGTTTCCATGACAACGCCGACGGCGGCTACGAGATCGTCGAGATTCCGGCCGAGCTGGAAGAACACTGCGCACGGTACCGGCGGCAACTGGTGGAGGCGATCGCCGAACACAACGAAGAGCTCATGGTGCGCTACCTGGAGGACGACGCGATCTCGAACGAGGAACTGCGCTCGGAACTGACCAACTGCGTCCGCGACGGCACCGTCATCCCCGTGCTCTGCGGAGCGGCACTCGGCAATCGCGGCATCCAGCCGCTCCTCGACGCGATCGTCGACCTCTTCCCGAGTGCCGCCGAGACCGACGCCCACGGCACACTAACCGACGCCGAAATCCCGCTGATGCCTGTTGCCGACGGTCCCCTCGCGGCCGTCGCGTTCAAGACCCTAGCCGATCCCCATGTTGGCCGAGTCACCTTCCTCCGGGTCTACAGCGGCACCCTGCGCTCCAACTCGCATGCCGTGAACGCGGCCCGCCGCGAACCGGAGCGGATCGGCCAACTCTTCCACGTCCGCGGCAAGGAACACCTCAACACCGACTCGATCACCGCCGGCGACATCGGCGCCGTCGCCAAGCTCGGCACCGTGATGACCGGCGACACGGTGGCCGATCCGGCGAAGCCGATCGTCCTCGACGGCATGACCTTCCCGAGCGCCTCCTACTCGGCCGCCGTTCACCCGAAGACGAAAACCGACCTCGACAAGATGGGACCGGCGCTGCAGCGGTTGGTCGAGGAGGACCCGACGCTCAAGCTGAGTCGGGACCCGATGACGGGAGAAGCCATCCTCTCCGGGCTCGGGGAACCGCACGTCCAGATCGCCCTCGACCGGATGAGCCGCCGGTTCGGTCTCAACGTGGAGCTCGGGCTCCCCAGGGTCGCCTACCGGGAGACGATCTCGGCGAAGACGGTCGCCGAGTACAAGCATAAGAAGCAGACCGGCGGAGCCGGACAGTTCGGCCACGTCTTTCTCGAACTGGAGCCCACGCCGGACGCCGACTTTGCGTTCGGCGAGCGCGTCGTCGGCGGTTCCGTACCGAGGAACTTCTATCCGGCGGTCGAGAAAGGTGTCCGAGATGCTCTGGAGCACGGTCCACTCGCCGGCTACCCGGTGGTCAACGTCCGCGTCACACTCACCGACGGTTCCTATCACCCCGTCGACTCCAATGAGATGAGCTTCAAGATCGCCTCGAAAGAGGCGTTCAAGAAGGGTATCCTCCAGGCAAAGCCGGTCCTCCTGGAGCCCGTGCTGACGGTCCGCGTCACCGTGCCCGACGGATCGACCGGCGACGTGATGAGCGATCTCAATACGAAGCGAGCGCACGTCGGTGGCATGTCGCCGAACGCGAACGGGACGACGACGATCGAGGCGACCGTCCCGGCGGCGGAGGTGCAGCGCTACGCAACCGACCTCCGCTCCATCACCCAGGGCCGGGGGGTCTTCACAACCGATTTCTCGCACTACCAGCCGGTGCCGGCGCACATCGCCGACCAGATCAAGGCGGCCGCGAAACCTCACGCCGCATAGGACAACAGCCCATTGAGCGACGAACCATTGGCTCCGCGATTTGCCGGCAATCCCGACCGGCTTGACCGGGAGGGGTTGCTGGCCCTCGTCCGTGATCTCCAGCGGACGGTCGTGCTCCAGCAGCAGACGATTGAGCGGCACCGAGCATCCGCCAGCAACGGTGCCGTGAGGTCGCTTGGCTTAGACATAGCTGAGGCCCCGTCCTCGCTCGACAAGACGATCCGCTCGAACAGCGTCCAGCAACCACGAGCACCCATCCAGCGGGCTCCAATGCCCCCGGTGCCGGGCGCCGACTACTCACTTGTTTTCGACGGCGGGTCGTTGGGCAATCCCGGTCGGGGGTACGGGAGCTATCAGATTGTCGACGCAGGGGGAGCCGTGGTCGCCGAGGAGCGACTCGAGTTCGGAGACCGGATCACCAACAACGGCGCCGAGTTCCGGACGCTGATCGCCGCGCTCGAACACCTGCTCCGACTTGGGGACGACGATGCCCGCCGGGGAACCCTCGCTGTGCGCGGCGACAGCCAACTCGTCATCCATGGCATCACCGGCCAATGGAAGATCAAGCACGCCGATCTCAAGCCGCTCCGGGATCGGGCGGTGGCGTTGCTTTCCGAATTCGGTGCTCGGGACATCGCCTGGCACGGCCGCGACGAGTCGGTCCGGGCGCTCGGACATTGACTCGTTGAAAAGCTCGGACGTACCGGTCGGGTCCCTGGCTCCCCCGTTCGCCCTGCCAGCGGTCGACGGTTCGATGCGGTCTCTCTCCGACTACTTGGGGTCGAAGGTCGTCGTCGTCTTCTATCGCGGTCACTGGTGTGGAGCCTGTCGGCAGCACCTTGAGGCACTGCGCACGGCCGTCCTGACGATGGAGGACGCCGGGGCAGCCGTGCTGGCGATCTCGGCCGAGCCGCTCGAGCGGGCGCGGGCGAGCGCCGAGGCCGATGGACTTCCGTTCACGATCCTTTCCGACGAGGAGTTGGTAGCGATCGATCGCTACGGGGTGCGCCACGAAGGGGAACCCGAAGCCGGCGGCAAGGCGATCGCCCGGCCGAGCCTCTTCGTCCTCGACCGCCGGGGCATCGTGCGGTTTGCCCATGTCGGGGAGGACCCGCTCGACCGGCCGACCATCCGCCTCATCCTCCTCGCCCTCGAAACGCTGGACTGACCGGAGGACGGCGATGGGGCCGGTCGTAACGACCGGCCCCATCGCCTCTAGATCAAGTCCGCTTCGGCTACTTGCCCAGGCAGGTGAAGATCCAGACGGCGGAATCGACGCCTTCTTCGACGACGACGTTACCCGCCTCGTCGACCGCGTCGCTCTCGGCGTGGCACCAGGTCCCTTCGTTTGGCTCCAACCGGTAGCGCCCCGGTGCGAGATCGGCGAACCGCGCTCGGCCGCGTTCGCTGGATCGCTGTGTCGCGACGGGTTCGGCCGACCCGCTGTCCGGTACGAAGAGGGCGAACTCGATCGGACCGGCGGGTTCGGTGCACTGAGCGAACCAGTCGAACCCGTCTTCCGGACCGGCCACCGAGCAGCCGAAGGCATCAATCACGATGGCTCCAGCCCCCGGCGTCGTCTCGTCAGCGCGGGAAAGCGCCGGTCCGGTCGCAGGGAGTCGACCGGCCTCGGTGTCGAGGAAGTACGTCGTCTGCCGCCCTGGCACGACGTTTCCCTCGAGCACGATCGTCAAGCTGCTCGGCTCGACCTGGCGCAGTTCGCGCACCTCTTCAGTGGTGACCCCTCCACCGCCGCCGGCGATCGCGACATTGCCGTCGCCGCCCGAGGCATCCGCGTTCGCGTTGCCCCCGTCCGCGCTGATCGAGACGTTGTTGCCGCCGCCTGAAACGTCCCCGACGCTGACCGTGCCGCCGTCGGCGCTGGCACTTGCCTGGCCGCCGTTGCCGGCGCTCGCCTGGCCGCCCTCGCCGCCCGACTGGACGGGTCGCTGGGTAACGACCTCCTCGAACTTCGCAGGCCGGGACTGCGTGTCGATCACCACCGCACAGATTTCGGTCGTCGGCAGGGTGATCTCCCGTACCGGTGGTGCCCCTTCCGGGGCGACGCCGAGGGCGACGCAGGTGGTCTGGAAGGCGGTCGCCTCATACCGGCAATCCACGTCGATCCGGTAGGCCGGCAGTCGGACAAAGCCGCCGCCGACGACACCACCGGCCTGGGCGGCGTTACCGACGTTACCTTGCTGGACGTTCGCGTTCTGGTTGACCTCGAGGTTGGCCTCGGCGTTTTGCTCGACATTGCAGTCGCCGGCGCAAACGCTGTTGTTGTTCACGTCCTGGTTTGCTGTACTCGTGTTGGTGACCGTCGTGGTGTTGGCGCCGACCGCTCCGATCGCCTGGCACCGCTGGGACGTGCCGACGGCGGCTGGTCCGCAGACGAGTCCGGCGCAGCAGATCTGCCCGCCGTCACAGAGTTCCCCGTCCTGGCGGCACCGTCCTTCGTCGTTGCCTCGCTCCTTGTCGTCGTTGTTGTTGCCGCGCTGAGCGGCAGCGGCGCCACCGACGAGCAGGGCACCCGGTCCGGCGACAGAGGTCGCCGCGAACCGCTTCAGCATGCCACGCCGGCTGATGCCGCCGGCCAGCGACCGGACCAACCGGTCAAATCCTTCGTGCTCCATCGTCAACTCCTCTCCTCGGGTGGGACACCGTGACACTCCTACAACGCCGATCGGGGTCACGGCCGTTTCGTCCCCGGCCGTCAAAGCAGGGATCGTGCCGGCAGATCGGCTCCAGGATGCTGTCCAAGCGCGACATCTGGTCGGCAGCGGCGATGCCGCAACGCCGGTCAGGTCACTCCGCTCGCGGTTGTCGGCCCGGAGCGTCGCACGTACCATCTTCTAGGTCTGAACCATCCCCGCCGACTCATCGTCCACGCCGGCCGTTCCCCGCCACTGTCGCTCGGAGGTAGCCGTGACGTCCCCGACGCAAATGACCCGACGACACCTTGTCGGGCGCACGCTCCTCGTCGGTCTCGCCGCCCCTTCGTCGGTCGTTGCCTCGAGGCTGAAGGCCTCGGCTCAGGCGCCGCCTCCGCCCATCGCGGATCGCAAACCCACGATCCAGGCCTACCCCAACGGGTTGGCGGTCGACCCCTACCGGTGGCTTGAAGATCCGACCGATCCCGAAGTCATTGCCTACCTCGACGCCGAGAACGCCTATCTGAAGTCGGCGATGGCGCCGCTCTCCGACCTTCAGCAACACCTCTACGATGAGTTGATCGACCGGATCGATATCGACGACCAGTCCGTTCCCGTCCCCTGGCACGGCTACCTCTACTACAGCAGGAGCGAGAAGGGCCTCGACTACGACATCGTCTGCCGGAGAAAGGACGAGCCCGGCGCCGAGGAAGAGATCCTGGTCGATATGAACGCAATCGAGAGCGACTACGTCTCGATGAGCGGGTGGGAGCCGACCATCGACAATCGATTCCTCGCGTTCGACCTCGACCTCACCGGCGAGGAGTTCTACGAGATCTCCATCCTCGACATGGACTCGGGAAACGTCATCGAACGGATCCCGCGAGCATGGGGCTTCGTCTGGGCGCCGGATAGCCGGACCCTCTTCTACGCGGCTCAGGTGGACGCCCGCCGCACCTCCCAGATCCGTCGCCATCGACTCGGCACCGAACCGGCGTCCGACGCGACGATCCTCCGCGAGGACGAACCGGGCTTCTCCGTCGGCGTTGGCGCCACCAAAGACCGGCGCTACATCGTCACCTACGCCGGCGCCTTCGACACCAACGAACTGCGCTACCTGCCCGCGGACGACATCGACGGCACCCCTCGCCTCCTTGCGGAAAGGACACCGGGGGTTTCGTCGGGGTTGGAGCACCGGAACGGTCGCTTCCTGCTGCTGACCGACCGCGATGCCCCCAACAACACCCTGCTGGTCGCTCCGGCCGGGGACGCACCTCCGACCTCATGGGAGACGCTGATTGAGCATGACGATGAGCGCCCGCTCTCGGGGCTGGATGTGTTCGCCGACCATCTCGTGGTCTACGGGAGATCAGGGGGGTTCACCACCGTCTGGACCGTCGACGAGCCGGCCGGCAGTCTCAACCAAATCCGATTCGATGAGGCCATCTATTTGGTGCAGGCTGGGGCCAACTGGACCTACGATTCCGACAAGCTGCGGGTCGTCTACACCTCGCCGGTGACGCCCGACACCGACTATGAGATCGACCTCCGCACCCTAGAGAAAACCGTCCTCAAGCGCCAGCCGGTGCCAGCCGGCTACGACCCGTCGCGGTACATCACAAAACGCCTCTACGCGCCCTCCCTGGACGGCGTCGAAGTCCCGATCTCCCTGGTGACGCTGCGAGAGGGGGCCGACCAACCACGCCCACTTCGGATGGACGGCTACGGAGGCTACGGGGTCAACCAGGAGCCGGTCTTCTCGCTCGCGAGGCTGATCCTGATCGACCGCGGCGTCACGATCGCAACGACCCACATCCGTGGCGGCGCCGAGCTCGGGCGTTGGTGGTGGGACGATGGCCGGCTACTCGACAAGAAAAACGGCTTCACCGATTTCATTGCGTGCGGCGAGTACCTCGTGGCCGAGGGGTATACCGCGTCCCATTACCTCGCGGCAATGGGAGGCAGCAATGGCGGCTTGCTGATGGGCGCGGTGGCCAACGAGCGGCCGGACCTGTTCAAGGCGATCGTCGCGAACGTCCCGCTTGCCGACGTCATCGCCTTCCTCCTGCGGTCCCCCATCGGCTCCGCGAACATGGACGAGCTTGGGGACCCGGTCGAGGCGGTCTTCTATGACTACCAGCTTTCCTACTCCCCCTACCAGAACGTTGAATCGCAGGCCTACCCGGCCATGCTCGTCACCTCCGGCCTGGAGGACAGCCGAACCCCCTACTGGCTCGCCGCGAAGTGGGTCGCTCGCCTCCGCCACCTCGGAACGGGCGACGAGCCCCTGTACCTGCGAACGACGATGGCAGGCGGCCATGGCGGCTCTTCCGGTGTCGACAACTTTGCCGTGGACACGGCCGAGCTCTACGCCTTCCTCCTCTCGCAGTTCGGTCTGGCCGAGCCTGCGGCCGCGGACGTCGGAGCTCCTGTCGCCGCCTTGAAAGCCGGAGGTGCGGTTGCGGGGTCGGTAGCAGGTACCCGGACCGAGGCTCGGGGGCACGCGATGACTCGCGCCGACGCAGTCCGGCGACAACTTCCACCGCAATAGGCCTCAACATTGCTCGCTCCCGGTCCTGCATGGCGGAAGCGGCGCTTGACCGGCAGCGAAGGCCGCGCCTATACTCCTCACTATCCAGAGTACGGGCGATTAGCTCAGTTGGTTAGAGCGCTACGTTGACATCGTAGAGGTCACTGGTTCGAGTCCAGTATCGCCCACCGTCTCCGCGCCTCCAGGCGAGTTCGCCTTGGAGGCGTCGTTGTTGGTTCCGTTGTCGCCTTTCCGGGACCATCCGACCGCGATGTCGGACCGCGGCGCGGAGCGTTCATGTCCGGCCCGTTCCGACCGAGTTGGCAACTTCACGACAACGCCGCCCGAATCGCCGCCCCCGTCGTACACTGCCCGTTCTTCGGCGAGCGCCAATCCGTCCTCCTCCAGGCTGTGCACGACCCCGAGGAGCCACGGAAGATCGTCTCCCGAGTAACCCGGCCGCAAGCGGGCCCCGAGGTCCGACAGCCGTAGTCCGGCCTCGTCCTCCTCAGGAGGCAACGCCCGCAGTTGCTCCAACACCCGTCCCCGAAAATAGCGGTTCGTGCCTTCGTAGCGGTAGGACGGCTTCACACCCCGTTCATTCCCCGAGACGCGCTTTGACTCAGACGCGACCTCCATCGCCGGCCGCGCCAGGCACCTCCCGCTGACGGGGCAGCGCTCGCATTTCGGCTTGCGCGGCGTACAGATCATGGCGCCAAGGTCCATCAACCCTTGATTCCAGGACCAGCCCGCGCCCGCCGGCACCGCCCGCGCCGCGATCGCCTCGATCTCACGGTTCGACGCCGAGTTCTGCGGCACGTCCAATCCGACGAAGAGACGGTGGAGCACGCGCCGGATGTTGGTATCGACGAACGATGCATCCCGCTCGAACGCGAAACAGGCGGTCGCCCCGGCGGTGTAGGGTCCGATCCCTGGCATCGTCCGCAGCACCTCGGGGTCGTCCGGCACCTGGCCAGCGTATTCCTCAACAAGAATGCCCGCCGTCCTATGCAGATCGACGACCCGTCGATAACGCCCGAGGTCGCCCCAGACCCTGATCGCGACCGAAAGCGGCGCTTGGGCCAGAGCGGCCGGCGTTGGAAACCGCTGGAGAAACGCCTCCCAGAAGGGGATCGCCCGGGCGACCTGGATCTGTTGCAGCATCACCTCGGCGACGAGGATCCCCCAGGGATCACGCGTCCGCCGCCACGGCAAGTCGCGCCCTTCACGGCTGAACCAGTCGACGAGGAGAGTCTGAACCTCGGTCAACGCTCCCTGGTCGAGATCGAACGCTAGGGGCGCCTTCCGGAGGGTACGGGAACCAGGAGCTTTGCTGGCGGAGGAGACCGTCATGCGAACAAATGTACCATCCCAGGAACGGACCCGGCCGTGCCAGCTAGACACCCAGGGCAACCATCTTGCGCCCTCGCTGGTGGCGCAGGGGTGTCTGGCGCGTTGAGGGGGGTTGACGATGAAGCTCGAAGGCAAGATCGTGGTCGTGACCGGATCCGACAGCGGCATTGGGCGGGCAATCGCGACGACGTGCGCCCGAGAAGGGGCTCACGTTGCCGTCCACTTCCATACCGACAAGCGTGGCGCCGAACAGACCGCCAACGCCGCCCGCCACCATGGCGTCCGGGCGGAGGTTTTCCAGGCCGACTTGGCGGATCCATCGGAGGCCGCGCTGCTGTTCGAGAAGGTGATCGTGGCGTTCGGACGCGTCGACGTTCTGGTCAACAATGCCGGCAAGGGCGCCAGCGCGCCCTCGTCGCTCGACTTGCCCTTGACCGCTTTTCAGGAGGTGCTGAACGTCGACCTGGTCAGCCCCTGGGTGCTGACTCAGCTCGCCGCCAAGGGAATGGTCGAGCGTGGCGGCGGCGCTATCGTCAACATTACGAGCGTCCACGAGGAGATCCCCTCCCCCGGCAACGTCGCCTACGATGTCGCCAAGGGAGGACTCCGGATGGTAGCTCGGACGCTGACCGCAGAGCTTGCCGGCAAGGGCGTCCGCGTCAACAACGTCGCTCCGGGCATGATCGCGACGCCGATGACGACTGAGCGTCTCCTCGACCCGGAACAGGGCGAGCAGGCGATGAAGCGTATCCCGATGGGTCGCCCCGGCGAACCCCAGGAAATTGCCAACGTCGTACTCTTCCTGGTGTCCGATGACGCGTCTTACGTCTCGGGGAGCACGTTCTTCGCCGACGGCGGGTTGCTCCAGAATGTTGGCGGCGCATGAGCTCCCGGGACCGGGCACTCGCGTTCGCTCGATCGGTCGCCGCGGGGATGAAGGCAAAGGGCATGGCGATGTGGCGAGACGAGATCGACGACGCTGCGTTTGTCCCGATCGAGGACGAGGCATCGTTGGCGCCATGGCTGGCGCGCCCCGGACCGGCGCTCGTCCTCCTGCACGATCCGTACTGCCCGATCAGCGCCGCCGCCTATCGGGAGGTCGCCCGTCTGCCCGGTCCGGTCGCCCTGATCGATGTCGCGGCGGCACCGGAGCTCTCGGATGCGGTCGAAGCGCGAACTGGCATCCGTCACGAGTCTCCGCAAATCATCCTCCTGCGGGACGGGGAACCGGTGTGGTCGGCGTCGCACTACCGGGTGACCGAGTCCGGGATCGTCGAAGCGGTCGCGACGACCGAAACCACGAGCCGTAACGACGAACCGTCCACCGGTTAGGCCGTCGGCAGCCGCGGGTCGAGTTCCTGCGCAACCTCGACCTCTACGACCTCCGGGATCACCCCTCCCGCCACCCAATGCATTACGTCCGCCTTGGACGCTTCCCCGCGGGCGATCGACCGGATGATCCGCCCCTTGTAGAAGACGAGCACCCGGTCGCAGACGCCGAGCGTCTCCTCGATCTCCGACGAGGTGAAGAGCAACGCCATGCCGCCGCGCGCAAGTCGATCGCAGAGGGCGTAGATCTCGGACTTGGCCCCGATGTCGACGCCCCGGGTCGGGTCATTCAGGATCAGGACGGTCGGCTCCGTTGCGAGCCACTTGGCGACGACGACTTTTTGCTGGTTTCCGCCCGACAGGTTGACCACGCGCTTGTCGATCGAGTCGGTCGTCACGCTGAGCTGCCGGACGTAACCGTCAGCCAGGTTCCGCTCCAGCGTGCGGTCGATCAGCCCGACCCGGTCGAGGAGGTCGTCGAGGACGCAGAGACTGGCGTTGCGGCGGATCGACCACCCGGTCATCAGGCCTTCTTCACGGCGATTGGCCGGAATCAGGGCGAACCCTTGGCGGATCGCGTCGAACGGTGAGGTCGGGCGGCCTCCCTCTTGCCCTCGGTAGACGACATCGCCGCCGGTCGGCTTGCCGAGCCCGAACAAGACGTGCAGGGTCTCGTCGATGCCCGACCCCTCGAGACCGGCGAACCCCACGATCTCGCCCGAGCGAACCGCGAAATCGATCGGACCCACCGTCGGGGGACAGGTCAGGCCACGCACCTCGAGAACGACCCGCGCGGCCGGGTCGACCGGCTGCCGATCCGGAAACGTCTCCTCCAGCCGCCGCCCAATCATCGCCGCAATTACGTCGGGGATCGTCGTCTCGGCGATCGGCCGCGTCCATTGGTAGCGGCCGTCCCGGATCACTGTGATCCGGTCAGCAATGGCGAACACCTCTTCGAGCCGGTGGGAGACGTAAATGATGGTGATCCCGCGGTCGCGCAGGCGGCGCAGCAGGTCGAACAGGCGCTCCGACTCAGCCGCGTTCAGCGCCGAGTTGGGCTCGTCCATGATGACGATGTCCGACTCTTGCTGGAGCGCCCGCGCAATCTCGACCAGTTGCTTTTCGCCAACTGCGAGCTTGCCAACCTTTGTTCGCGGATCGAGCTCCACCCCCATCTCGTCCAGAATGTGCCGCGTCTCGGCTACCATTCGGCGCTCGTCGAGTAGTCTGCCTGCACCGGAGAGCTCGCGGTTGGCGAAGACATTGCCCGCCACAGACAGATGAGGGAATAGGTTTAGTTCCTGGAACACGATGCTGATGCCGCGTCGGCGCGCATCTAACGGGTCGGAAATGACCACTGGATCACCGCGGAGCAGGAGCGTTCCGGCATCCGGCAGGTGAACGCCGGCAAGCATCTTCATGATGGTGGACTTGCCGGCCCCGTTCTCGCCGACGACGGCATGGATCTCGCCGGTCGCAACTGCGAACGAGACGTCGTTGACGGCGGTGATGCCGCCAAATCGCTTGACAACGTGGTCAAGTCGAACGATCTCGCTGGGGGTCGCCACCGGTTCGCCCACCTGCAGCCTCCGTCGGTTCTCGACCTGGCGGGGAGCGCCTCGCGACGCTCCCTGCCCGGTCCGTTCTCCGGTACCGCGTCGAACAGCTCGGTCGGGCTGATCGAAGACGCGGCGCGCCGCACCTACGGTGCCGGCGTGGCCACCTGCTCGGTCGTCGTCGCCAGATCGCTGTAGGGCCGCGCTGATGCCTGAAGATCCGCGAAGTTCTCCGCCATGTACTCCTGGTAGTACTTGTACTGCACCTGGTTGTCGGTCTGGCGGGCGACGTAGGCCTCCACGTTCTCGGCGTCGACGACCTCGGTCGGTCCCTCTAGCCAGCCCTCGACTAGGGGGGTCCCGTTGATCAGGTGCTCGGCGAGCGCCCGGATCGGCAAGTAACCCTGCAGGTACTCCTGCTGACCGACCGTGACCTCCGCCGTTCCAGCCGCGATCGCGTCGAGCGTCGGTGGGTCGAGGTCGTACCCGCCGATCATGAACTCCGCCTGGTTTCGCTCTTTCAGCTGGGCAAGATTCGGGATGTCGATCGAGCAGAGCCCGACCGCCGCGACCGCGTCGGGGTTAGCGGCCAGGATGTTCTCCCACCGGGCGTAGTTGTCGGGCACCGGGGCGAGCACCTCCTGCGCCGGCAGCACTTCGAAGGAGCTACCCTCGAACGCCAGCCGGAAACCCTGGTCGCGCTCCTGGAGAACTTCGGCCGCCGGGATGCAGATGCCGACCGGGATGGTGCCCTCGGTCTTTCCAGCCGCCTCAAGCCGCCCACGCATTTCCCGGCCGAGGATCAGTCCCGAGTTGAACTCGTTCTGCCCGACCCAAGCGCCCAAGACCGAGTCGAGTGCGGTGATATTGGCGCCCACCAACGGGATTCCCTGGTCCGCCGCCTGCTGGAGCGGGGTGATCCACTGATCGCCGGGGTTGGGCACCACCGCGATGCCATCGAAGCCGCGCTGAAGCGCGTTCTCGAAGAACGCCTGGTGGGTCGGGGTGTCGAAGGATGCATCGCCGAACACCTCAACCGAGACACCGTAGTCCCTGGCGGCGTCCTGGGCGCCGGTTTGGATCCGCTCCGTGAACGCGTTCAAGCCGTGCAGGACGTAGGCGAGCTCAATGTCGCCACTTGCCGCCGGCGGTGAGGCATCCTGCGCCCCCGCGACCGGCATCGCCACCAGCATCGTGGCCGCCAGGATCGCCGTCGAACGCTTCAACCAGTTCATCCGCATGCCTCCTCGTCGAGGACCCGGTGCGGGCGCACTCCGCCCGACCGTCGATGAGCGCGAGGGGCCCTCACCGTAAGCCCCCCACCCGACGACCGCGATCTTCCCTCCTCTCCCCGCCAACGGCCGCCGCGGTTCGCCCCGGCAGTCCGCGTCGCCTCCACTGGCCGGGAGGCTCGGCCTCGGCCTCAGCCGCCGAGCGCGGCGCCTACCGCCGCTTGATGAGGTAGTCGAGCGTTACCGCGACGATGATGACGATCCCCGTCACCGCCGTCGACCAGGCCGGCGGCACGGCCAGCAGCGCCAATCCATTTTGGATCAGCTGGATGATGATCGCCCCGAGGATCGCGCCCAAAACCGAACCGGAGCCCCCGGTGAGGGCCGTTCCTCCGATGATCGTCGCGGCGATGACGTAGAGTTCGGTGCCGACGCCGACCGTCGGGCTGCCGTTCCGGTTGAACGCCAGGGCGACGACCGCGGCGATGCCGACGATAAAGCCCATCAGGGCCATCACCATGATCCGGTAGCGGCCGATTCGCACCCCGGAGAAGCGGGCCGCTTGCAGGTTTGACCCGATCGCCTGGACGCGGCGGCCGAACGCCGAGCGGGTGAATAGCAGCCAGCCGGCGATTCCGACCAGGACCATCGCCCAGACGCTCGTCCAGATCCCGAAGACGGGGTCGCGTCCACCGATCCACTCAAAGAACCAAGTCTCCAGGTTGTAGCCGGAGACCGGCGTTGCGTTGGAAACGACGAGCCCAAGTCCTCGGAACAAACTCAGCGTGCCGAGTGTGACGATGATCGTTGGGATCCGGAGCCAGACGCTGAGAGCTCCGTTCAAGAGACCACAGAGCGTGGCAACGACCATGCAGATGAGGACCGCGAGCCAGATCGGCAGCTCTTCTCGCAGGGCGATCGCCATCGAGACGCTCGACAGCATCCAGATCGAGCCGACCGAGAGGTCGATGTCACCCATCGCGATGACGAAGACCATCCCGACCGCCATGATCCCGACGTAGGATGCCTGGCGCGAGACGTTGACGAAGTTGTTGGTCGACAGGAACGTATCGCCGACCAGGATTGCCAGGAGGACGGAGAGCAGCACGATCGCGCCGATGACGCCGATCTCGTCGATCGCGCCGAGTCGACGGAGCAGCATCCGCGGAGCGCTCGGACTGATCGGCGACTTCGCCGCCGACGCCCCCGCCGAGGACCCGTTCATCGTCCCCCCCTTGCCGATCGCCGGCGACCGGCCGTGACGCAACCATGGCGGCCCGACCGGGTCCGGCCCGGCCGCCACCGCCGGGCAGCCAGTTGTTCCTATTCCACGGAATCGGCCGTCTCGTCAACCGTGATCGTCGCCACCGCGTAGGGCAAGAGGGCGACGGTCGCGTCGCCCTCGGCGGCGACTTGGAGATGCTCCCGCCGGAATCGCTCGGGTTCCGCCGCCGCCAACTCGAAGGTCGTTTCGTCGAGCGTTCGGATGTGGACCGGACCCTGCATCGGCAGGGAGAGCGTGACCTCGACCGGAGTATCCTGGAGGTTCGCGAGGAGCACGACGAGTCGCCCGTCGAACCGGACCGCCAGCGCCTCGACCACCAAGGCGTCGGAGGTCTCGCAGGCCAGAACGTCCCCTCCCGTCAAGCCCGCCGCGTCGGCCAGGACGTGGTAGATCGGGAAAACCATCCCCGGCCAGGAGTGGAATCCGGCGCCCCTGAGCGGATGGTCGCTGCGCTCGATCAACCCGCGCCACCCAACCGTTTGGAAGTACGTCAACGCTTCGACGCTCGTCGGCGCCAGGTTGGCCAGACTCCCCACGGTCCACGCAGCGGCGAAGAGCGACGGTTGCCGCGGATCGACCGTCGAGGGCAACTGCCCCGCAGCCGGGGAGGGCTCGGGTCCCGTCGCGTTCGGGTTAAACCGCGGCTTGAGCGTGATCGGACCGAGCGCGAGCGTTAGATTCGGTGCGATGGCGCGGGCGCTCCGGACCGTTTCAGCCTGCGCTCTGAGCGTCTCCACGAGCGAGGCGTTGTCGAACGCGTGGACCTGCGGACTGAAGGCGTAACCGAGCACCTCGAGTGAGCCCAGCGGCAGCGACCCCGCCGCCCGGTTCAACTCGGTGAAGTAGGCGCGACTGCCTCCCCCAATGGGCGCCCCGATTCCCGCCCGATCCCGCTCGACGATCGCTTCCTGGAGCACCGGTCCGGTTGTCGTGAACCCGCTGGAAGGAAAAACGAACATCCGCGCCAGCGGCGCCTTGAGCTCTTGCACAGTGCGGAACAGGGCGTCCAGACCCTCGCCACCGTCGCCGGCAACGATCTCGAGCTCGATTGGCACCCCGAGTGCCGCAGCGTCGTCGGCCGCTCTCCCCAGGGCATTCTGCCATTCGTCGCCCGTCACATCGAGTGAGACCCGAAGGTGTCCAGTCCGGAAGGCCTGCAGGAGATCGATCTCTCGCTCCCGGAGCGGCTGGCCGCTCGCGGGTTGCTCAAGGCCGATCGCCGGCATCCTGCTGACGACCTCGTCGCGGACCCGCACCGCGATGGCATTTGGCGCGGTGGAATCGCGTTCCGTCCTGACTACAGAACCACTCGTCGCCTCGATCGTCACGGTCTGGGTCACGTGCTGGCCCGCTTCCATCTCGACGGGATAGGGAAGTCGCAGGGGGGTCGAATAGGTCTTGTAGGAGGCGTCCGTCCAGTTCCGCTGATCCTCCATCTCGAACAGGTCGCCGTCGAACCGGATCGTTACCCGACTGCCAGAAGGTGTCGGGTGGGAGATGGCCTGCATGTCGAAGAACGGTTGCCACGGCGCGATCGCGACCGGAAACGTACCGGCCACCGGTCCGTCCGGTGTTTCCGTCTCGGCCGGCAGTCCGGCCAGCCCCATCGGGTGGAGGACGCACCAGCCGATCCGGTTCTTGAGGAATGTCGAGCGAGCCTCGCCGTCGAACACCGCCGTGATCGTGCCCTGAGGTGTTCCGGTCAGCCTCCCATGCCAGACGAAATCGAGATCGTCCGAGACGGCTTCGGCCGTGTACCGGACCTCGAACGCGTCTTCCCGCTCGTCCACCTCGTAGGCGAGAAACCGGGGCTCGATCGTGTCCCAGTTGCGGTCCCGCACCGCGCCGTAGAGCCGGAGGACGACCAATGAGCCGTCGAGCCGGATATACCGCAGGTCGCCGTTCTCGAGAACGACCGAGAGTGGACCAGCTCGAAGCGGACGGCGCTCGGCCGGCGATTCGTCACGCCCGTACCGCTTGACGTTGGCGGAAAACTCAGGGTGGTCCCCCACAGTGATGTCCCTCTTCTTCGACAGCTCCGGTACATCCAATCAGTCAGCCGGTGCCGTTGACGCGGCGGTGCCGGCGGTCGTCGCGGTTGCCCCGGTATCGACCACCGGCGCCCGGAAGCGGACCTTCTGGGCGTCGATGAACATGGCGATCAGGATAATCAGCCCCTGGATCACTTGGATCCAGAAGACCGAAACCTGCATCAGGTTCAGGCCACGGTCAATCGTTGAGAGGAGCAGCACCCCGCCGAGCGCCCCGATCATCTTGCCCCGGCCACCGTTGAGGCTGATGCCGCCAATCACGGCCGCTGCCATGACCTGGAAGATGTAACCCTCCCCGAGATCGACCTGGACCGAGGCCACCCGACCCGCCAGCATCCACCCGCCAAAGGCCGCGAGGAAGCCGCTGAGGACGTAGACCTGTCGGATCCGCTTGTCGGCGTCGATCCCGGACGCCACCGCCGCCGCTCGGTTGCCACCGATCGCATAGAGGTCGCGGCCGAACGGCCGGTGCTCGAGGATGACATAGCCGATGAGGAAGAGCAGCAGCATCGCAGCCACCGCAACCGGCAGTTTGCCGAGCCAGGGGAGCGTGACCGCTGGCGCACTCCCGAGCGAGTAGAAGACCTGCGCCGGCGGGAAGTTCAGCCCGTTGACGGCGTTTCCTTCGGTGAACCGGAGCATGGCCCCGCGGAGGATCAGCAGCATCGCTAGCGTGACGATGAAATTGTTCATCCGGCCGTAGGTGATCAGGGAGCCAATCAGCCAGCCGATGATAGCGCCCATCAACAGGATCGCGGCGATCGAGACGAACGGGTTCCAGAGCAGCCCGGCGCCCCAGGTCGGCGCCACGGCCGGCACGATCAACCAGAGCCCGAGCAGGGCCGAAAGTCCCAGCGTCGACTCGGTCGAGAGGTCGAAATTGCCGGTGATCAAGACGAACGTTTGGCCGACCACCAGGACGCCGAGGACCGCCGCGGCCGCCAGGATGTTCCGCAGGTTGATCGGGGTCAGGAACTTGTCGGATTGGGTGGCGAAGAAGAGGATCACCCCGACGAGGATGAACCAGATCAAGTTGTCGAGGAGGCCGGGAACGTGCCTACGCCACGGCATCGACGCCCTCCTCAACTTCGCCCTCGATCGCCGCGAGGATCCGGGCCGGCGTCATCTCGTCGACACCCTTCCGGAACTCGCGGGTGAGCCTCCCACGATAGAAGACGAGGACCCGGTCGCAGACATCAGTCAGCTCGCCGAGTTCGTCGGAGACGATCGCGACCCCGACGCCGCCGCCGGTCAGCTCGTCCACGATCCGCAGAATCTCGACTTTGGCCTGGACATCGACCCCCTGCGTCGGTTCGTCGAGGAGGAGAATCCGCGGTGCGGTTGCGACAAGTTTCGCAACGACGACCTTCTGCTGGTTGCCGCCGGACAGGTTCTCCACCGCCTGCCCCATCCCGGGTGTCTTGATCCCGAGCGAGGCGATGTACTTCCCGACCAGCGACCGCTCGCGCCGACCGCTGATGAACCCGAGCGCGTTCGCCAACTTGTCCGTGACTGAGAGCGAGACGTTGTCTCGGACGCTCCGAATGCCGACGATCCCGAGACCGTGCCGGTCCCGCGGAAGATAGGCGACCCCCCGTCGGAGCGCCTCCGCGGGGTTTGCGGCTCGATACGGCTTGCCGTCCACCAGGACGCGACCGACCCCTAGGGGTTCGAGCCCGAAGAGCCCCCGCGCGAGTGCTCCGTTACCACATCCCTCAAGCCCGGTGAGGCCCACCACCTCACCGGCGTGGACCCTGAGCGAGAGATCTTCGTAGGCACCGGGCCGGCTAAGTCCAGCGACTTCGAGCACCGGCTTCCCCAAGCCGCCGCGGGCCGGGCGACGGAACCGCTCCACATCCGTCCCGCTGATCATGCGGACCAGCGTCGGCTGCGTCAGTTGGGAGGTCGGGGTAACGCCGACGAGCTGGCCGTTGCGAAGGACCGTGACCCGGTCCGACAGCTCGAAGACCTCTTCCAGATAGTGGGAGATGTAGACGAACGTGGCTCCCCGTTCGCGTTGCCGACGGACGAACTCGAACAGCATCCGGACCTCGTGCTTGGGGAGCGGCGCCGTCGGCTCGTCGAGGATCACCACGCTTGCCTCGGCAAAGAGCGCCCGCGCGATCTCGATCATCTGCCGTTCGGCGATCGTGACCTCCTCCATCCGCCGCCGGACATCGATCTCCAACCCGAATCGCCGGAGTCGCTCGGCGCTGTCGCGGTGCAGTCGGCTCCAGTCGACGAACCCGCCCCGTGTCCTCGGCAAGCTGCCCGCGAACACATTCTCGGCAATGCTCAACCCCGGTACGAACCTGGCATGTTGGGCGACCAGGGCGATGCCCACGTCCTTGGCACGCGTCGTCGTCATCCGTTCGATCGGTTCGCCACGGACGAAGATCTCGCCGGAATCCTGCGGATAGAGCCCGGTCAGGATCTGAACCAGGGTCGACTTGCCGGCCCCGTTCTTGCCGACCAGCGCGTGAATCTCGCCGGCGCGCACGGAGAACGAGACGCCGTCGAGCGCGCGCACCCCGGGGAACGTTTTGACGATGTCCCGCATCTCGACGACATTGCCGAGCCTGGGGTCATTCATTCGGGTTCCTCGTACTCGGGATCTGCCTGGGCCAGGAAGCGGGTGCCTCTTCGGTCGGGCCCGCGTTGCTCGGACGCGACGCCGCAACCGCCGAGACCATCCTGCATCGATCCGGTTGGTTTGCCCCCGGGGACCGCCCGCATGGCGCGAGCGATCCCCTTGGTCGTAGCGCCCTACGATGCGGGCGTTGCCTCGACACCCGCCTCCCGGCCAGCCGCAACGTTCGCCCACAACCGCTCGTCATCGACGTTGTCCGGTCCCACGGACGTCGTCGCTAGGAAGAGCTGGGGGCCGACATCGCTCTCGTCGATCCGGGCAGGCGACCAGAGCGCTCCCTCTTCGACGACCTCGCCGGCCTCGATCGTCTCGCCGTTCAGCTCCATCTCGATGTAGTCGGTGATGATCCCGAAGTCCGGGATTGGCTGGTTGGACGACTGATCGACGAAGCCGTCGCGGATGCCCTGGAGCGCCGCCGGGCTGCCGTCGACGCCGGCGATGAAGATGTGGCCCTCCTCACCGCGAGGGGCGAGCAGGTCGAGCTCTTGCAGCACTTGGAGGGTGCCTGGGGTGTAGACCGCGTCGGAGTGGTGGTAGATGGCGTCGAGCTCGGCCTCCGTCGAGGCCACATCGCGGACAATATCGACGCCTTCGGCGGTGTCCCAGTCGCCGGCTCGGGTGATGACCGTGATGTCCGGGTTCTCGGCCATCACGTCGTTGAAGCCGGCGCCGCGGAGCTGTGCCACGTTCTGGCCGAGGTTGCCGGTCACCTCGAGGACGGTGCCCCGCGGTTCACCATACTTCTCGGTGAGGTGGGCGACGATCGCCTCGCCCGATTGCTGCCCCGCCAGGTAGTTGTCCGAGAGGACGGTCATGTTGATGGCGCAGCCCTGGGGCGAACGGTCGATCGTGTAGAACGGGATCTCGGCTTCCTGGG
>CADCWF010000151.1 GCA_902806345.1 uncultured Thermomicrobiales bacterium
GGGGAGGACCACCAAAGTGCTCGGGATAATCGGCGGGAGCGGCATCTACGACATTCCCGGTCTGGTGATCGACGAAGAGGTTTCGCGAGAAACCCCGTTCGGGCAACCGAGTGGTCCGATCCGGCTCGGCAAGCTGGGACAATCCCGATTGGCCTTCGTGGCCCGTCATGGGGAGGGTCACCGCTGGTCTCCGAGTGACGTCCCGTATCGGGCCAACATCTACGGGCTGAAGCAGCTCGGGGTGACCCACCTCCTCAGCGTCAGCGCCGTGGGAAGCTTGCGCGAGGAGTTGCCCCCGCGGAGGCTGGTTCTACCCGACCAGATCATCGACCGTACCGTTTCCCGGCCGCGGACGTTCTTCGACGGACGGGTGGTCGCCCACGTCGGGTTGGCCGATCCGTACTGCCCACTCCTGCGAGATGCGGTGGCTGACATCGGGGCGGCTGTCGGCAACGAGATGAGCCCGACGGGCACCTACATCTGCATCGAGGGACCGCAGTTTTCGACGCGGGCCGAGTCCAACCTTTACCGCTCCTGGGGCGCCTCGGTCATTGGGATGACGGCGATGCCGGAGGCCCGACTGGCGCGAGAAGCCGAGCTTTGCTTTGCCACCTTGGCGCTCGTCACGGACTACGACGTCTGGCACGACGCGGAAGTGGACGTAAGTGTCGAGATGGTGGTCGCCAACCTGCGGTCCACCTCGGCGGCGGCGGCGAAGATCATCAACGGTTTAGCAGACCGGGGACTGCCGAGTCGCTCGTGTCGGTGCGGCGAGGCGCTGAGGAACGCGGTGATGAGCTCCCCCGCTGCGGCGACGGTCGCGGATTGGGACCGGCTGGGGGTGATCGGGCAGCGATATCGCCCGACCGGCGAGGGATAGGCGGTCCTGACGGTGAGCGGACGGTCGGTTGACGTGGTTCTCCTCTGGCTCGTTCCCGGACTCTTTGTCGCCGTCTCGGCAGCGCTGCCGGCAGCAACGGACGCCGGGGGGGCACATCCGTCCTGGTGGTGGGTGGTCTTCCCGGCTCTGCTCCTGGCTGGTGGCGCAAGCCTGTACCGGGTCTCGACGCGGCGGCGGCCGGATCCGATCCTGCTTCCAGTGGCGGCGGTGCTCTCGGCGGTCGGGCTCGTGGTGATCGCCCGGCTCGACCCGGCCCTCCTGCGTAACCCGGATGTGCCGGACGATCTGCTGCTGAGGCATCTCGTTTCCGTGGGGCTCGGTGTCGCCGTCGCCTGCGGAACCCCGCTGGTGCTGCGGCTGTGGGCCGACCCGCTCGGTCGATACAAGTACACCTGGCTGGTGGTCGGCGTCGGTCTCCTGGCGCTGACCCTGGTCTTCGGTCAGGAGATCCGGGGAGCCCGACTGTGGTTGCGCCTTGGACCGGTGCAGGTGCAGCCGTCGGAGTTGATCAGGATCACCCTGGCCGTGTTCCTCGCCGGTTACCTTGCGGACCGCCGGGACTTGGTCTCATCGGACCTCCGGATCGGGCCGATCCGCCTGCCACCTCTCCCATACCTGGTGCCGCTCGCGTTGGCGGCGCTGGGGTCCGTTTCTCTCCTCGTGCTGCAAAATGATCTCGGCACGGCGCTGCTCCTCTTCGCGATTACGCTGACGATGCTCTACGTCGCGACGGGCCAACCCCGGTACGTGGCGATCGGGATGGCGACGTTCGCCAGCACCGCATGGTTTGCGAGTGCGAGCGTCTCCCGACTCGGCATCCGGGCGCAGAACTGGCTCGATCCCTGGGTCGATCCGATCGGGAGCGGATTCCAGCAGGTGCAGGCCGAGTACGCGTTGGCAGCGGGCGGCGTGCTGGGGGTCGGGTTGGGCCGAGGCGCGCCCGACCGGATCCCCGACGTCCACACCGATTTCGTGCTGGCCGCGGTTGGGGAAGAACTCGGTTTGGCCGGAACTATTGCGGTGGTCGGCTTGCTCTTGCTCTATTGCTGGCGAGGTTTGGTTATCGCGATGCAAGCGCCGAACGGAGCGGAGCGATTTCTCGCCGCCGGTCTGGCCACCTCGGTGGCGATCCAGACCCTCCTGATTGCGGGCGGGGTCGCTCGTTTGTTGCCGCTAACAGGTCTGACGCTGCCGTTTGTTTCCTACGGTGGGACGGCAATGCTGGCGAACTTCCTGGTGACGGGGATGCTGCTTACCATCTCGACTGCCGCTCCCCGCTCATCGGCGCCACGCCGGCGGTAGCCGCATGATTGTCGGTACTAGCGCCGTCCCTCTACACTGAGGATTCGGAACGCAGCCGGCGAGGAGCAGATCGGGGAGAGGTGATGGCAACATTGTCTCAACTTGGCTCCCCCAGCGAGGCGTCCGTGCTGTCGGAACGCGAATCGGAACGGCGCCCGATGCCGCCCGAGGTCGACGTTCGGGTGGTCCCGCTCACGGTACACGATGGCCGACTCCGGGTGGCACTGGTTGGCGGCGACGCCGTCTGGTCTCTGCCGTGCGGGGTGCCGCGCCCCGGAGGCAGCCTCGATTCGGAAGCGCGACGGGTGGTACGGGGAACCGCTCAGTTGAACGAGCGGTACCTGGAGCAGCTCTTCACCCGGAGCATCGGCGACGAGCGGAGCTGGAAGGTCATCGTTTCGTACCTCGCCCTGGTCGATGCCGAAGAGCAGTCGGCTCCCGACAGTCGGTGCAGTTGGTTCAACACGAGCGAACCGGCGACAGTGAGCGACGAAGATCGAAACTCGCTGGAGTACGCGATCGTTCGCCTCCGGGCCAAGATCGGTTATTCGACGATCGCGTTCCATCTGCTGCCGCCCGCCTTCACCCTTCGGGAATTGCAGACTGCCTATGAGGCGATATTGGGGCGCTCGCTCGACAAGCGGAACTTCCGGCGTCGGGTCTCGGCAGCCGAGTTGATCGAGGCGACCGGCTCGAAGCGCCGGGATGGAAGCCACCGACCGGCGGTGCTCTATCGGTTCCGAGCCGATCACGATCCGGCTACCTACCTGACGCCTTCATGGAGCGATGGCAACGTTGGGCAGACCGGTCGGGACGAGGGGAAAGGCTGATGGGAGGTTCCGACCAGCGGGCGTCGGCACCGGCACGGCGAGCGGTGGAGATCGGCGAGGTTCGCCCGCCGGTGCGGCGGGTGGGGCTGGTCGCGGCGCGGAGCAAAGCCGAGGCCCGAGAACTGGCTAGGGATGTCGCGAACTGGCTTTCGGGGCAGGGGATCGAGGTCGTTCCGGAGAGCCGGTTGGCGGAGCAGGAGTCTGCGGTCGATGCTGTGGTCGTCCTTGGCGGGGACGGTCTCATGATGCGGGCAGCCAACGCCTACCCGGATATCGCGCTGCTGGGCATCAACTTCGGCAACGTCGGCTTCCTTGCCCTGGTCGAGCGCCGGGATTGGCGGGTCGCGCTCGAGAACTTGATCGCCGGTCGGTACATGGTGGAACCGGGAACGACGCTGGCGGCCTGTTTGGTCCGGGAAGGCGTCTCGCGGGACGCCGGCTGGGCGATCAATGATGTGGTCCTCCGGGGTGGTGCCCGGATGGTCGACACCGAGCTCTACATCGGCGGTCACTTCGTGAATACGTACCCAGGCGACGGGATGATCGTTTCGACCCCCCACGGCAGCACCGCCTACTGTCTAGCGGCTGGGGGACCGATCCTGACGGCGGGGGTCCGCGGTTTCGCGATCGTGCCGATCTCCTGCCACTCGCCGATTCGAACGCCTCTCGTCGTTTCGGAGGAGGACCCGATCGAGTTGCTGCTGGCCAACGACCACGAGGCGTCGTTGATTCTCGACGGGCGGGAGACCACGCCGCTCCGCAAAGGTGACATCGTGCGGATCACGCGAGGAGACCACCTGTTCAAGCTCGTCACGTTTGGCACGACCAATTTCTACGAGGCGTTCCGTACCAAGTTCAACTTTCAGATCCGCCCCAACGCGGTGCCGTCGCTGCCTGCCCGCCCTGACGGCCGGCACTCGGGCGAGAACGGCCTGGCCCCCGGCGGGTGAGCGGCCGCGCTCATCGTCCGGCATTCCGGAAGCAGCCGCCCAAACGGGCGACATCGATGCCGTTCTCCCCGGCCATGTTGCTGGCAGTTGTTGTCGGCGGTCTCGTCGTTTGTTCACTCGTCGCCACAACACTCGGTACCGCATGGCTCCAGGGTCCTCCGGTGACGGCTCCCGCGGCGACGGGCGACGATGAGTACGAGCGGACGCTGTTAGCTGACATCGCGGCTGACCCGGACGACTCGGTTGCCCTCGTCTCTCTGGCGAACCTGCTCTCGACGAGGGGCAACCACGGCGAGGCCATCGATTACTACGAGCGCGCCGTCGCGCTCGATCCAGACAACCCGTCAATCAGACTCGACTTCGCCTTGGCGCTGGCCGAATCGGGGAACGAACCGGACGCGGAACTCCAGTACCAGCGGGTTCTCGAGACAAACCCAGACGACACCGAGGCGCTCTATTTCCTCGGCCAGCTCTATGCCGGCTGGCAACCGCCTCGGACTGCCGAAGCTGCGGCGGCCTTCGAGCGGGCGATTGTGGCGGCGCCGGAGTCGGTCTCGGCGAGCCAGGCGGAGCTGGCGCTTGCAGGGCTTCGAGGGCTGGCATCGCCGGAACCAGGGCCCTGATTGGTTCGCCCAAGCGCATGGTCGGCGAACGTGGCGGCGTGTACGCCTTGGGACGCGGCGAACGACGATTGGGCTTTATCTGGACAGGACTTGGCCCCCCTCCGCGCGATGCGGCTAAAGCCGCTGGAAAGCGCCGGGCCATCCAATTCGCCTGTCCGGGAGGAGATCGGGAATGGTGGACGTGGCGAACGAGCGCTCTCCTGGTCCTTTCGTTCCGCTCTTCGTGTGCCCGGTCGAGCAGGCAGGGCTGTTCCGCGACGGCGAGACGTTTGTTTGCACGGTCTGCCGGCGTCGCTACCCGATCGAGGAGGGGATCCCGAACCTCCTGGTCGAGTCGGCGGAGCAGGGAGTGTAGCGAACATCCGTTCGGACTGGAGGGGTATACTCGGCGCATGGGCGAGCGAGGCGAGTCGGTCGGAACAGAAGGCAGAAGGACGGTGAGCCCGAAGGCACGCCCGGATGAGGCCGGGCTGGAGCGGAGCCTCCGCCCGCGCCGGCTCTCGGAGTACATCGGCCAGGAACGGGTCAAGGACAGCCTCGATATCTTCATCCGGGCGACCAAGGGCCGTGGCGAACCGCTCGACCACGTGCTGCTCTATGGACCCCCGGGCCTCGGTAAGACGACGTTGGCGACGATCATCGCCGTCGAGATGGGCGTGAGCATCCGGATCACCTCCGGGCCAGCAATCGAGCGGCAGGGCGACCTCGTTTCCATCCTGACGAATCTCAAAGCGGGCGATGTCCTGTTCATCGACGAGATCCACCGGTTGAACCGGGTGGTCGAAGAGGTCCTCTACTCGGCGATGGAGGACTATGCCGTCGATATCATCCTCGGCAAGGGTCCGTCGGCGCGGACGATGCGGATCAACCTTCCGCCGTTCACGCTGGTCGGCGCCACGACCCGGCTGGCCCTCCTCTCCGGGCCACTGCGGGACCGCTTCGGGGCGGTCCTCAGGCTCGACTTCTACGACCTGGATGCGATGGAGGAGATCGTGCGGCGGTCGGCCGCGGTCCTCGGTGTGCCGATGTCGAGCGAAGGCGCGCTGGCGGTCGCTCGCCGCTCGCGGGGAACACCCCGAGTCGCCAATCGCCTACTCAAGCGGGTTCGCGACTTCGCCGAGGTGCGGGGGGCGGGATCGATCACCCCGGTGCTGGCGACCGAGGCCCTCGAGATGCTCGAGATCGATCCGCTCGGTCTCGACGATATCGACCGCCGGATCTTGCGCTCGATCGTCGACAAGTTCGGCGGCGGGCCGGTCGGGATCGAAACCCTCTCCGCGGCGATCAGCGAAGAGACGGACACGATCATGGACGTCTACGAGCCCTACCTGATCCAGCTCGGTTTCCTGCAGCGGACGGCCCGCGGTCGCGTCGCCACCCGGGGCGCGTACGAGCATCTCGGGATCGTGCCGCCGGGGCTGGCCGGCCAAGCTTCCCTTTTCGATGCGGTCTGATCCGCCGGCCGAGGCCACACATCCGTCCGGCCGGGAGTGGCGGGTGGAGGACTTCAACTACGATCTTCCTCGGAATGCGATCGCCCAGGTGCCGCTGCCCGAGCGCTCGGGGTCACGCCTCATGGTCGTCCGCCGCTCGACCCGCGGGTTCGAGCACTCCACGATTCGCGATCTCGGTCGGTGGCTCCGGCCGGGGGATCTCCTGGTCGCCAACAATAGCCAGGTCCTCCCCGCTCGCCTCGAAGCAACCCGCGAAGGCACGGGCGGCCGAGTCGAACTGCTGCTCCTCCGGCAGGAACAGGACAACCGATGGATCGCCCTGGCGAAGCCGGCGCGGCGGCTCCGGGAGGGAACTCGCCTCGTCGTCTCTCCACGGAATCCAAGCGACCAGGCAGAGGTGGTGATCGAGATCGAAGCCGTAGGGACCGAAGGGAAGGTACGCCTTCGGCTACCCGACGACGGGGACTTCGATCTCGGCGTCTACGGCCAGCTCCCGCTTCCGCCCTACATAGTGGCACCCCTGCACGAACCGGCACGGTACCAGACCGTCTACGCCAAAGCAGGGGGGTCCGCCGCAGCGCCCACCGCCGGTCTCCACTTCACGCCGACCCTGATCGAGGATCTTGGTGCGGCTGGAATCGGCTGGGCGGAGATCACCCTCCACGTCGGGTTGGATACCTTCCAACCGGTCGCCGTCGAGCGGATCGCCGAGCACACGATCCACCGCGAATGGTTCGAGGTGCCGGAGGAGGCCGCCGAAGCGATCGCCGCGACGAAGCAAGCCGGAGGCCGGATCATTGCAGTCGGCACCACGACTGCTCGGACGCTCGAGTTTGTCGCCCAACAGGGGGACGCCGGGCAACCACGGAGGACGGCGGGGATGGCCGACCTCTTCATCACCCCCGGCTATCGATGGCGGCTGGTCGATGGGTTGTTGACCAACTTCCACCTACCTCGTTCGACGTTGCTGATGATGGTCAGTGCGTTGGCCGGGGTTGAGACGATCCGAGCCGCCTATGCGGAAGCCGTCGCCGAAGGGTATCGTTTCTACTCGTTCGGCGACGCGATGGTGATCTTGCCGACCGAGCGGTGAACGAAAGGTGTCGACGTTGGACAGAACGAACGAGCCGGGGTCCGGAGCGGGGGGGATCGCCAAGTTCCGGCGATCGTGGCCCTTGCTCCTGGCGAGCGGTGCTGTAGCGATGGCGCTGGCCGGGTGCGGCGCGTTGGCCTCGGCGCCGAGTATCCAGGAATCCCCGGCTCCGGCAACCCCGGAACTCGGTGCGGTTGGGTTTGAGGAGTCGACCTGTTGGGAGGACGGCGCGGCGGGCGTCGGCGAGGCGACGGACGCGAACGGGGAGGCAATCGAGGTGACGCAGTACGCATCGGCACCTGAAATGCAGATCGATCCGAGCAAGCGGTACACCGCGACCCTCGAAACGAACAAGGGGGCGATCGAGATCGAGTTCCTGCCCGGAGAGGCCCCGCAGACGGTCAACAACTTTGTCTGCCTGGCGCGGGATGGTTTCTACGACGGGACGCCGTTCCACCGGGTCGTGAAGGGGTTCATGATCCAGGGTGGAGACCCGACGGGCACGGGAACGGGCGGCCCCGGATATCGCTTCGCGGACGAACCGGTGCAGCGGCCGTACGCCAAGGGCGTCGTGGCAATGGCCAACGCCGGCCCGAACACCAACGGCAGCCAGTTCTTCATGATGCTGGAAGACTACCCGTTGCCGCCGAACTACACGATCTTCGGTCGGGTCATCGGGGGCCAGGAGGTGGTCGACGCGATGGGCGCCACGCCGACCAGGCGAGGCAGCGGGGGCGAGAACTCGACGCCGACCGAGCCGCTGCGGATCGAGACGGTGACCGTGGCAGAGGGTTAGGGGCGAAGGGCTGAACCAGACCGACGCCGGCGGGGACGGCAATCGCCGTCCCCAAGCGCATTCTCCAACCCGACGGTGCTACGCCGCCGCCCCGAGTCGCTCGTCGCACAACTCCTCGTACTGGCGCAGGAGGTCGACCCAGAAAACTTCCCATTGGCTGACATCCTGGCCTTCGGCGAGCGCCTGCTCGATCCGGTCGTAGCCGTCTTCGAGCCGACGAGCAAGGGCCGTCCGGTGATCGTCAATCTTTGCGAGGCGAAGCGAAAGGTCGGCTGCGGTCGACACCCTGGGTCTCCTCCTCTCACAGGCTACGAAGCCAACTCTTCTCCCTGCCGGCGAGACTGGAGACGCTCGATCAGGGCAGAGGCGTCTCGTCGACTCAACTCCTCGATCGTGCCTCCCGAGAGCTGTCCAACCTCGGCCTTCAGTTCCTCGTCGTCGATGCCGGCCTCACGGGCAATAGCCTGGACGTACCGGATCTGACGCTGGGTAGCCGGCTGGTTCAGCTGAGCAACCGGGCGTTCACCGTGATCCCGACCAGACATTGCCGCGCGAGAGGCCCGAGTCGCGACGATGTCGATCGGCGAATCGACGACCTTGCCAGCGGCCGCACCGAAATCGAAATCGGGGCAGAACTGGGTGCCGAAGCCGAGCGCGGCGAGCGCCCTCCCGAGCGCCTTCGTCTCAGCCTTCTCGATGTAATCGCGGAAGTCGTCGGCCCCTTCACTCCCCCAGCCGGTGGCCGAGCCCCCGTCGGGGACGCGGACGGTCGCCTTGAAAACGGCAAACGCGCCCTCGTGGCGGACCATCTCGGTTTCGATGACCGCGTCGGGATGCGTCTCCCGGAGCCAGACGAGCCGCCACTTCACTTCCAGATAGTCGGCACCGCCGACCTTGGTCAGGAACCGTCCCGGTTCAAACACCGCTGCAGCGGCCATCGTCGCCCTCCTTGCAGAACACCTGTTCTAGACACTGATGGTATCCGATTAGAACAAATGTGTCAAACCGGCACCAGGTGACGAGCTACGACGGGCGGGGGCCATTCCTCTCGGGAAGCTATGCTATACTCGGGGAGGTGTACGGACACTTCGGAGAGGGGTCATAGCGCGGTGGACGTCACGTGCCTCCAGGACCAGTTCCAGCGTGCGCTGTCCCAGGTTTCCCGTGCCGTGGCCACGAAAACCGCGTTGCCGGTGCTTGGCAATGTCCACCTCAAGACCGAGGGCGGCCGGTTGCGACTGGCTGCGACCAACCTCGAGATCGGGATTACCACCTCGATCGAGGCATCGGTTGGAGAGGACGGCGACGTCACCGTCGATGCCCGCTTGCTGTCGGAATTCGTCAACACCCTCCCCGCCGGACCGGTCCGGCTCCGCGCCGAACCCGGGAAGTTCAACCTCCAGGTCCAGTCGGGCGAGGGAAAGCACGCGATCAAGGCCGGCATCAACGGGCTTGATCCCGACGATTTCCCGGTCATCCCGACCGTCGAGGGCGACGGCTTTTCGGCGATCGTCGACCCGCAGTCGCTGCGGGAGATGATCACCCAGGTGGAGTTCGCCGCGGCGAGCGACGAGAGCCGACCAGTTCTCGCAGGGGTGTTGGCTCGGTTCGACGGGGAGACTTTGACCCTTGCTGCAGCCGACGGGTTTCGCCTTGCAGTGCGGGAGGGCCGTCTCCTGGCACCGGTTGGGGAGCGGCTCGACGCAATTGTGCCGGCGCGAGCAATCCGAGAGCTGGGACGCATCCTCGGCGACCGGACCGAACCGGTCCGGCTTGCGATCACGCCGAACCGAAGCCAACTCCTGGTCAAGGTGGACGAGACCGAGTTCCTTTCCCGCCTGATCGACGGCACGTTTCCCGATTATCGACAGATTGTGCCGCGTGAGTTCAATACCCGACTGGAGATCGGTCGGGACATGCTGCTGCACGCGGTTCGCCGGGCCAGTTTCTTCGCTCGCGACAACAACGACGTTGTGCGCCTCGCCGTCAGCGGGAGCGAGGAGGACGGGGAGCCGGGGTCGCTCGAAGTCTCGGCCAATGCCGCCGAGCGCGGCAGCAGCCAGAGCTTCGTCGACGCGGTCGTCCGGGGGCCGGAGACCCAGATCGCGTTCAACGCCCGCTACCTGGTGGATGTCTTGACGGTGCTTCGGAACGGCCAGGTGACGATCGGCATGAACGGCTCCAACCAGGCCGGGGTTCTCCGCCTCCCCGAGACCGAAGAGTATTCGCACGTGATCATGCCGATGGTGATCGGCGCGGGTTAGCTCGCCGCCGGCCTAATGCACCTGCGCTTCCTCGAACTGGAACAGTTCCGTTCCTATCCCAGGCTGGATATTCCGCTCCCCCCCTCGGGGATGCGGTTGCGCGGCGCCAACGCCAGCGGGAAGTCGTCCCTGCTCGAAGCGATCGTGATGCTGGCCACGACCCGCTCGCCGCGCAGCGGGAGCGAGCGGGAGACCATCCGGCAGGGGAGCGGCGAGGACCTCGGGGTTCCCCCGTTCGCCCGGATTCGGGCGGTGGTCGAGCGACGCCACGACTCGATCGAGATCGAGATCGGGCTGGAAGTCGACCCGGGGCGTGCCGGTCTGGTGCGGAAATCGATCCGGCTGAACGGACGGAAGGTCCGGTCGATCGACGCCGTCGGCCAGGTCAAGGCCGTGCTGTTCTCGCCCGAGGATGTCGGACTGGTATCTGGGAGCCCCTCCTCACGCCGGCGGTACCTCGACCTCACCATCTCCCAACTCGATCCGTCGTATCTGCGAGCGCTCTCGCGGTACGGTCGGGTGTTGGAGCAGCGCAACAGCCTCCTGAAGACGCTGCAGCGGGAGCGGATCGACCCGAAGGGGGCGCTCGCCTCGGGGCAACTCGCGTTCTGGGACGAAGAACTGCTGCTCCACGGGTGCGCCATCGTGGCGGGCCGGGTCCGAGCGGTTGGGCGCCTCGGGCTCCTCGCCGGGGAGCAGTATCGGCGCCTCTCCGGCGGCAGCCTCGATGTCGGCTACGTCCCATCGCTGGACCTCCTCGGTCTCGACGATAGCCGCCGGGACGAGCCGGGCTTGGTACAGACAATCGTGCGGCGGGGGTTCGAGCGGGCACTCGACGAGCGGCGGCCGGAAGAGGTGCGCCGAGGCGTTACGATCGTCGGGCCCCACCGAGACGATGTTGCATTTGTCGGCAACGGGAGGGATCTCGGCGTCTACGGCTCCCGAGGGCAGCAACGGCTGGCGGTGGTGGCCTTGAAACTTGCCGAGACGGAATTGATGACCGAGTCGGCAGGTGAGGCGCCGGTGTTGCTGCTGGATGATGTCCTCTCGGAACTCGACCTCGGCCATCGACGACAGCTCGAAGACGCCGCGACCCGGATCGACGCGCAGGCGATCGTCACCGGGACCGATGCCTCGGAGTGGACGGGATCGGCGCTGGCTCGCCTGCCCGGCTACCTGCTCGAGGACGGATCCATCGTGGCTGACTCCAAGCCTTCGGAAGGTTAGCGGCCGCGTGACAGGCTACGGGATCGGCGGCAACGAGGATTGACGGAAGAAATCGGGCTCGGCCCGGAAAGCGATCCACTCCCCGTCGGGTGACCATTTCGGGGAGAGATCGACCAAGGGCGTATCGGCGACGAGCTCGGCGCGTTCCGTCGCCACGTCCAACCGATAGACGGCACCGTCGGCGGAGAAGACGACTTCCAGTCCGTCTGGCGACCAAGCAGCATCCGACGGCACGAGGATATTGCGATCTGTCAGGTTGCGCAGCGTGCGCCGCTCCGGAAAGAAGAGGTAGATGTCGGACCCACCCGAATTCCGGGCGACGAAGAGGAGGCTGCGGCCGTCAGGCGACCAGGATGGACCGGCGATCGGCACGAGCCGGGTTTGCCGCCGCTGCGAGCGGCCGCCCTCCGCGTCGACGAGGTAGAGACCTCCGGTCGAGCGTGCCACCTCGGGGATCAAGGCGAACGCCACAAGCTCGCCGTTCGGGGACCAGTCGGGGCGGGCCGCGTCGGCGATCGCCCTGGTCGGACCGTTCCGATTGTTGCCATCGATGAGCTCACCGCTGGCGCGAACGCTCGAGATGCGGCGTAGCTCCCGACCGTCGGCGTTCACCGCGTAAACCTCGTCCCCGTTGCCATCACAGGCGATCAGGACGAGACGGCCGCCGTCCGGTGACCAGGACGGAGTGTTTCGTAGAGGGAGGAAGGCTCCGTTTTCGTGGAGGGCATCCGAGAGAAGCGGAACGACGACGCGTTCGCCTCCATCAAGGGAGACGATCGAGAGGGCGCGTTCCTCGTTGTCGACGAAGGCGATGCCGCTGCCATCCGGCTTCCAAGCCGGGGTTCCCGGGCGGGGCGACGAGACGACTTGGTTCGGATTGAGGTCGGGGAGCAAAGCAAACCAAATCGCTCGCTCACCTGCCCAAGCGATGGCGGTCCCATCGGGTGACCAGACCGGGATCGCCGGTTCCTCGGCGATGCGGGTCAGGGCGCCACCATCTGGCCGGACGCGGTAGATACCGGCCCGCGTCTCCTCGCCAAGCGAGACGCAACCGCCGAACAACGGCAGCAGGAACGCGGCAGCGAGCCACGTCCTCGCCCGTTTCGCCGTCCGGTTCCGGAGCTCGGGCCGGTGCGTCGTGGCGCCAATGGAGCGGCCGTTGGCGGCAGGCACCACGGGTCTCGTGCCTCCTAGGTCGACGAGCCGCGGTGGGCAATAACACGAGGACGGCGGGGAATACGGTAGGCGTCGGTCGGAGCGAACCGGTGCAACGATCCGGCAAGCTTCGGCCCGACTCATCCCTAGGACCAGCTCGGACCGGACACCGGGTAGAGTCGAGCATCGCACGAGCGGCGGCTCGGCAGGAGAAGCAGTTGGCGCTCCTGACCACTTGACGGTGGTTGCTGGACGCTCTGCGGTCACGGCTGGGGTGCAGGGATTCGAACCCCAACTACCTGATCCAGAGTCAGGCGTCCTACCGTTAGACGACACCCCAATGCGGGCCAGATGGTACCACGGCCGCCCGCCTAACGCTACGTTCCGGTGCGCCTAAAAGGGGCCGACATCGACGGCTGCCGCGCCTGGGAGCGAGGTTGGGTCTGATTCGACCTCGACCCCGAGGGACGCAAACGCGGCGGCGATGGTGTTCCGGGCGAGCACCATCGTGGTGACGGGACCGGTGCCGCCGGGGACCGGTGTGTAAGCCCTTGCCCGAGTGATTACCGACGTGGCCTCTGCGTCCCCGACGATGGCCCCACCCTCGACGTTGATCCCGAAATCGAGCACCACGGCGCCCGATCGGAGGTGCTCACCGTGGACGATGCCCGGGCTGCCCGCTGCCAAGGCAACCAGATCCGCCTGCCGCAGGAGGTCGGGCAAATCCGCGGTTTGACGGTGGCAGAGGGTCACGGTGGCGTCGCGCGTCGTGAGGAGGGCCGCGAGGGGCTTGCCCACAACGTTGCTGCGCCCGACCACGACGGTCCGCATGCCGGCGATCTCGACGCCGTAGTGGTCGAGCAACTCGATCCCGCCCTGCGGCGTACTCGGACGCAGCGAGGGCAGTCCGAGGTGGAGGCGGCCGGCGTTGAGCGGCGTGATCCCGTCGACATCTTTCATGGGCGAGAGATGCTCGATCGCGAGTTCGAGGGGAAGGTGGGCCGGCAGCGGGAGAAGGAGCAGAACACCGTGGATCGTCGGGTCCGCGTTCAAACGCTGGATTTCGTCGACCAGTATTCGGGGAGAGGCGGAACTGGGCAGGGTCGATCCTCGGTGGCTCACCCCAGCGCGGGACACGTTGCGTTCGATCGAGTCCCGGTACGCCGCCGCTCCCGGATCGTCGCCGACGGCGAGCGTGGCGAGGGTCGCGTCGACGCCGGCTTGGGAGCGAAGCATGCCCGAAGCCGCGGCGACGCGAACACGGATGAGGCGAGCGAGCGGGGCACCGCGGAGGAGTTGAGCGGGCATGCGAGGTGAAAGACCTCCGGATGGTCGGTGCGCCTCTGGAGGTCGCTCGACGCCCGAGGGGTCGAGCATGGGTGTTGGTTGCTGCAGGAGCGAGGGAGGCAGAACGGGGAGCGCTGTCGTTTCGCAAGCGAGTGTCTGAACCACAGGGAGTATAGCAAAGCGCTCACATCGTCGCGGAAGCCGCTGGAGTTGATCGGATAGGTACGGCGAAGGGTCGGTGGGGCCGGCGGACGAGGCGAAAAACGACATCAAAGAGCGGGAAATGACAGTAGTTGCCGGAATGGAGGGACGACTGTCAAAAACATGTCACGATCTTTGAAGATAACGACACGGTGCACGCACCGGTGTGGATGACGGGGACAAGTGGTTGACCATCCGGCAACCGACTGGTATCATGCCAGCAACGGGTCGCCCGTAAGTTGACTCGTCGGCAACCACCGACGGCCGGAGCCCGGACCGGTCGCCAGGGAGAGCGACGGCAATGGCACAGCGCAAGATGGAGTTCGGGGTTCAACTGAAGGTGCTACGCGAAGCGCGCCGCGTCTCGCAGAGCAAGCTGGCCGAGCGGGCGGATTTCGACCACAGTTACGTGAGCCGCTTGGAAAGCGGGGCCCGGATGCCGACTCGGGACGCGGTCGAGCGGCTCGCGAGCGCCCTCCAGGTTTCGCACCCGGAGGAAGACGGACTCTTGGCGGCGGCGGGCTTCCTGCCGCGCGACGTCTCGAGCCTGCTCTCGGAGGAGCCGATCGTCGGCGAGGTGCTGGGGTTACTCCAGGACGACGCGGTTCCGGCCGAGTATCGGGACAACATGCGGCAGGTGCTGCGGTTGCTTGCCGAGCAGGCCCGGATGGCGGTTCGCTCGGAGCGGGTGCCGAATCTGGGGGGCGTCGCGGCCTAGATTTACCCGAGCGTACAACCAAACCCCGGCCGGTGCGGGAAGCCGCCTCCTGCCGGGGTTTTCGCTTTTCCTTGGGCGAGGTGGAGAAATAGGTGCCCTCGCCTGGTTCCGGCGGAATCGGGCGTCATAGGTAATGACGGCTGACTGAGAGGTCCGCTTTGGCAAGGGAGCCCGGTGGAAGTCCGAGAGCCGGACCTCTACCCGAGCCGGCTGCAGACCGGATACGATGTGTACGTACAGGCTTGGGGCGACGCGGGGACGACAATCGTGGAACCGACCCTCCGCGGGGCGGCTGAACGGGAAGGCGAAGCACGGTGGTCGAGTTTGCGCACCTCCACCTCCATACCGAGTACTCGTTGCTCGACGGGATGGGGCGGACTGCTGAGTACGTCGAACGGGCCAAGGCGGTGGGTCTCCACCACCTCGCCGTCACCGACCATGGCGTCATGTATGCGGCGATGGAGTGGTACAAGGCGCTCTCGAAAGCGGGTCTCCACCCGATTGTCGGGATGGAGGCCTATCTCGCCGAGGGCAGTGCCCGCGCCCGAGAGCGCAAGTCCTACCACTTGCTTCTCCTGGCCGAGAACGAGGCGGGCTACCGGAACCTACTCCGGTTGTCGTCGCGGGCGATGCTGGAGGGCTATTACTATCGGCCCCGGGTCGACCTCGACATGCTGGCCGAGCACGGGTCCGGCATCATCGCCACCTCGGCCTGCCTCGGCGGCCCCGTCGCCAACAACTTCCTGCACGGCCGACCAGGGGTCGCCAGGGACTACGCGGGGAAACTCGCGGAGATCTTTGGGCGGGACCGGTTCTTCATCGAACTCCAGGACCACGGGATCAAGGAACAACTCCAGGTCAACCGGGATTTAATCCCCCTGGCCCGCGAACTCGACCTGCCGCTTGTCGCGACCAACGACGTTCACTACTGCAACCAGGACGATGCCGCCGCGCAGGAGATCCTGGTCTGCGTCCAAACCAACACCACGCTGAACGACACCAAGCGGCTGAAGACCGAGAGCGACCAGCTCTATCTGAAAAGCCCGGAGGAGATGGCCCGTCTCTTCGTGGACGCACCGGGGGCGGTCTCGAACACGATCCGCATCGCCGAAATGTGCAATCTTGACCTCGGGTTCAAGGGCTACCACATGCCCGACTTCCCGGTACCGGGGGGGAGGTCGGCCGAGGAGTACCTGGAGCACCTTTGCCGAGAGGGCGTCCGTCGCAAGTACGGCCACGACGACGGCGTCGTCGGGGAGCGGCTTGCCTACGAGCTTGGCGTGATCGGTTCGATGGGGTTCACCAACTATTTCCTGGTGGTGTGGGATTTCGTTCGGTTTGCCAAGGAGAGCGGCATCCTGGTCGGGCCGGGAAGGGGATCAGCCGCGGGCAGTATCGTCACCTATGCGCTCGACATCACGGCGCTCGATCCGCTGAAGTATGACCTCATCTTCGAACGGTTCCTGAACCCGTCGCGGATCTCGATGCCGGACATCGACATCGATTTCGCCGACGACCGCCGGGCGGAGGTCATCGAGTACGTAATCGCGAAGTACGGGGCAGACCGGGTTGCCCAGATCGTCACGTTCGGCACGCTGGCGGCAAAGGCGGCGGTGCGTGATGTGGGGAGGGCGATGGGACGGACCTTCGCCGAAACCGACCGGGTGGCCAAGCTGATCCCGGTCGGACCCGGGATCACGATCGAGAACGCAATGGGCAAGGTGCCCGAGCTGAAGGCACTCTACGAGAGCGAGTCGCCCGTGCAGGAACTGATCGACGCCGCCAGGAAGGTGGAAGGCGTCGCCCGTCATGCCTCGACCCACGCTGCCGGGGTCGTTATCTCCCGAGACCCACTAGTCGACCACGTGCCGGTCCAACGGGCGGGAGGAAAGAGCGAGGGCGAGCTGACGACCCAGTTTCCGATGGGGGAACTGGAGGCGCTCGGGCTGCTCAAGATGGACTTCCTCGGGCTGAAAACGCTGACCGTGCTGGGAAAGGCAGTCGAACTCGTGCGCCGACGGGGGCACGACATATCCCTGGAGACGATCCCGCTGGACGATGCCAAGTCTTTCGAATGTCTCGCCCGTGGGGAGACCGTCGGCGTCTTCCAGTTGGAGGGCGGGATGACGACCCGGATGACGATCGATGTGGCGCCGAGGAGCTTCGAGGACCTCATCGCGTTGATGGCGCTGATCCGGCCGGGGCCGATGGAGATGGCGCCGGACTACATCGCCCGCAAACACGGCCGCACCAAGATCGTCTACATGCATCCGGAGATGGAGTCGATCCTCGCGGAGACGTACGGGGTTGCCCTGTACCAGGAGCAAGTCATCAGGATCGCCAACGTCCTCGCGGGATTCTCGATGGCCGAGGGCGATGGTCTCCGCAAAGCGATGGGCAAGAAGTTGCCCGAAGAGATGGCGAAGTACCGAGACCGATTCGTCGAGGGTGCAACCGGGCGGGGGATTGCCAAAGGCCTCGCCGGGGATATCTTCGATACCATCGAGCGATTCGCGGGGTACGGATTCAACAAGGCCCACAGCGCGGCCTATGCCGTCATCGCCGCCCAAACCGCGTTTTTAAAGGCAAACTTCCCGGTCGAGTTCATGGCGGCGCTCCTATCCTCCGAGCAAGGGAACACCGAGAAGGTGGTGACGTTCGCCAACGAATGCCGGCGAACCGGAATTGCGCTTCTGCCGCCGGACGTAAACCGGAGCGAGGTCGATTTCGGGGTGGAGTCGCTGCCCGACGGTGTCTACGGTGTGCGATGGGGGTTGGCGGCGGTCAAGAACGCCGGCGAGGGAGCCGTCGAGGCGATCGTCAGGGCTCGCCACGCTCAACCGGAGGGCCGGTTCGCCCACCTCGACGCCTTGTGTGAAAGCATTGATTGGTCGAGCGTGAATCGAAGGGTCGTGGAGTCATTGGCACGGGCGGGTGCCCTCGACTCCTTCGGTCCTCGCGGCTCGGTCCTCGCCGGGCTCGAGGCGTGTATAGCAGCGGGGCAACGGCGCCAGAAAGCGACGGCTCGGGGACAGATGGGGCTGTTCGGTGGCGAGGAAGCGGAGACGGCGGGTACCGCGACCCCTCTGCCTATGGCGGATGTGGCACAGCGGCAGCTCTTGACATGGGAAAAGGAGCTGCTCGGTCTCTACCTCAGCGCCCATCCGCTCCAGGACGTCCTGGGTCCAGCGGCGGCAAACCCGCCACGCGGTCTCGGCCGGATCAGTGAGGTTGGCGATAAAGCGTCTGGGCAGCCGGTCACGTTGATCGCGATGGTCTCGTCGATCCGGCGAGTCACAACCCGTACCAACCGGACGATGGCGATCGCGGAGATCGAGGACTTGACGGGGTCGATCGAAGTCGTGGCGTTTCCGGATCTGTTCGAGCGGAGTGGCGAGATTTTGCAGCCGGACGCGATCTTGGAGTTCGGCGCCAAGGTCGATCGGCGAGGGGAGTCTCTCCAGCTCGTCTGCGAGTCGGTATCGCCAACGCTCTCCGTGCTGCCGGTTGTCCCTGAAAGCAGGCGACGGGTTCATGTGTCGCTCACTTCCGCTCCCGATCCCTGGATCGATATTGAGATGATGCAAGAAGTTGACGCTTGCCTTAGAGAGTTTGAGGGGGAGGACGAACTCGTATTCCACGTCCCCCACCGGGAAGGGCGGTTGGTTCGGTTGCGAAGTCGCTCCCGCCGAGTGGAGTGGTGCCCGGCGCTGGAGCAATCACTGCTCGGTCTGCGGGGGGTGCAACGGGTGATGAGTGAGGAGCCACTGGCCTCGACTCGGCAGGCCCACGGCGCGGCCTAGCTGGCTACACCTCGCCAGGGAGATCGGGTCTAGGTTGTCGACCACGTTCGGCGAGCCAGTGGCGGAGCTGCTCCAGTGGCCATGCGTTGATCACCCGATCGACGGTCGCGCCTGCTTGTCGAGCAACCGCGATCCCGAACTCGATCAACTCGAAACTCTCGGGGGAATGGGCGTCGCAGTTGATGCTGAGGAGACAGCCAGCGGCCAACGCATCATGAGCCATCTCGGCGTCGAGGTCGAGGCGAGACGGGTCGGAATTGATCTCAAGAGCCACCCCGTGCTCGGCCGCGGCGGCGAAGGCGCGCGGCCAGTCAATGTCCCCGCCTGGCCGACGATCGATCAAGCGTCCGCTCGGGTGGGCGATGATGTCGACGTGGGGGTTGGCGATCGTTCGGATCAGGCGGTCGGTGAGCGTCGCCCGGTCCTGACGCAACCCCGAGTGCAGCGAAGCCACCACGATGTCGAGCGAAGCGAGGGTTTCGTCGTCGTAGTCCAGCCGACCGTCGCGATGGACTTCGACTTCGGCACCCTGCAATACGTCGATGCCGCCCGTGAGGCCGACGATCTCTCGCCGCTGCGCTCGGAGCCGCCCGACATCCAGACCCCTGGCAACACCGAGGCCGCGGCTGTGGTCGGTGATGCCGAGGTAGTCGTAGCCGAGCGCAGCCGCCGCGGACTCCATGGCGGCGATCGGAGCGCTGCCGTCGCTCCAGGTCGAGTGGCAGTGGAGGTCTCCCCTGAGATCGGCGCGTCCGATCAGGGCGGTAATGCGGGCGAGGTCGCTCCAATCGGTCTCCGTGGATCGCAGCTCCGGCGGAATCCAGGGGAGTCCCAGGGCGGCATACACCTGGGTTTCGTCCCCAGCTTCGTGCGGGAGTGGTCCCAGACAAGCGATATGGGATGCGGGACCGGTGGCCCGGAGAAGGACGACGCCGAACTCGCTCGGTTTTGCGAGAACGATATCTGACTCCTCACCGCTCTGGAGTCGGACCCGTAGACGGTCGTCGCGTTGCTCCGCGACCTTGACGACGAGCGGCATGGACGCGATCGCCGCAGTGGTGACAGCGACGTTGTCCGCCTCCACCACAACCGACAAGCGATCGACGGTTTCGGCGAACCGACGCACTCCTCCCGCAATCTCGACCCGGCCGGGCAGGAGTCGGCGGAGCGCCGCCTGTAAGGAACGGGCTGCTGGGAGTGCGCGGCCGATCGGGATGCGGCCGTCCCGGGCACGAACCGCCGCAAGGCCGATCTGAAGGTCGCCCTCGAACCGTTGTCCCAGTCCCTTGGCGTCCCGGAAGACACCGCGGGAGACGGCGGCTTCGACCCCGGCCAGATCGGCGATCCCGAACTCACCGTAAAGTCGGATGACCGTCTTGGGACCGACACCGGGCAATGCCAGGAGGTCGAGAAGTGACGGTGGGTACCGTGCGGAGAGGCTGTCCAGCGCCCGGAACGATCCCGTCGCGGCGATTTCGGCGACGACGGAGGCAATCCCCTCACCGATCCCGGCGATTTCGCGCAGTCGGTCCCCGGCGGCAAGATCGACCGATGGCTCGGCAAGGTGGCGGATGGTATCGGCGGCATGCAGGTAGGCTCGGGCGCGGAAGGGATTCTCGCCGGTCAGACGAAGGAGTCCGCCGAACCGTTCCAGGATGGACGCAATTTCGTCGTTGGATATCACCCCGGACCTTGGTCGGCAGTGCCGTCGAGGCGGCTCGAAGCGTCAGCTCTCGGAGAGCTGGTGGTCGTCGACGATGAACGCTGCTCGTGCTGCATCTCGGCGCGTTTGAGGCGACGGAGAACAGATCGGGGGTCGTCGGCGAGGATGTAGACCGCGTCTTCCGGGCGAAGCACCTTCAGCATTGCGGTTAGGGCCGCCGTTTCCGTCTTCGTCTGGACGACAGCCGGCGGGAAATCGTTGGCGGCGATGCCGTGGAGGAAGAGATCGCACCGCTCCGTCCCGCCCACCTCGTCATGGATGATGACAAGCCCCCCACCCCTGCCGAGGAGGCGGCCGGTCTCCGCGAGATCGTCGTCTGCGACGCCGTCCAATCGGCCGACGACCCGGACCCAGCGGTCGCTGGGAAGATGGCCAATCGCGCGCAGCGGATGCCGGAGGAACCACGGCGCGGCCGGCCGATCGACGACGATCGTGGCGCCTGCGAACGAGAGGAAGTTGAATGAGCCCGGAAGCCGTTCCGGATCCGCGGTGAAGGATCTTAGCGCTGTTGATATCGGCGCGAACCCGACCCCGATCGCTCTAGCCAGACCGATTGCCACAAGGGCATTGATCGCCTGGAATCCGAGCAGTCCTTGTGGCGAGAAATCTCCCTGAGAAACAACCATGACCGGGTGTTCGTCGTCGTCGCGTCCAAAGAGCACCTGGTCTCCCCGAGCCCACACGGCCGATCCGTCTCGTCGGAGGTGGGAGCGGACGATCGGGGAGTCCCTACTCAGTGTGGCGAGAATAGTGTTCGGCTCGTGCTCCACGTTGCCGCCTGAGACGACCCAATCGTCTCCGTTCAGTACGAAAATGGCTTCGGGATCGGCGGCTTCACGGATGGTCCGCAGAGCCCGCGCGGCCCGTATGGTCTCGGGCCGAAGGAGGCAAGCGTCGCTGTTGGCGCAGAGATTCGTGACGCCGACGATGGGATACGCACCGCGGGGCAACCCGACCGCATGTACCGTATCCCAATCGAGCTCCTGAACCGCGAGGTCGAGTGTTCCACTTGCGATCTGCCTGAGCGCTCGGGTCCACGGCAGGAGTTCACCGCGCTGCTTACGCCCTAGGACGCGAACTCCAGCGTCCGTCCAGGTCGCGGTGCGAAGTCCTGCCTCGGTGAGGATTTCGTCGAGCATCTGAACGACGGTCGACTTGCCGCGGGAACCGGCGATTGCGATCACCGGAAGAACGCCGCGAGTCCGGAGTTGATTGAACCAAGCCTCGACGTTCTGTGGCAAGCGAAGGACGGGAATGGTGGAAGAAATCAGGGCAGACATCGGCGTCCATCCTCGCGGGCAGCGACCAAGTCCTGCTGGCCCTCACGGGTGCAGCGAGCGGGTTTGGTGAGGCCCGCCGATAACGGCAGGTGAAAGGGGAGGCGCTTGCGAGCGAAGGTCGCAGCTTGTGAGGACCGAGGTCGGTTCGCTTTACATATCCCCCAAAAATTCAACCCGAACTCCCCCCCAAGTCTATAAGTGGACAGGCATCAACCAAACCAAACGCGTCCGCGGCCGTTTTGGTGGTCATAGCTGAGAACTCGGGTACGTCGACAGTCCAGAGATTGGCCATCCGTTGGCCGATCAGGGCGACGGAAGCGGGGGTATTCCTGCCCCCACGTACGCCGGCAGGCACTAGAAACGGCGCATCCGTCTCAAGTACCACCTGCCCTGCGGGGATGCGGGCGAGGACTTCGCGGAGCGCCGACGAACCCTGGCGAGTCGCGAGCCCACCGACGCCGACGAGACAACCGTGCTCGATAGCGAAGTCGGCGTAGCGGGCGGAACCGTCGAAGCTGTGGAGGATCAAGGGTGGCAAGGCGGGCTCCGATGCGAACACGGTCAGAATCTCGACTTCGGCCTGACGCTGGTGGATGACCGCTGGTAAGCCCGCGGCCAGGGCCAGTCGGAGTTGCTGGCGTACGGCGTCTTCCTGGAGGGCGCGGGGCGGCCCTCCGCGAGAAAAGTCGAGCCCGATCTCACCGATGGCGACAACCGGGGTCGACTCCACCAATCCCGACAGGGCGTCGAGGGTTGCCGCCGAGAACTCGTCGGCATGCCCGGGATGCAGGCCGAGGGTGAACGCGATGTCGGGGTGCCGCTCCGCCAGAGCGAGCGTCGTTTTCCACGCAATCGGCCGATAACCAACGTTCACCATCCACTTGACACCGGCCGCGCCGGCGGCGGCCAGCACGGTACCCCGGTCGGCGTCGAACGCGGGGTCGTCGAGGTGGACGTGGGTATCGATCCAAACCGGCATCACTTGACCGTCACGCTCTTGGCCAGGTTGCGGGGTCGATCGGGATCATTGCCCCGTAATAACGCCGTGTGGTAGCCAAGCAACTGGGCCGGCAGCGCGTTGACGATCGGCGAGGCGTCGCCGGTTTCGGGAACGGCCAGGTGGATGTCGAAGATCGGGTCCGGTTCCGGGCCGATGCCGACGATGAAGGCGCCGCGGCTTTTGAGTTCGGCGGCCCCCGAGAGCACGTCGGCCCGCGTCTCGTCGGCGGGGGCGTAGACGAGGCATGGCGTTCCGTCGGAAACAAGGGCGATGACGCCGTGCTTCAGCTCGCCCGAGGCAAACCCCTCGGCGTGGATGTAGCTGACCTCTTTGATCTTGAGGGCAGCTTCCAAGGCGGAGGGGTAGGCGAGGCCCCGGCCGATGACGAAGAGATGGTCCGACGAGTGGATCCGGTTGGCAAGCTGCTGGATCTCTGCAACGGAGCCGGGTTCGAGCATCCGGGCAAGCGCTTCCGCAGCGCGAACGACAAGGGCAGCGCCTTCCGCATAACTGCCTCTAACCGCATGGGCCAGAAGCAGGAGGGTTGCAACCTTGGCCGTGTAAGACTTGGTCGCGAGGACGCACTGCTCGGGTCCGGCACCGAGCAGCACCCGAAGGTCGACGAGACGGTCCAGCGACGAATGGGGCGTGTTGACGATCGCTCCCAGTCGGGCCCCGTAGCTCTCCGCCGCCTTCACCGCTTCGAGGACATCGACCGTCTCACCGCTTTGGGAAAGGGCGAGGACCATGCCGTCGGGACGGAGAAGCGGTGCGAAGGACGCGAACTCGGATGCAGCGACGACATCAACGCCGGCGCCGGCAATCCTTGCGAAGAGGTAACGGCCGGTGAGCGCCGCGTTAAGTGCGGTGCCGCAGCCGATGAGGGTGGTCGGAGTCGAGCCGACCGCCTCGGCCATTGCTTCGATCTGGGGCCGCTGGTGGATCACCAGACGTTCGAGGACGGCCGGTTGCTCGGCCATCTCCTTTGCCATGAAGTGAGGGTGATCTCCGAGTCTCGCGTCGTCGAGGTTGCGATCGAGCGTCACCCGAGCGGGCTCGATCCACTGGAGCGTCGCTCGATCAACCACCCGGAGGCCAGCCCGGTCCATGAGCGCGAGCTGGCCGTCTTCGAGATAGACGACCTGATCCAGATGCGGCCTGAGTGCCAACGCATCGGAGGCGATGTAGGCACCCCGGTCGACCGAACCAGCGACCAGCGGCGAAACGTGCTTGGTGGCAACCAACTGGCGGGAGACCACATCCATCGCGACGATCGCGTTCAGCCCCTGGAGGCGGGCGAAAACGTTGGCGACCGCCGACGCGAGGTTGCGACCCTGGCCCACCTGTTCTTCAAGCAGGTGGGCGACCACCTCGCTGTCGGTGGCGGAGCGGAAGGCGTGACCACGAGCAAGGAGCTCCGCTCGAAGGTCGCGGTGATTCTCGATGATGCCGTTGTGGACGATGGCCAGGCGGCCGGAGCAGTCGAGGTGGGGGTGGGCATTCGGCTCGGTGACTCCGCCGTGGGTGGCCCACCGCGTGTGGCCGAACCCGATGTCGCTCCCGCTCAACGCGGTCGAGACCCCGGCGATACGCCCGATCCGCTTATCGACCGCGATGGCTTGGTCGCGGGCGAGGGCGATTCCCCACGAGTCGTACCCCCGATACTCGAGGGTCTGGAGGCCGCTGAGAAGGCGATCGCCGAGATCGACTGGATCGCCCACGTAACCGAAGACGCCACACATGGTTGCCCCTTGTCCTCGCTCCGGACGCGAGAGTACCGCCGCCGGCACGCGATCGGTTTGACCGACTCGTGCGACGGGAGTCTGCTTCTCGAGGCCGTCGTTGATACGGAGGCAACAGTGGCGGTGCGGAATCGACCGCCCCGATGTGAGATTGAGATCGCGATGCGTCTTGGGCACCTGGACGGTGATTGTCGATGAGTTGCCCCATCGGTTTGTGCCGTCCATTTCGACCGTGCCGGCCGGGAAGCCATCCGCCGAATGTTTCGATCGGCTCCCACCTCGTCAACTCGCTTCCTCCGAGCGAGTCCAGGCGCTTGTTCGTGCGTTCGATTCCCCCCAGGTCCGTTGCCTGAGCCGGAGTATAGTCCTCGGCCGAGGGAGGGACAATCCTGCGAGCGGTCGGGCTGGGGATGATGCTGGGGACGGGGCACGAGGTAGAGATTCCATGATCGAGCGATATACGCGACCCGAGATGGGAGCGATCTGGGGCGACGAGGGAAAGATCGCTCGGTGGCTGACCGTGGAGCTCGCGGTCTGCGAGGCTTGGTCCCGGCGTGGCCGGATTCCCACGGAAGCGATGGACCGGCTGAGGACCGCGACATGCGACCTGCCTCGGATGCGCGAGATCGAGCAGGAAGTCGACCATGACATGATCGCGTTCGTGCGGGCGGTCGGCGAGTCCGTCGGCGAAGTCCGGCGTTTTCTTCACCTTGGGCTGACGAGTTCGGACGTGGTCGATACCGCGTTGGCCCTCCAACTCCGCGACGCGACCGGATTGATCGACGCCGCCCTCGCCGGCCTCACCCAGGCGGTCGCGGCGCAAGCGGTCGCCCATCGCCGGACCGTCATGATCGGACGGACCCACGGGGTCCACGCCGAGCCGACGACGTTCGGTCTGAAGCTGGCCGTCTGGTACGACGAGCTGCGGCGGCAACGCCGTCGCCTGGCACTGGCGCGGGAAGACATCGCCGTCGGCAAGCTCTCGGGGGCGGTCGGTACTCACGCCCACGTCCCCCCGGAGCTGGAAGACGAGGTGTGCGCGGAATTGGGCCTCGCCGTCGCACCCGCCTCGACCCAAATCGTCCAGCGCGACCGCCACGCTTTCCTGCTCGGGGTGCTCGCCGGCATCGCCGGGACGGTCGAGAAGATGGCGACCGAGATCCGGCACCTTCAGCGGACGGAGGTGGGGGAGGCCGAAGAGCCGTTCGATGCAGGCAACATGGGATCGTCGGCTATGCCGCACAAGCGGAACCCGCACGCCTCCGAGCGGCTCTGCGGACTGGCCCGAGTGGTGCGGGCCTACGCCGTGACGGCAGCCGAGAACCAGGCGCTGTGGCACGAACGGGATATCAGCCACAGCTCGGCCGAGCGGGTGATTCTGCCCGACTCCTGTATCGCGCTCGACTTCATGCTGGCGGAAGCGTCCGACATCGTGAAGCGACTGGTGGTTTACCCGGATCGGATGCGGTCGAACCTTGAACTGACGGGGGGGGCCATCTTTTCCCAGTCCGTGCTGCTCGCCCTCGTCGATGCTGGGATGGACCGACAAGACGCGTACCGACTCGTCCAGCGGCACGCCACCGCGTCCTGGGCGTCGCACGGCTCCTTCTGGACGGCGGTCTCGGCGGACGAGACCGTTCGGCGGCTGATCGAGCCAGAGCGTCTTGCGGAGATTTTTGAACCTGATCGTCAACTGCTCTACGTAGACGCCGTGTTTGCTCGCCTGGGACTCGGCGATGATGTCCGGGGGCCGAACGAGGCCGAGCCTGTTTGACGCTCCGGAGACGCCTACCTATCATCGAGGGGCATCCGGGGAGAGGGTCGAGGTAATGATCGAGGCCGAGGGGAGGCCGGAGGCAGCGATGACCGAGCCCAGTGCAGACGCCTTGCGGGAAACTCCCCTGGCCGAGAGGCACCGCGCACTAGGGGCGCGGCTGATTCCGTTCGCCGGGTGGCTGATGCCAGTGCAGTACGCGGGCATCCTGCAGGAGCACCACGCGGTCCGGAACGCCGCCGGCCTCTTCGATCTCGGACACATGGGCCAGGTCGAGATTGCGGGCGACGATGCCCTCTCGTTTCTCCAGTGGGCGACCTCAAACGATGTTTCGCGCCTCGCGCCCGGAGACGCCCAGTACGCCCTCCTGACCAACCCCGCCGGCGGCGTTGTCGACGACATCATCATCTACCGCTACCCGGACGACGATCTCCAAAGGTACATGGTGGTCGTCAATGCCTCGAACCGGACGAAGGACGTGGACTGGTTGCGGGGGCAACGGGCCGAGCGGTCGGACCTTCGGGTCGCGGTCAACGATATCTCGGACCGGATCGGAATGATTGCCATCCAGGGGCCACGCGCAGAATGGATCGTCCAACCGTTGACCGCGACGGAATTGCCCGCTCTCGAACCATTCCATTGGACACGGTCCGAGGTTGCGGGGTTCGAAGCGATGGTGGCCCGAACCGGCTATACCGGGGAGGACGGTTTCGAGTTCTACACGCCGATCGAGCAGATCGGGGGGCTCTGGGACGGGCTCGTCGCCGCGGGTCGGGACGACGGCCTGGCGCCGATCGGATTGGGGGCACGCGATACGCTGCGGCTCGAAGCCCGGATGCCGCTGTACGGGAATGAGCTAGGCGACGACATCGGTCCGCTCGAGGCGGGGCTGGGGTGGGCTGTCGCGCTCGAGAAGGGCGATTTTGTCGGCAGGGAGCCGATCGCCCGGATGAAGACATCAGGGCCGCCGCGGCGAACCGTGGGTTTTCGATTGGTGGAGCGGTCAGGAGCCGCCCGGCATGGCTACCCGGTCTCGGTCGGTGGGTGCGAGGTCGGCCATGTGACGAGCGGGGCGATGTCGCCTACGCTTGGGCAGAACATCGGGCTCGCCCTGGTAGAGCGCGATGCCGCCGGGATCGGCAAGCCGCTGACCGTGTCGGTGCGCGGCCGGCCGGTGACCGCGGAACAGGTGAAGACGCCGTTCTATCGCCGGCTGCACGCGGCACCACCGAGCGGGTAGGGACGACGGGGGATCGGACGATGGCATCTCCGGCAGACTTGAAGTACACGCGGACCCACGAATGGGTCCGGCTCGACGGCGAGGTGGCCACGATCGGGATCACGGACCGCGCTCAGACGGAACTGGGAGACATAACGTACCTCGAACTGCCCGAAATCGGGAGTTCGCTCGAATCGGCCAAGCCCTTCGGGATCGTCGAATCGGTCAAGGCGGCCTCGGATGTCTACGCTCCTTTGGATGGCGAGGTGATCGAGCGGAATGAAGACGTTATCTTGGCCCCAGATTTGATCAACTCCTCTCCCTACGAGCAGGCGTGGCTTCTTCGGTTGCGGTTGACCGACTCGGCGCAAGCGGAGTCTCTGCTTGACGCCGCGGCCTACGACGACTTCGCGGGCGACGCCGCGCCCCACTGAGCCCCACCCACACCACGGCGTCGGCGACCCCCGCGTCGGCTGGCAGGAGTGCAATGACCTTCAACCCACAGACGCGGGACGACCGAACCGTCATGCTCGGGACGGTCGGCGTCGAAGATGTTACCGATCTCTTCGAATCCATCCCGAGATCGGTCCGGTTCCCCGACCTCGATCTCGCACCGGCGTTGACCGAGATGGACGCGGAACGCCGGCTCCGGGCGCTGGCGAACCAGAACCTGGTGGCCGAACCCGGCCGTACGTTTCTGGGAGCCGGGTCATACCAGCACTACGTACCCGCGGCCGTGAACGCGATCGTCTCACGCGGCGAGTTCTACACCGCCTACACCCCGTACCAACCGGAGGTCGCGCAGGGCACCCTTCAGACCATCTACGAGTTCCAGACCATGGTCGCCGACTTGTTCGGGACGGAGGTCGCGAACGCGTCGATCTACGACGGGGCCACCGCGCTTGCCGAGGGAGCCCTCGTTTCCGTCTCGTCGAGCCGGAACAAACGACGGATCGTCGTCGCGGGCACCGTCCATCCCAGCTACCGCGAGGTGCTGAGGACCTATCTGTCCGGTCTCCCGGTCGAGCTGGTTGAGCTGCCGCTCCCGGAGACAGGGTTCACCACGGAGATCGAGGATGTCCGCGGGGCACTCAGCGACGACCTCGCCTGCCTCGTGGTTCAGTATCCGAACTTCTTCGGAGGCATCGAAGACCTTCGTGGACTGGCGGACGCGGCGCACGAGGCCGGCGGCTTGCTGGTGGCAGCAACCC
>CADCWF010000152.1 GCA_902806345.1 uncultured Thermomicrobiales bacterium
TTGCAGACGGCGCCGACCGGCACCCGCAGCTCCTGCCTGCGCAGCAGCCCCTTCTCGACGACGAGGTGGGTCGGCTTGACGGCGTCGGGCTCGAAGCCGACCACCTTGCCGAGGTCGGCGTCGTCGGCGGCGCAGACCTTGTCCCCTTCCTGGAAACGCCACTGCTGGACGGTGGGGTCCATGGCACACCTCCGGGGTCTCGGGGGGCACCGCTGCCCCCCCGCCACGGGGCAGCAGACCGCGTGCCACGGGGGCAACCGACACCGGGGTGTCGCGTTCCAGAACTGTCCGTTTCTGGGACGGTGAACACACACGCGCCCGACCTGCGGGGCCGGGCGCATGCGGGGTTGAGGGAGGGTCCCTAGAGGCGTCGGGGGTAGGGGTCGACGCCCCTATGCTCCTATACGTCCAAATCGACAGACCGGATCGCCGAGCCCCATCGTAGCGTCTCAGAAACGAGGGTTTCTGACACTGTTGCTGGCGGTCGCAGAAACGACCGTTTGCTGCAGCCGGCGTCGGACCCCCCGGGCCGAGTTTGTGCGACGGCAAGCGGGGGCACTGGACCCCGGTCCGCGGGGGAGGGGCAGCGGCCCCAGACCCAGCGGCCGCCGAAGCAGGCGCACGCGAAGGTGAACCAAGCTGAAGACGACGGCGGTGTGCACCGCGCATCGCCCACTCTTGGTGCAGCAGGAATCATGCGAAAATGGAGATGCGAGGGACCGCGCGGTTAGCGCGTCGTCGCCCGACCCCCTCGCGCCACCCGTTCCTTCGACTTGACCGGAGGGGGGTGTTCGCCGTCGCCCTTCCCCAGCCGTCCCGCCGTCCAAAGACAACGAACAGAGGTGCCCGAGCGATGACCCAGCTGCCCCGACGTTGGTTCGCCCCGCTCATCCCCACCGCGCTCGCGCTCGGGCTCGCGCTGCTCGTCGCCGGGCTCGCCCTCGGGGCGCCCGCGGCCCTCGCCCTCCAGGATCCGCAGGCCGGCGTCGCCGGCGTCCCCGACCCGACCCTCCGGATCGTCCACGCCTCGCCCGATGCGCCGGCGGTGGACGTCCTCGTCGACGGCCAGCCGGCGGCCCAGAACGTCGCCTTCGGGAGCGCCACCGAGTACGCCCCGCTGGCGCCCGGCGACCACCAGGTGCAGGTCGTCCCGACCGGCGGCGGCGAGCCGCTGATCGACCAGCCGGTGACGCTCGCGGGCGGGACCGCCTACGTCCTCGCCGTGGTCGGCCCGGCCGCGGGGCTGCAGCTCCAGGTCCAGCAGGTGGACCTCGGCACGATCGCCCCCGGCCAGGCCCGCCTCCGCGTCATCCAGACTATCCCCGATGCCCCGGCGGTCGACGTCGGGGTCGCCGGCGTCGAGGAGCCGCTCGTCGGCGGCGTGGCGTTCCAGGGGGCGCAAGCGGCGCCCGCTGGGGACGCGGGCGTGGCCGGCGGCGACCAGGGGGCAACCGGGGGCCTGGGAGCCCCGGCCACCGGCGGGGACGCGGCGGGGGCGAACGCCGGCGGCTACCAGGACGTCGCCGCCGGCACCTACGACCTCGAAGTCCGCACGACCGACACGGACCAGGTCCTGGCGGCGGTGCCGGGCGTGCGCGTCGAGCCGGGCCAGGCGTACGATCTCTTCGTCCTCGGCCAGGCCGGCGGCCAGGACCTCCGCCTGCTCCCGCTGGCGACGCGGGTCAACGCCCCGTGCGGCGAGGTGCTCGGCCTCGGCGAAGCCTCTGCCAGCTGCCTCCGGGTCGTCCACGCCTCGCCGGACGCCGGCCCGGTCGACGTCTATCTCGGCGAGGCGCCGGCCGTCCAGGGCCTGGAGTACGGCGGCGCGACCGAGTTCGTCGCCGGCCCGAGCGGCCAGCAGCGGCTCCGGGTCGTCCCGGCCGGCGGCACGCCCGACCAGGCCGTCCTCGACTCGAACCAGGACCTCGGCAGCGGGCAGGCGTACCAGCTGACGATCTCCGGCCTCGCCGCCCAGGGCGCCGAGGAGCCGCTGACCGCCTGGCTCGCCGGCGTCGACCTCTCGCCGCTGCCCCAGAACCAGGCCCGGGTCCGGGTGGTCCACGCCTCCCCGGACACCGAGCCGGTCGATGTCGCCGTGGCCGGCGGGCAGACGCCGTTCGACGCGATCGCGTACGGCAGCCAGTCCGGCTACGTCGCCTTCGACGCCGGCACCTACGGCCTGCAGCTGCGCCTGGACGCCGGCGATACGCTGCTGCGCGAGGCGCAGGGCGTGCAACTGCAGCCGGGCTTCGACTACGACGTCTACGCGATCGGCCAGAGCGAGGACGGCACGCTGCAGGTGGTGGTGCTCGCCGCCGAGGCCGGGATCCAGCAAGGCGCGGTCGCGGAGGCCGGGACCCCGGTGGCGGCGCCGATGGTGACCCCGGCGTCGGAGGTGACGCCCGTGATCGCGGCCGGCGCGACGCCGGTCGTCGTGACCCCGGGCGCCGCGACGCCGGCGGCGACGCCGACCTCCTAATCGGGGGGAACAAGGACGCCGGGTCGCCGGGCCTCGGACCGCGGCAGCCCGACGTCTTCGCGTTCCCTCCGGTGTCGCGTCTCCCAGGGGAAGGGCAACGCATCCAAGCGGTCGGGATCCGGCAGGCCGGGAGGTCCATCGGGGCCTCCGCCACCCATAACCCCATCGCATCAAAACCAAGGGTCCGATGCAAGTAGTAAAAATGTGATTCCGAGACGGGTTGAGCGACGACTGGCAGGGCACGAACGGGGACGGTCCCCGACCACTCCGGGGACGTCGCAGAAACGGACCTTTTTGGGACGGCCGTGGCGACATCGCTAAGGATGGGACCGATAACGGAGAACGAGGGCGCGTATCTGAACCCGCGGCCGAAGCCTGTCAAGTGGGAGAATCGGGGAGGGTGGTGGAGATACTGGGCGGCATGGGAACCGGTGCCAAAACTCGTCCGACGCTCACGGGTGGTCGACTCGCCGCCCGCACCGAGGGGCTCACCCATGGGGCGACCTGGCGGGCGGCGACGGCACCGCGGCCACGGCGGTCGCCGCGCGAGGCATCCCCGTTTCGGGGTGGATCGCGTCGCGATCACGCTGCCGGCGCCGGAGTTGCATCGGGTGCCTTGCGGCCCTGTCAGGCTTCGGGCGCGGAGAGCCGGCGCGCAGGCCGCCTCAGGCGCCGCTGGACGCTGGTGATTTCTGCGCTTTTGGCTCGGGACGTACGGGAGAGTGATCGACGCTCATCAGGCCGAGTAGCGTTCTGCCTATCATGTACGGTAGGCCTCTCTTTTCACAACGCGGGTCATGGCTTCACCGTCAAGAGAGGTGCCGGGCGATGCGACACGGCGTGTCTCCCGAGACATTGTGGGACGGATCGCTGAGCTTCTTCCCCGTGCCGAACGAGCGCCACCCTGAAGCCGGTGCATTGCCGGCACCGCGGACGTCGTTTGTCGGGAGAGAGCGAGAGGTCGGGCTTGTCCAGGCGCTCTTGCGCCGCGGCGAGGTCCGGCTCATCACCCTGACCGGGCCCGGCGGCGTCGGCAAGACGCGGACCGCCATCCGGGCGGCTGCCGCGGCCCCCGCCCGCTTCGTCGACCTCGCGGACGTCGAGCAGCCAGAGCTCGTCCTGCCGACCATCGCGGCCGCGCTCGGGGTGAGGCCGGACGGCCGGCCGGTGCTCGACTACCTCCGGGCCGTGCTGGGGCACGGCGACCACCTGCTGGTGCTCGACAATTTCGAGCAGGTCCTGCCGGCCGCCTCGGCGCTCGCCGATCTCCTGGACGCGTGTCCGAACCTGAGGCTGCTGGCCACCAGCCGGGCGGTGCTCGGGATTCCCGGCGAGCACGTCGTGGACGTCCGCCCGTTTCCGCTGCCGTCACACCCGTCCGCGGAATCCGACGCGGGGGCGGCCGGGTTCGATGCCTGCCGCCTCTTCGTCGATCGTGCTCGGTCTCTCGACCCCGATTTTGCGCTCACGGGCGCGAACGCCGGGGCCATCGTCGACATCTGCCGGCGGCTGGACGGGTTGCCCCTGGCGATCGAGCTGGCGGCCGCGTGGGTGTCCGTGCTCTCGCCAAGCGCGCTGCTTACGCAACTCGAAACCCGCCTGGCCCTTCCGAGTGCCGGTGCGCTCGGGGTCCCCCACCGGCAGCGGAGCCTGCGGGACACGATCGCGTGGAGCTACGGCCTGCTGGGTGCTTCGACGCAGGCGCTGTTCCGGCGGGTCGCGGTGTTCAACGGCGGCTGCACGCTCGATGCCGTCAAGGAGGTTTGCGGGGACGGCTCGCTGGACGTGTTGCAGGAGCTGCGGGCGTTGGTCGCGAACAGCCTGGTCCGGCGTACCGATTTCCCCGACGGTACCTCGCGGTACACCCTGTTGGAAACGGTGCGCGAGTTCGGGCTTGGGTGCCTCCAGAAGAGCCACGAAGCCCTCACCATCCGCCGTCGGCACGCCGCGTACTTCCTGGCGCTCGTCGAGCGCGTCGAGGCGAAGCTGAACACGGCCGAACGGGAAACCTGGCTGGACCTCCTCGAATCGGAACACGGCAACCTGCACGGCGTGCTCGGGTGGGCCCTCGATCAGGAGGAGGCGGAAGTCGCGGTGGGCCTCGCCGGCTCGCTCTTGCCGTTCTGGCAGTTCCGCTTCCACTCCGGTGCCGGGCGGGATTGGGTACGTCGTGCCTTGGCGCTCGCTGCAGACGCATCCGCGCCGGCAGCGCGGAAGGCGGTCTACTGCGCGGGGACGCTGGCGTACATGCAGGGCGACTACGCCGAGGCAGCGGCCCACTTCGACGACGCATTGGCGCGATGCCGGGAGGCCGACGATCCGGGCATGACCGGCCGCGTCGAGCTGGCGCTCGGACGGTTGGCATGGGACGAAGGCCAGCAGGACACGGCCCGCGGGTGGTTCGACTCCGCGAAGCTGCGATTCGAGGCTTGCCAGGACCAAGTCGGGCTGGCGTGGAGCCTCCACTACCTGGGGTTGGTTGCCTTCACCGACGGCGACCATCCTCGGGCGAAGGCGTTGCTGCTCGATGCGTCGACGATCTGGCGGTCGCTCGGCTTCGGTTGGGAGCTGGCGCGGTGCATCCCGGGCCACCTCGCGGACGTGGCCCGCGCCGAGGGCGACCTCGCAGAGGCGACGGCCCGGTACCAGGAGTGCCTGGCGGTGAACTGGGACCGGCAGGACCTGGAGAACGTCTCCTGGAGCCTCGCCGGGCTGGCGCTGGTCGCCGACGCCGACGGGCGGGCCGAGCAGGCCGTTCGCCTGATGGGGGTCGCCGATCAACTCGAGGACCTCGTGGGGGCCCCCTTGACGCCCCACATTCGGCGGGATCATGAGTTCGCCGTGCGCCTGCTCATGGACCGCGTCGGCGCGGATCGCTACGCGGCGATCCGAGCATCGGTCGCGGAGGCCGACCCCGCGGCCGAGATCGCCGCGGCGCTGGCGCTGACCAGGGATGAATCGCCCAGGAAGGCCCCGTCGGACTCCGGCCACGGGCTGACGCCGCGGGAGCAGGAGGTGCTGCGGATGATGGCGTCCGGCAGGTCGAACCGGGACATCGCCGATGCGCTGTTCCTGAGCCTGGGCACCGTCAAGGTCCACGTCACCCGCGTCCTCGCCAAGCTGGGCGTGAGGTCGCGCACGGCCGCGACGGACTACGCGCACCGCCACGGCCTCGCCTAAGAGCGACCGGCAATAGGCGATCTTCGTGGTCGTGCCGGGGAACTCGTAGGGGCAAAAAACGGCGAACGGGCGCCCTGCCTGCCCCGTGTCCGGCATCGGGCAACCAACCCACCTGGCCTATTGCCGGACGCTCTAAAGGGTCATCCACCCAACCACCACAGCTACGGCTTTGGTCATAGGCGGGTGATTTCGCTGCGGACCGCGAAATATG
>CADCWF010000153.1 GCA_902806345.1 uncultured Thermomicrobiales bacterium
GGCCGCGCCGCCCGCGCCCAGCCCCGCCCGGGCGGCGGCGGCGGCGACGGCTACACCGACCTCGAGGTCCTCAACTACGCCCTGACCCTGGAGCACCTCGAGTACGCCTTCTACCGCGACGGCCTGGAGCGCTTCTCCAAGCAGGCCTTCAAGCGGGCCGGCTTCGGCGGCCCCACCTACCGCCGCCTGCAGACGATCCGGGCGCACGAGCGGACCCACGTCGAGACGCTCACCGGCGTCATCACCGAACTCGGCGGCGACCCGGTCGAGGAGGCTCCCTGCTACAACTTCGCCGAGGCCTTCCGCTCGGTGAAGGCCTTCCTGGCGACGGCCCAGCTGCTGGAGAACACCGGGGTCTCGGCCTACGACGGGGCGATCGCCCTGATCGACTCCCCGGAGCTGCAGACGGCCGGGGCGACGATCGCCACGGTCGAGGCCCGCCACGCCGCCTACCTGAACGACGTCAACGGGGAGATCCCGTTCCCCGCGGCGTTCGACACCCCCCTGTCGCCGGAGGAGGTCCTGGCGGCGGCGGCCCCGTTCTTCGACTGCGAGGACGGAGGCGGGGACGACGGCAAGGGCGACGACAAGAAGGACGACAAGAAGAAGTAGGCGGAGCGGCGGCCGCACCCTGGGCGGCCCGGCCACCGCCGCCCGGGAGGGCCTCCCTCCCCCCGAGAACGGCACGAGCCCGGCCCGAGCGGCCGGGCTCGTGCCATCTGGAGGCGGCGGAGCGACCCCCCAAGCGGTGCAGAAACGGTTCTTTTCGCTACGGCCATCGGCGGTGTCGGCTTCGCCCCGTACGCCCCCTTGCGGCCGTAATACGGCATCGGCCGTACTATCCCTCGGCACCGGGACGCCGGGTCGGTCGGCGCCCCGTCGTTCACCCCGGAGGGTCGTCGCGCATGGTCCCACGGTTCGCGTTGATTCCCGCGCTCGCCCTCGCCTGGCTGGTCCCGTTGCCGGGCACGGTGTTCGCCGCCGTCCAGGAGCCCGCGCCCGCGTGCGCCAGCGCCCTGTGGTTAGCGCCGCTCGCGGCCACGCCGGAGGCAGGGGATGCCGTACGCGCGGCGGCGGCCGCGGACGCCCCCGCCTGGCTCACCGCCGAGCTGACCGACGCCTGCTCCGGCGAGGTCTTCGCCCTGGCCGACTTCGCCGGCAAGACCGCCTACGTCGAGGCGATGGCCACCTGGTGCCCCCCCTGCCGGGACCAGCTCGCCCGGGTCAAGGACGCCGCCGCCCGGATCCCCGAGGAGGAGCGCGGGGACGTCGTGTTCGTCGTGCTCAGCAGCGAGGTCGGCCTGCCGCGGGAGGACCTGGCCGCGTACGCCGCGGACAACGCCTTCCCGTTCGTCTTCGCCGTCATGCCGGCCGAGATGCTGCGGGCGATGGCCGACGACCTCGGCCGGGAGGTCGCCGTGCCGCCGGCCATGCCGCACCTGATCATCGCGCCGGACGGCACGGTCGGCGAGCTGCGCACCGGGAACACGGCGCCGGACGACCTGCTCGTGCTGCTCGAGGAGGCCGCGCGCCCGGCGGCGGCGTGAGCCCGTACCTCGGGGCCTTCCTGCTCGGGAACGCCGCGATCCTCGGCAACGTCTGCCTGCTGCCGCTCTACCCGGGCCTGATCGCGTTCCTCGCGGGGGCCCCCCTGGGCGGTCGCCGTCGCTGGGGCGGCCTGCTCCTCGGCGCCGCCGTCCTGGCCGGCGTGCTGGCCACGATGGTCGCCCTCGGGTTCGTCCTGTTCGCCCTCGGCCAGTCGTTCGGCCGCGTCCTGCCCTGGCTGCTGCCGGCGATCTACGGGATCGCGATCGCCCTCGGCGTCGCCCTGCTCCTCGGCCGCAACCCGTTCGCCCGGCTGGCGACCGCGCCCGCGCCGGTGCGCTCGAACCCCTACGCGGCGGCGCTCCTCTACGGCGGGCTGCTGGCCCCGATGACCCTGCCGTGCACCGGGCCGGTCGTCGTCGGGGCCTTCGTGCTGGGGATCGGCAGCGCGGCGGCGCTGGGCGAGAGCCTGCTCTACTTCCTCGCCTTCGGGCTCGGCTTCGGCTGGCCCTTGGTCGTGCTGCCGCTGGTCGCGCTGCCGATGCAGCGCGGCATCACCCGCCGGCTGGCGGGGGGCTCGCGGGCGCTGGGCCGCCTGGCCGGCGCGTTGCTGCTCGCCATCGCCGCCTTCGGCATCTGGGTCGACGTGCTCCCGAACCTCGCGCGCTAGCGCCGCCCGGGTCTTGACAGGCGGCGGCCGGATCGTACGCTCAACGCCGGGGCGGGGCCGGGGCGGGCACGCCGCCGGGAGACGACGGGAGGAGGCCGGGGACGGATGGGTCGCGATCAGGGGGCGCCGGTTCCGGCCGCCCTCGCCCGGGCCGACCACGCGGAGCCCTCCGTCTTCCGGCCGGAGGGCCTGCTGCGCGAGGCGCGGCGGCAGCGGGGGCTCGCGGCCGGACCGGTGCCGGGCGTCTGCCTGCTCGACCCGGACGGCGACGTGGTCCGCTCCCTGCGCCAGACCGGTCGCGGCCGCCGCTCGGAGACCTGGGCCTGCTACCACACCGAGCTCTGGGAGGCCGGGGTGGCGGGCGTCCCGGTCGAGGTCGTCGCCAACGCCGTCGGCGCGCCGTTCGCCGTCCTCGTCGCCGAGGAGCTCGTCGCGTCGGGGTGCGGCCTGGTCGTGAGCGTGACCTCCGCCGGCCGGCTCGACCCCGCCTTGACGCTCCCCTGCACGATCCTCGTCGACCGGGCGCTGCGCGGCGAGGGGACGAGCCACGCCTACCTCCCGCCGGGCCGGTACGCCGAGGGCGACGCCGGCCTGCTGGCGGCGGTCGCCGACGAGCTGCGACGCGCCGGGATCGACGCGGTCCGGGGCGGGACCTGGACCACCGACGCGCCGTTCCGGGAGACCCGCTCGGCGCTCGCCGCCGCGACGGCGGCGGGGCTGAAGGCGGTCGAGATGGAGGCGGCCGGGCTGTACGCCTTCGCGCGGGCGCGCGGCACGCCGGTGGTCTGCTTTGCCCTCGTCACCAACGAGATGGCCCAGACCGGAAACGACTTCGAGAAGGGGGCGGACAACGGCGCCAGTCACGCCCTCGCGCTCGTGGCCGCGGCCGCCCGCGGGTGGCGGGCGCTTCGCCGAACGCCGGGTACCGGGCGCGACCGCGGGGGGGCGCCATGACCGCGCGCAGCACGACCGCTCCGCCCGCTCCGCCCATGCTCGAACCGATTCCCTTTGCGAAAGGGATGGCGGTGATCCGGATCTTCTTCGGGCTGATCCTGTTCGCCAACGGCCTCGCCAAGCTCGAACCCGGCCTCGGCCGGATCGACCTCGGTCCCTACCACGCCAACCTGATCACCCGCGACGGCGCGCGCGGCATCCTCGACTTCGAGGTCAACGAGCGGCGCATCCGCGAGGGAGCACCGCCGGGCACCCAGGTTCCGGGGCTCAAGCCGTTCGTCAACGACCTGATCCTCGCCAACTGGGGCGTCTTCCAGTGGGTCGTCGTCGGCATCGAGGTCATCGGCGGCGGCCTGCTCGTCCTCGGCCTGGCGACGCGGGGGGCGGCGCTGGCCGCCCTCGGCCAGCAGCTCTTCCTCGCCCTCGTCTACCTCTCGAGCAACCGCTGGGCGTTCGAGCAGCCGCACGAGTACGTGCCGCTGGTCGTGCTCGCCCTCGTCCCGGCCGGCCGGGTCTGGGGCCTCGACGGCCTTCTCGTCGGCGACCGCCCCGCCCTCCGGAGGTGGCCGTTCTAAGGCGGGCGCGGCCGCGGCGGGGTGTGGAACGGTGCGGGCGAGCCGCCCGCGGACGAGCCCTTCGCTGCGGTGGCTCCCCTCGGCGGCGACGAAAGGCGACCCATGGCAGGCAACAGACGGACGCTCCTCTCGACCCTCGCCCGCTGCCTCGTCCTCGCCGGCTGGTGGGACACCTTCCTCCCTGCGTCCGGTTGGACCGGCCTCGGCCGCACCGATCCGCTGGGGACCGCCCTGGGCGCGCTCCTGGCCAGGGCGGATGCTCCCACCCCAGGGCCGGCGACGCCGGGACCCGAGGGGGCCGTCGCCGGCGTGGCGGCCGGCCTGACGAACCCCCGCGGCTTCGCCTTCGCCCCGGATGGGGCCCTTGTCGTGGCGCTCGCCGGGCGACCAGGGCCGAACGCCGGGGTCGTCCGCATCGAGGGCGGCTGCCCGGTGGTCGTCGCGGGCGGGCTGCCGGCCTACCGGATCGTCTTCGGCGGGATCACCGGGGTCGCCGACGTCGCCTACCTCGACGGCCAGCTCTACGCGCTGCTCTCCGGCGGCGACACGGACCGGGGCGACACGCCCAACGGCCTCTACCGCCTCGACGGCCGGGGCGGTGCAGCGCTCGTCGCCAACATCAGTGCCTTCATCCGCGAGCACCCCGTCGCCGAGCCGCCGCGCGACTACGACACGGACGGTCAGCCGTACGCGATGCTAGCGATGGGCGACGCCGTCTGGGTCACGGAGGGCAACAGCAACCAGGTCCTGCGGGTCGGTCTGGACGGATCGGTCGCGCGCGTGGCGGACCTCTCCCGGGGTCACCCGATCCCGACCGGCATCGCCCCCGCCCCGGGCGGCGGCGCCTACGTCGCCTTCTTCACGAGCGCACCGTACGCGGAGGGCAGCGCCAAGGTCGTCGCGGTCGCGCCCGACGGCGCGGTCACCGACGTCTGGACCGGCCTGACCCTCGTCACCGCGCTCACCGTGGGGCCGGACGGCTCGCTCTACGCCCTCGAGATGGCCACCGGGCACGGCGACGACCCGGACGCCATCGCGCCCGGGACGGGCCGCGTGGTGCGGATGGCCGGCCCCGGTGCGGCCGAGCCGGTTGTCACGGGCCTCGCGCTCCCCGTCGCCATGGACTTCGGCCCGGACGGCGCACTCTATGTCGCCGGCCCGACCTTCGGCGCCGATGACGGGCAAGGAACCATCCTGCGCATCGAACTCTCGGCCGGGCGGCCGGTCGCGGTCCCGCCCTGGGGCGGCCCAGATTGCCACGCCGGGGCGCTCGCTCAGCGATCTCGGCCCGGGGTCGTGGGGACAAGAAATCGTGCCTGACGGTGCTCCTCGTCGCTAACAGGCCTCCACCCCGTCTCGAAAACGAGGGTTTCTGCGACGCGCGCGGCGGCGGCCGACTCGGCCGTGGACCAACCCCGCCGGCCTCCCATCCCCCGCCGGGCCGGCACTACTGCTCGGGCGGCGGCGGCACCTCGAGGTCGTGCCGCCGCCCGATCTCCAGCAGCCGCCCGATGTCCGGCGGCCCCGCCTCGGGCGCGTCGGGCGCCTCGCCCGCCTCGAGGAAGAACGCCTCGAAGCCCGCCGGCGCGATCGCCACCAGCTGCCTCGCCGGCCCCGCCCCGGCGTTGCGGTAGGTGTGGAGGACGCCCCGGGGGACGCGGACGACGGAACCGGCGCCGGCGCGGACGGTCGCCCCGTCGGCGGTGTACTCCAGCTCCCCGGACAGGACGTAGAAGGTCTCGTCCGTCCGGTGGTGCCGGTGGGGCGGCGGCCCGGCGGCGCCGGGCGGGACCTCGGTCTCGACGAGGGCGAAGGCGCCGCCGGTCTCGGCGCCGGCCAGCTTGACGGTGTAGCGCTCGCCGAGGAGCCGCACCGACCGGCCCTCCCCCGGGCGCACGTGGGCCACTCCACCCGCGCTCTGGTCCCCTGCCACGGCGTGTCCCTCCGTTCCGTCCGTTCCGCACCGCCAGACCGGCGGGGGCGAGTCTAGCAACCGGCGGGACCGACCGCGAGCACGCCCCGCTCGCCCCCGACCGTCGCGAAAACGCCCGTTTTTTGGACGCCCCGCTGCTCCTCGGCGGGGTCGTCGGGG
>CADCWF010000154.1 GCA_902806345.1 uncultured Thermomicrobiales bacterium
CGCCGTCCGCGACCATCAGGAAGACGTTGTCGCCGTTGCCCTCTGGCGAGACGTGGAGGCCGTGGACGTGGAGGTTCGTCGGGTCCCCGCCGAGCGCGTTGGTCAGCGTCACCGAGACGGTGTCCCCGGGCCGGAAGCGCAGCGTCGGGCCGGGGATGGCCCCGGCGTAGGCCAGCCGGCCGGTGCCGGCGGCGGGCAGCGGCGCGGCCTCGAGTTCCACCTCCAGGATGCCGCCCCCACTGGCGAGGGTCGGCGGCTCCGCCCACCGGTTCGGCCCCGGCCCGAGCTGGAAGTCGGCAACCGGGGTGGTCTGGGTCGCTGGCGCCGAGGGTGGTCCGTTCCGTCCTCTGCCGTGTCCGAGGTGGCCCGCCTCGATGGCCGAGGCGGGGCGGGCCACGCCGGCCAGCCCGCTGCCGAGGACGACGGTGCCGGCGGCGCCCACGGAGGCGGCGGCGAAACCGCGGCGGCTCACTCGCCGCGCGGCGGACGACGGCGGGACCGGATGATCGGGCATGGGAAACTCCATCGGCGGGCAGGTGCCCTACCGAACAAGACGACATCATGGCAGAGCTCCAGTCTACCCCCGATCGGTCACATCGACGCATCCCCTCCCGTCAATCTCGGGAGCGGGCGACGGGGCCGCGGGTGCGCGACTCAACGCACCGGCGGTCGCCAGCCCGCGGCGGGATCGAGACGGACCGTCCCCGACCGCCCGGGCCGTGGCCGGCGGGACCGGATCCCCGCACCGGCGTCCGTGGGTCACCCCGCGAGGTCCGGGAAGGAACGCCGGCGCAACCGGGAGCGAGGTCAGGGTCCTGGCTTCCCCGCCCTCGACCCGGCCCGCCGTCGGCCCCGGTCTGGCCCGCTCCAGCAGCTTCGCCGTAATCAGGCCCTCGATCAGGTCCCCGCTCTCCACCAGCAGCCGGACGCCAGCCGCCAGCGTCGGGATCAGCGCCCGCACCGACTTCTCGCCGCCAGCAAGCCGCCGGCGACGGGCTCGTAGGCCGGCAATTGCTCGACCTCCCCCAAGCGGTGCGCCCAGTGGCTGGTGACGAGGGCCACGGTCGCGCCGGGCCGCAGGAGCGGCCACGTCCCCTCGGTCAAGGCCAGCTGGGCGTCCCGGTTGATCCGCCGCGGGTCGTCCGGGTCGGCGGCGAGCCGTTCTCGCTCGAGGCCACCCGAGCCGTTCAGCACCAGCGCGTCGAGGCCTCCCAGACGTCCCCGGCCACCAGGTGCTCCGCCGGCGCCAGCGGCAGGTTGATGTGGCCGTGCCCTGGCGGCGCCAGGAACACAGCGTGCATCGTCGCTCCTCCCGGCCAACCCGGTCCAGTCGCGGTCCTGTCGCCTATCCCGCCGCCATCCGCCGCATGAACTCGTCGTCGGCCGGTGGCGCGCCGGCGCTCCCCTCGCGAAGCCGCGCCTCGACCGAGGCCGCGTCGTTCACGTGGGGGAACGGCTCGGCCGGCATCGGCGCCCCGAGGAACCGGCAGAGCGGTTCCCACCCGTCCGTCGCCTCGAAGACCAGCAGCCGCTCCGGCGGGATCGTCGCCTGGACCGCCGCGGCGTGCTCCTCGAAGACGCGGATTGCCGCGGCCTTGTCGGCGAACCGGCCGCGGAAGGTGCCCTCGAAGACGATGTTGTCGACCAGGGAGGGCATCCAGGCGAGATCCCCATGGACGCCGAGGGACGCGGCGACCCGGCGACCCACGTCGGGGTCGCGGCGGATCGCCCAGATGGTGCGGTTCATGCTCTCGTACCAACCTTCCGGGTTGCGGACGGAGAGGATCACCTTCGCCTCCGGGTACGCGTCCGCCAGATCCCGCCAGAAAAAGGCGCCCGGCCAGTCGGTCGTGGCCTGGTAGCCGGCGTAGAGGCGCTCCCAGTCGAAGGCCGCTCCCCGCGCCCTGGTGGCGACCGCCTCCTCCCAGAGGGCGGCCCGCGCCGGGTGCTTGAACACCTCACCCATGTGGTCACACGGGGCGAACCCCAGGCGCTCCAGCGCCGCCTGCAGCGACGACGTGCCCGTCCGCCCGAACCCTGCCCCGATCACCCGCAGTGCCATCGTGCGTCCTCCCGGGTCGCGAATCGACCCCGCTGCCCGCCGCGCCCGCCGCCTGGCGCGGTCGTCTGTCCGCCACCTGGATCGCCCCACGCCGGGGCACCGGTTCGCGGCCGCCGTCCACCGACACCGCGCCTGCTGGATCGCCCCAGGGGTGGCAGGAGCCGGCAACCATCGAACCGTCAGGGGCGCCGCCGGCTCGCCCCGTGAACGGGGTCGAGCGCGCAGCCCGAGTCATCCGCCCGGGACGGATGGGCTGCCTCCGGGCCGGGCGTTCGCCGCGGTCACGACGACCGCCAGCGCGAGCAGCACGGCCGGGCGGGCCACGACCTTGCCGGGGTCCCCGAGCCGGGCGTGGGTGGCGATCGCGCCGACCATCGTCGCGCCCAGCAGCACCCCCCCGACCGGGGCGAGCGCCGACCGGGAGAGACCGGCGAGCATGCCGGCGGCGCCGGCCACCTCGACGGCGCCGGTCGCCACCCGGAACCACTGCGGGTAGCGGTAGCGGGCGAAGTCGTCGACCATCGTGTCGGAGCCGGCCAGCTTCTGGAGACCGGCCCCCAGGAAGACCAAACCCAGCACCCCCTGGACCAGCTTCGTTCCGACGCGCATCGGTTCCTCCTCGCGTGGCGGTTAATCGGCCGCGTGCTCGTGCCGAGGCGACGGGTGGGCGAGTTCCCGGATCTCGCGGTCGACGAACACCCCATCCAGGTAGCGCTTCAGGGCGACGACGTCGGCAGCGTCGCCTCGCCAGGCGATGTGGCCGTCGGGCCGGATGAGGATCGCCGTCGGCACGTCCGCCCCGTACCGCTCGTGGAGGAACCGGTGGGCCGCCTCGATCCGGTGGACCTCGACGGGCGCCGCGTACCGGGCGAACACCCCGGCGATGACCTCGCCGGCGGCGTCCAGGGCGGCAGCATCCGGCTTCAGCCCCTCAAACAGCAGCAGGTGGTGACCCGTGCCCCGGAGGAGGTCGAAGATGCCCGTGCCGGCCTCCGGGCCGCTCTCGAAGGCGCCGAAGGGGGCCCGGTCGCCGGCCCGCGGCAGCCGCCCGACCGGGCCGGACTCGGCCACCACCGGGCTGCCTCGGTAGGTTGTCCAGAGCTGCGACAGGAACCAGAAGAGGCGTCGCCGCAGGACCGGCGGCCGCGACAGAACCTCGAAGAGCAGGGGGATCCCGACCAGCTTGAGCCGCTGCGTCCGCGGGTCCGTCGTGTCGAGCAGCCGGAAGGCGCGGTCGGAGCCGTTGACGATGGCGCGGGCGAAGGGCATCCGCTCGGCCTCGTACGAGTCGAGGAGCGTCTCGTGGGCCTGACCCGTGGCGACCAGGGCCAGCTTCCAGCCCAGGTTGTAGGCGTCGCCGATGCCGGTGTTCATCCCCTGGCCGCCGGCCGGGGAGTGGATGTGGGCGGCGTCGCCGGCGAGGAAGACGCGCCCGACCCGGAACCGCCGCGCCATCCGGTGGTGGGTACGGTAGACGCTGGTCCAGTGCGTCGCCGCGATCGTCGGCCGCAGGCCGCTTTGGCGGTCGAGGACCTCCTGTACCTCGCCCGGCGCGATCGCCGTTGCCCCCGCCATCTCCGGCGGCAGCGTGCCGACCACGCGGTAGCGCCCCTCGCCCCGCAGCGAGAAGTACATCAGGAACCCGCCCGGCGTGATCTCAGCGTAGGCGCGGCCGTGCTCTAGCCCCCACGCCAGCTCGACATCGGCCAGGAACAGCGTCTGCTCGTAGGTCTCGCCGGCGAAGCCGAGCCCGAGGGCGTGGCGGACCGGGCTGTGGGCGCCGTCGGCGCCGACCACCCAGCGGGCCCGGACGACCTCCTCGCCGCCGTCGGGGCGTCGGAGGAGCGCCCGCGCGCCCTCCCCGTCCGGCGTCAGCTCGCGCAATTCGGTCCCCCAGTCGACCCGCCCGCCGGCCCCCTCCAGGCCACGCAGGAGGAGCCGCTCGGTCAGGCTCTGGTCGTGGGTGAGGGCGAACGGGAAGGGCGTGCGGTCGTCCATGCCGCCCTCGAAGAAGGAGATCTCGGCGACGCCGCGGCCGTCCCGGTAGAGCATGACGGCGCCCGTCCGCTGGCCGGCGGCTACGGCCTCCTCGGCCAGCCCGAGCTTGTCCAGCAGCTCAAGTGTCTTGGCGTGCATCACGACCGCCCGCGACTCCTCGACCGGACCCCCCTTCGGATCGATCAGGCGGAAATCGACGCCCTGCCGGGCCAGCAGGTTGGCGGCGGTCAGACCGGTCGGCCCGGCCCCGACCACGAGCACGTCGGTGGTGGATGTCGGCATCGCTCGCTCCTCTCCAGGTCGTACGGCGCAGCAGGTCCTCCGGCCGGACGGCGCCGTCCGGCCGCGGTCGTGGGGATCGGTCGTCGAGGGGGACGGGCGCTTCGGGGCGCCGGCGCGGCCCTCGCCCGGCCGGCGCCCCGTCGTCAGGTGACGGCGCGCAGGAAGAGGTCGACGATCGCGGCGATCCGCTCCGGCGCCGGCGGCCGCGGCGGGCCGTCGCCGACGAGGCCGTCGAGGATCGCGTAGGTGAGCAGCGGCCCCACGAAGAGGCGCGCCGCCGCGTCGAGGTCGGTCGCGGCGACGACGCCGCGCTCGGCAGCGTCCGCCAGGAGGGCGGAGACGGCCCGGAACCCCCGCTCCGGCACGGTCGCCTTGTAGAGCTCGGCGAGGCGAGGCTGACGGGGCGCCTCGGCGACGATCACCCGCAGCAGCGCCAGGTAGGCGGGCTGCATCACGGTTGCCATGATCTGCTCCGCCAGTCGGCAGAGCGCTCGCCGCAGATCGTCCCGGTCGGCCGGCGCGGGACCCTCGGCCAGCCCGGCGACGGCATCCGTGGCCGGCTCGACGAGGCGGCGGATGACGTCGACGAGGAGTTCCTCCTTGCTCGGGTAGTAGGCGTAGAGGGTCTGCTTGGAGACGCCGGCCGCGGCGGCGACGGCGTCGGTGGAGGTGGCGGCGTAGCCGTGCTCCAGGAACAAGCGCTGGGCGCCGTCGAGGATCTGAGTCCGTTTCGCCTGGGCCCGGGCGGACCGGGCACCGATCGCTCTCCGCTCCATCCCGCCCTCGTATTAGAACCGTACTGTACGGTTTGATTATGCCGCGAGCGGAAGCCGTAGTCAAGAGGTTCGCGGGCCGCAACCGGGGTGTCCAACCCGGAGGTGGAGTCGCGGCGTCCGGTCCCGCCTCCAAGGGCACGGGAACCGGCGCCCGGGGCCGCTTGCCGTCGGCTCCGTCGCCATGTACAAGGTGGGGGTACGCCGTGCTTGTTCTCGGCCGCTCGCGTGCCCGGCGATCCCGGGCCGCGCCGGCACCGTTTGCCGCGCCCGCCGCTGCCGGCCACAGCGGCAGCGGGGCACACGGGGGTGGCCGACGGCCGGCGTCGGCCGCGATTCGGTCCGGTTCGGTTCGGCCGTCCACTCCACGACTCACGACCTGCGATCCGAGCGCCACGAGCCGCACGCAAGGAGGACCCCGATATGCGCCGTCGCGTCGTCCTGCGGGGGGTGCTGGCCGCCCCCTTCGCCGTCGCCACCGCCGGCTGGCCCCTGCCCCTGCCCCTGCCCAAGGCGCTCGGCCAGGAGCCGGCCGACCCCTTCACCCTCGTCGCCAGCGGCCTCTCCAACCCGCGCGGCATGGCCTGGGCCCCGGACGGCACCCTCTACGTCGCCCAAGGCGGCACCGGGGTTCCCGCCGAGTCGGTCGGCGCCGCGGCCAACGTCGTCCGGATCGTTGATGGCTGCCCCCAG
>CADCWF010000155.1 GCA_902806345.1 uncultured Thermomicrobiales bacterium
ACAACGAGCACCTGCCGCGTGATGTCGGCGGCGTCAACCTAGCACTCGCCGTCGTCGCTCTCGCCGCACTGCCCGGCCGATCCCGCTGCCGGCACGGAGACTCGGGTCGGCGGGGCGTGTGACCACGGTGCCGCACCTGGCCCACCACCTGATCCACCGTGGACTCGTGCGGGGCCCCGGCGACCAACTCGCCCAAACCCTCTCCTTGCTCGCCTCGGCACTGTTACCGGCCGCTATCCTGCTCAAGGCGGAACGGTTCGCCGGCGGCACGACCGCTGTCCATTCATCGCCAGCAGTCAAAGTCGCCGGTCGAGAACTAGGCCTCCTACACTCCCTCTTCTCGGCGGGGGCTGATCAGGCTTGCAGGAGTCACGGATCCGAACCGAACCGCCGATCGCCCCCCGCACGCGCCAGGTCCGGTCGGGTAGGATCGACGGAGGCGTCGCCAGGCAGGGCATAAACGCGACGCTGCCAGAGTCAAGGAGGGCACCCGGTGGACCACCAGCCAACACGTGAGGAGGCGCCGCCGCGCCACGAGTCGGTCGACCACCAGCACCCGACCACCGAAGGGCTGATGGATCCATCGCTCGTGGAGGTGCCGGGTACCGGCATCTTCGGCGATGAGACCCTGGTGCGCGACGAGAATGCGGGCGGCGCTCCCGGTATCTACCCGGCTCCGGCCGCCCACACCGGCGGCGTTGCCCACCCCGGTCCGACCCCGGCGGCGGTCGAGGACGAGATCGAGCGGCAGGGCTCGTGACGCGTCCCGATGCCTGGCACAGGGGCCGCGGCCCATCCGAGTCAAGGTTGGGCCGCCGAAGTCCTTCGCTCCGTGCCAAGCCGGCGGCGGCCGAGATTGAAGTTCGGCACACCGCTGGCACGGTCCGTGACGCCGTGGTAGCGTCTCCCCAGTCGAATAACGCGGAGGGCTCCGGCTGAAGGGCCGGGGCTGAAACGGGGGAAGTCCGGTTCGACGCCGGCGCTGTCCCGCAGCTGTAGCCGAGCCGACCGGGCTCGGGAGCCAGAATGCCCGCCTCCGCTCTGTCGCTGGCAGCCCGCGCGTGACGGGAGGCGACGGAATTGTCGGGCCGGCTCCGCCGCGAACGGGGTTCCCCGCCATTTCCTGCCCCACCCTCTCTCGGGTCGTCGGCTTCGCGTCGATCGCCCGAGGAGGCATTCCATGCCGCGACTCCGATCGCTTTCCGTCGTCCTGGTCCTGCTCTTCGGACTGCGCTTGGGGTGGTCGCCGGCCGTCGCCGAGCCAGGTACGCCGCTTGCAACCAGCTCCCTGGATGCGCCCTGCTCGACGGCCACGCCTCCGGCGCCGTCGTCCTTCCCCCTCACCGAGACGGACGATCTCGGCCGCGCCGTCGCCCTCGCCGCTCGACCGGAGCGGATCGTCTCCCTGGCCCCGAGCAACACCGAAATCCTCTTCGCCCTTGGCGCCGCCGACCGGGTCGTCGGCGTCGACGCCGCCTCCGACTTCCCACCCGAGGTGGCCGAGAAACCGGACGTCGGCGACTACGTTGCGCCCGATCCTGAGCGCGTCGTCGCCGTCGAGCCGGACCTCGTCCTGGCGTCCGGCCTGCACGCCGAGACGGTGGTGCCCGCCCTCGAAGCGCTCGACCTGACGGTCGCCGTGATCGACCCCCCGAACCTGGAGGCTACGCTCGCCTCGATCGAGCGGGTGGGGCGGATGACCGGGACGCCCGGCGCGGTCGGGGTGGCCTGCCGGCTGCGGGAGCGGGTCGCTGTGGTCGAGGCCGCCGTCGCCGGCGCTCCGGAGCCCCGCGTCTTCTTCGAGCTCTCCCCGGACCTCTACACCGCCGGCCCTGACTCGTTCGTCGACGACCTGATCGCCCGCGCGGGCGGCGCCAACGTCGCCGCGGACGCTGACCAGCCGTGGCCGCAGCTGTCGGCCGAGGCGGTGGTCGCGGCCGACCCCGAGGTGATCATCCTGGCCGACCACGAAGCAGGGGTCGACGCGGCCGCGGTCGCGGCGCGGCCGGGGTGGTCGTTGCTCGCGGCCGTCGAGGCGGGCCGTGTCGTCGAGATCGAACCCGACCTGGCGCTGCGGCCGGGGCCGCGGGTGGTCGATGGCTTGGAGGAGATCGCGCGGGCGCTCCACCCGGACCGCTTCCCCGATGCCTAGCAGCGCCCCGGCCCGCCGTCCGGCAGTCGTTCCGGACCGCTGGGGAGGCCCGTCCGTTCGGCCCGAAGCCGTTCCGGAGGGGTCGCGAACTGCCCGTCTGACAGCGATCCCGGGACCTCGATCGATCTGGCGTTCGAGATCGATCGAGGTCGCCGCCTTGCTCGTCCTTGTCTCGGTCCTGCTCGGGGCGACAGCGATCGGCGAGACGGCGATCGCCCCGCTCGACGCGGTCCGGATCGTCGGCGCCCGGCTCGGCTTGCTCGAGACGGGGACGTCGCCGCGCGCCTACGAAGCGATCCTGCTCGACATCCGCCTGCCGCGGATCGTCCTGGCGGGCGTGGTCGGCGGGGCGCTGGCGGTCGCGGGGGCGGCGTTCCAGGGGGTGTTCCGCAATCCACTCGCCGAGCCGACCCTCGTCGGTCCGGCGGCGGGGGCGGCGCTCGGCGCGGTGCTCGCGTTCGTCCTGCCGTTGCCGGCATCGTGGCTCGGCGTCGGGTTGGTGCAGCTCATGGCGTTCGGTGGTGGCCTGGCGGCGGCGGCCGTCGTCTGGCCCCTTGCCCGGGTCGGCGCGGTGACGCCCGTCACCAGCTTGCTGCTCGCCGGCGTGGCCGTCTCGACCCTGGCGTCCGCGGTCACCACCGTGTTGATGTACCTCCACGGGGACCAGTTGCTGGCGATCTACGGCTGGCTCCTCGGTGGCTTCAACGTCGCGTCCTGGAACCAGGTCCGTCTTGTCGCACCGCTCGTGGCGCTGGCCGGGGTCGCCCTGCTCCTCGCCGTGCGCCCCCTCGACCTGCTTCAGCTGGGGGAAGAGGAAGCGGCGATGCTCGGGCTGGATGTCGAACGGGTCAAGCTCGGGCTGATGATCGCGGCGACGTTGGCGACCGCCGCCGCCGTCTCCGCGGCCGGGCCGATCGCCTTTGTCGGGCTGATCGTGCCGCACGCGGTCAGGATCGTCGCCGGGCCCGGTCACCGCCGCCTCGTACCGCTGTCGGGGCTCCTCGGTGCCGCGTTCCTGGTGGCCGCGGACGCCCTGGCCCGCTCGCTGCCCGGTCCGTCCGAGGTTCCCGTCGGCGTTGTGACCGCCGCGGTCGGGGCGCCCTTCTTTCTGCTGCTCCTGCGCCGTCAGAAACGGGGGACTGCGGGATGAGCGGCACGTCCGTCCTGATGCTGGAACACGTCTGCTTCGGCTACGGCGATTGGCCGATCCTGACCGGCGTGTCGTTCGGCGTCGACGCCGGACGGGTCGTCGGCCTTGTCGGGCCGAACGGCGCCGGCAAGTCGACAGCGCTCCGACTGGCGTCCGGGTTGGTGCGCCCGCGAAGCGGCGCGGTCCGGTTTGACGACCGTGATCTGCAGACGGTGCCGCGTCGGGAAATTGCGCGGGCGATAGCCCTGGTGCCCCAAGAGGCGGCGCTGCCGGCCGGGTTCACCGGGCGCGAGACCGTGGCCATGGGCCGAACCCCCCACCTCGGCTTGTTCGCCGGCCCGAAGGCGGTCGACCGCGCGGCGGAGCAGCGTGCGCTCGACCTCGCCGCCGCGGCGGCGATCGCGGATCGCCCGATCGAATCGCTCTCCGGCGGCGAGCGCCGCCGGCTCTTGTTGGCGCGTGCGCTGGCGCAACAGCCGCAGGCGCTGTTGCTGGACGAACCTGCCGCCCACCTGGACCTCGGGCACGCCCTGGCAGCCCTCGACACCGCCGCCCGGCTAGCCCACGATGACGGGCTGGCCGTCCTCGCCGTGCTCCACGACCTCAACCTCGCGAGCGAGTTCTGCGATGAACTGGTGGTCCTGGCCGACGGGCGGGTTGTGGCGGCAGGCACGCCGGCCGAGGTGCTCCGGGCGGGACTGCTGCGGTCGGTCTACGGCGTCGACCTCCCGGTCGTCCCCCACCCCGCCAGCGGCCGCCCGATGGTGCTGGTGCGCTCGCGAAACGGACGGCCGACGACCGCTACAGACGGTCTTCGGGAGGAGGACCGTGTGGCCGTAGGGGAAGCCGATCGTGGCCCAGATGCCCAATCGACACCAGAGGCGGCCGCCGTCCCGGCGGAAGCGACGGAACCATCGTCCGCGGCCGGGGACACGGGTTCCGAAGGTTCGAACGGGGAGCAGGTGGTCCAGGAGGCGGCCCCAACTCCCGCTCGCCCGACCGGTTCCGGCCGCCGGGGCCTGGTGATCGTCAACACCGGCCACGGCAAGGGCAAGACCACGGCCGCGCTCGGCGTCACGATGCGGGCATGGGGCCAGGGCTTCCGCCCGATCGTGCTCCAGTTCGTCAAGGCGAAAAGCGGCAACTGGGGCGAGGTGCGGGCCGCCCGCAGGATGGGCATCGAAGTCATCCCGCTCGGCGCCGGCTTCACCTGGACCAGCAAGGACCTGGAGAAGGACAAGGCACTCGCCCGCGACGGGTGGGATCGCTGCAAGGCGGCCATCCTCGGCGGCGAATACGACCTGGTCGTTCTCGACGAACTGACCTACTGCTTCCACTTCGGCTGGCTCGACCTGGAGGAGGTGCTGGACACGCTGCGGAACCGCCCCGCCGGGCAGCACGTCATCGTCACCGGCCGCGACGCCCCAGCCGAACTGATCGACTTCGCCGACCTCGTCTCGGAGGTGCGGGAGATGAAGCACCCGTTCAAGCTCGGCATCAAGGCGGAAAAGGGGATCGAGTTTTGAGCCCGCCGGTCGCCGGGCTCGGCCTGCCTCCCATCCCACCCCCTAGCCGCGAGGCCGAAGCGGCAGCTAGGCGGCGCCAAGCGGCGTTGCTCAAGCCGCCGGGATCGCTCGGTCGCCTCGAGGATCTCGCGATCCTCATCGCCGGCCTCCGGGCCGTCCCGATTCCGCCGCGGGAGCGCAAGCTGGCGGTCGTCTTCGCGGCCGACCACGGCGTGGCGCGGGTGGGCGTCAGCGCCTATCCGAGCGACGTCACGGCCCAAATGCTGAGGTGGTTCGCGCTCGGCGAGGCGGCGGTCAACGCGCTCGCTCGGGCCAGCGGCGCCGACCTGCTGGTGGTCGACGTCGGCACGGCGAGCGAGACGTCGGCGCCGCTCGGAGTGCTCGACCGCCGGATCAGGTCGGGCACAGCATCCTTGCTCGACGGCTCGGCGATGGCGCGTGGCGAAGCGGAGGCGGCGGTCGCGGCCGGTGCGGCCGTCGTCGAAGCGCGGCTGGACGGCGGCATCGACCTCCTCGCCCTCGGCGAGATGGGCATCGGCAACACGACGGCGGCCGCGGCGCTTACCGCGGCGCTGCTGGGTGTCACTGCCGGTGCAACCGTCGGCCCAGGGACCGGGATCGACGCCGTCGCCCTGGCACGCAAGCGGCGCGTGGTCGCCGCGGCGCTCCAACGTCACCGTCCCGACCCGACCGGCCCCATCGCCGTCCTGGCCGCCGTCGGCGGGCTGGAGCTCGCCGCGTTGGCGGGCGCGATGCTCAGCGCCGCGGCCGCCCGCGTGCCGGTTCTGCTCGATGGCTTCCCGACTGGCGCCGCGGCGCTGGTCGCCGCCGCGCTCGATCCCGCCGTGGTCCCCTACCTGATCGCCTCCCACCGCTCGCCGGAGCCCGGCCACCGCCTCGTGCTCGAATGGCTGGGGAAGGAACCGCTGCTCGACCTCGGGATGCGGTTGGGTGAGGCGAGCGGAGCGCTGCTCGGG
>CADCWF010000156.1 GCA_902806345.1 uncultured Thermomicrobiales bacterium
GCCCCAAGTCGTACCCTCGACGACGGCACCAACGTCGGCCGACGGCCCTAACCGCCGCCGCTCCGCGGGCCGCGCCTTTCCAAGCCTGGATGGGCAACCCCGGGGTGTCGCGTCTCTTCAGAGGGGGCGTCCGAAAGACGCTCGCGCTCGTCGGTGGAGAGGCCGACCCCGTGAGCGCCACGGCGAGCCGGGTCCGAACCTGGACGATCACGACCGACCCGGCCGGACGGTCGTCGGCTGGGGTTGCCCAGACGATCCAGCGGGTGCGAGAGAGTTTGGCAATCCGCCGAACCTGGCCCAAACTCGGGCCCATTGCGGAGGGGCCAGCGTCGGCCATCCCCGAACTCCCGCGGATGTCGCCGCTTCATCTCATCTCGGTGCGGTGCCGCAAGCGTTGGTACTGGACATGCCGGAGATCTCGCTCGGCCGGTCATCGGCAATCACCAACTCGCTGCCCCAGCGCCGCCAGGAACCCGGCTCCAGCTCCGTCGTCGTTTCCAACACCGATCTCGGCCGTTCGCCCGGGTCGTCGAGTCGCTCGTTGGTAGGTGGCCCCAGCCTTGACGCAGACTCATCGGCGACCGGGACCCTCCGGTCATGGCATAGCGGTATAATTGTTGCTTCTAGACGCATCCGATCCGCGACTTCCGCAGGCGAGGTGTCCTATCTCACGCGAACCTCAATCCACCAACAAACCGGTCGAGCACGCCCTCTTGATTGCCGTTGAACAGCCGCGCCAAGAGTGGGCCGCTCAGGACTCGCTCGAAGAATTGGCACGCCTCGTTGAGACGGTCGATGTTGAGGTAGCGGGGTCCGTCACCCAGAAACTGTCCCACCCCGTCGCCGCCACCTACCTCGGCAAGGGCAAGCTCGAAGAGATCAAGGAGCGCCGCGACGACCTTGAGTACGATGTCGTCATGGTCGACGGCGACCTCACGCCCGCCCAGCAGCGCAACCTGGAGAAGGCGCTCGACGTCAAGATCATCGACCGCACGGCACTGATCCTCGATGTCTTTGCCCGCCGCGCCGCCACCCACGAGGGGCGCCTCCAGGTCGAACTGGCACAGCTCGAGTACCGCCTGCCGCGCCTGACCGGCCTCTGGACCCACCTGTCCCGGCAGGGCGTCGGCGGTGTCGGTCTCCGTGGCCCAGGCGAGACCCAATTGGAGAGCGACCGCCGCGAGTTGGGCAAGCGGATCGTCCAGATCAAACGGGAACTGGGCGAGGTCCACCGCCACCGCCAGCTCTACCGGGAGCGGCGCAAGGGCGAGCCGGTGCCTGTCGTCGCCCTCGTCGGCTACACCAACGCCGGCAAGTCGACGCTGCTCAACACGCTGACCGGGGCCGGCGTGATGGCCGAAGACAAGCTCTTCGCGACCCTCGACCCCACCACCCGCCGCACCGAGCTGCCGGGTGGCCGCGAGGTGCTCGTGACCGACACGGTCGGTTTCATCAACAACCTGCCGACCCTGCTGATTGCAGCGTTCCGGGCGACGCTCGAGGAGATCAACGAGGCGACCGTTCTCCTCCACGTCGTCGACGTCACCCACCCGAACGCGAGCGAGCAGATGCTGACCGTCAAGAACGTGCTCGAGGAGCTCGGCGCAGACGACAAGCCGGTCGTGACGGCGCTGAACAAGGTCGATCGGCTCCTTCCTGAAGGGTCGGGGCGGGAGGCGATGGGCAGTGTCGCGATCGGCGATCTGCTGGCCGGTCTCGGCGACGCCGCCCCGCTCGCGGCCAACCCCGTTGCCATCTCGGGCGGCCGCGGCTGGGGTCTCGACACCATGCTGGCCGCGGTCGAGCGGGTGCTGGAGTCGGAGGCCGCCTACATCCCGGTCGTCCTCTCGGTGCCCTTCGACCGGAGCGACCTCGTCGACCGCTTCCACCGCACCGGACGGGTCGATGATGTCCGCTACACCGAGGACGGCGTCATCGCCGAGGGGCACATCCCGGCGGCCGACCTCGGCCGCTACGCCCCGTTCGTCGCGCTGCGCTCGCCGGACCGGCCCCAGGTCGTCACGTCGACGGCGGGTGATGCCGCCCCGGCGACCGGCACCGCGGCCTGACGAGGGCCCGGTCCGCACACCACGGCGATCGCGGAGGACCGGGTGGCGCTGATCGATCTCCCGGCACGGACGGTACGGGCGCGGATCGTCTACTACGGCCCCGCGTTCGGCGGCAAGACGACCAACCTTCGACAGATCGCGGCCCGCGTTCCGTCGGATGCGCGGGGCAATCTGTCGTCGCTCGAGGGCGACGACGACCGCACCTTGTTCCTGGACGACCTGCCGCTGGATCTCGGCGATGTCGGCGGCTGGCGGGTTCGCGTCCACCTCTCGTCGGTGCCGGGGCAGGCACGGTTCGAGCGGACCCGGATCGCCGTCCTCCAAGGTGCCGACGGCGTCGTCTTCGTCGCCGACTCGGCCCCCGCTCGCCAGGAGGCGAACGCCGAGAGCTTCACGGAACTCAGGCGGAACCTCGCCGCGGCGGGTCAAGACACGGCCCGGTTCCCGGTCGTCCTGCAGGCCAACAAACGCGATCTCCCGGATTCCGTGCCGCTCGCCGAACTTCAGGTGGCCCTCGACGCCGCCGAGGTCCCGCTCGTGTCGTCGGTCGCGACGACGGGCGAGGGCGTGTTCGAGGCGCTGCGGGCCGCCTGCCGTTCGGTCGCGGCCGTCCTGTAGCGGAGGGCGTTGTGGCGGCGCCCGTCCCCCACGAGGGCGATTACGACGCCCCTTTCGTCCGACATCGTGCCTCCGGCCACCGGAAGCAGTCGGGCTGCCCTTCGACCACCCGCCGATCACGAGGGGTGAGGGCAGCGAACAGAACGTGGTCATCAGCGAATCCACCGCCACCCTGATCCGGGTCCCGAACCAACGGCTGGAACACCCGCACATCGCCATCCAATCGATCGGCGAGAAGGGTTGGGATCTGAGGACAAGCAGGCCGAGGATGTTGAGAAGCGTGACGGGGGCTGTGGCGGCGTCTTGTGGGCCCAATCTTTTCGGTTTTTCTCCCAATGGAACGGGGTTGTGGGCTCGGTGACCTGGAGGTTCGGGGAAACGCTCGGGTCGGCGGCGAAATGCTCCGTCGGCGAGGAGTCGAGGAACGCGAACAAGCGGGCAGGAGTGGTGTCGCGCCAGCATCCCATCGGATGGAGTGCGTTCTAGCTACTCCTTGGCCTGCACCCCAAAGACCGGACCATCACCTAAGTCAACTCCTCTCGTCTGGCACCTGTCCCACGTCATGGACACGCGGATGGCCCTCGCGGCCCTTGATCGCGCTTTAGCGGCGCGGCGCCCGGCTCGGGGCCTGATCCACCACTCGGACCGGGGCGTGCAGTAGGGGAGCACCGACTACGTGGCGCTGCTGGAGGAGGTCGGGGCGTGGATCAGCAAGGCGGCCGTCGGCAACCGGTACGACAACGCCAAGGCCGAGAGCTTTTTCAAGACGCCGAAGTGCGAGGAGGTCAACCTGCAGCAGTACCGGACGTTCGACGATGCCGCGGCCAGCCTCGGCCGGTTCATCGAGGACGTCTACAACGCCAAGCGCTTGCACTCCAGCCTCGGCTACCTGCCGCCCGCCGAGTTCGAGGAGCCGCACCTCCTGGCCGGGAAGGATTGACGCGGCCGCCGGGTGTTGGGACGATCCGGGAGCCGAGACGGGAGTCGTGCGTGTCGGAGGAGCGGGCGACGTGCCACCGACGCGCGGGAGGAAGCGCAGATGGCAGTCCAGGCGGGTGCGCACGTGGTCGGCCCGGGCGAGGGGAAGCGCGTCTCGGGGCGCGTCGGCGGCTACGTCCTGGAGACGAAGGCGACCGACGACCACACCTGCGGCGCCTATGCCTTCCAGGAGATGACGGTGGCGCCGGGCTTCCCCTGGATCCCCCCGCACATCCACCGCAACGAGGACGAGGCGCTATACGGGCTGGAGGGGGAGGTAGCGGTACGGGTCGGCGGCGAGACACACATGGTGAGACCGGGGACGTACGTCTTCATGCCGCGGGACGTCGTGCACACATTCTCCAACCCGGGGGCGGTCCCGGCGAAGGTGGTGGTCATCAGCTCACCGGGCGCCGTGATCGGCTACTTCGAGGAGGCCGCGGCGCTGACCAACGCCTCACTGACCGGCCGGCCCGACATGGAGCAGTTGGCCGCGCTCGCCCGTCGGTACGGCATCGAGTTCGTCGGCTAGTGGGTGCACGCCCAGCAGGACCGTGGTCGACTTCGCTCCGCCGGCGCCACCGCTCGAGGTGTGGGGGCCGAGCCGGCCGGCCGGTTCCGGTCGCTGGCCGCGTCGTCTGGCTAGCTCGGCCAGTGGGGCAAAACAGGAGGAGGGGCGAGTTGACTTAGCCGGTGGTCCGGTAACCGGGGTTCACTCCACCTCGACTCCACCGCCCAGCCAACCCGGTTGCAGGTACTCTGGTTCCGGGTGGCTGTAGAAACCGCGTCCAGTCTTTTCACCGAGGGCTCCCTCGGCGAGCTTCGCGTGGAGCGCCGCGGAGGGCCGGTCGGCGGGGTCGGTGGCGACCCGTTGGTACGACGTCTCGATGTCGGCCACCACGTCCAGGCCGACCATGTCCATGATCCCGAACGGCCCACTGGGGGTGCCGAAGAAGATCATCCAGAGGCGGTCGACGTCCTCCGGGTCGGCATGTCCCTCGTCGACGACCCGCAGCGCTTCCCGCTTCACCGCCCGCCAAACGCGGTTGATGATGAACCCCTTGCTGTCACCGCGCACCTTGGCGACGACGATCCCGAGGGAGCGGGCGAACGCCTCGACCCGGTCCATCGTCACCGAGGTCGTCTCGCCGCTGCCCATCAGCTCGACCATCGGTCGGCTCCAGACGGGCGCGAAGAAGTGGGTGTTTAGGAGGCGCCCGGGATCGGCAACGGCCGAGGCGAGCAGGCTCGACGGGATCGAGGAGCTGTTCGTCGCCAGGATCGCCGCCGGCGCCAGCCGGTCCAGTTCGGCGAAGAGCGTCCGCTTCGTCTCCAGGTCCTCGCGCACGGCCTCGATCACGAGGTCCGCCCCGGCGACCGCCTCCGCGGCCGAGGCGGCAACGCCGATCCGGGCGAGGAGCCCCTCGTGGTCGGCCGGCGGTTCGAGTCGGAAGGCGTGGTGGGCATACCGCGGCAGCTGCGGCAAGGTCCGCAGCTCCTCCCGGATCCGCTCCGGAGCCGTCTCCAGCACCGCACGGACCGCATCGGTCAGCCGAACCTGACGGCCGCTGGCGGCGATTAGCGCCGCGATCTGGCGGCCCATGGTGCCGGCACCGACGACCGCGACCGACACGATCGGCCGCGCCGTTGCCTCGTCCTCACTCGCCATCCCCCGCCTCGTTTCCGACCGTCTGGCCAATGCGCGGCGATTCTGCCAGAAGGGGCGTCGCGCCGTGCTGGCTACCGCCCGATCTCGGGTGCTACGCTGCCAAACATGACGGCCGATCCCGAGTTCGCGATCCAGACCCACGGTCTCTCGAAGCGCTACGGCCGGGTGGACGCGCTGTCCGACCTCTCGCTCGGCGTCCCCTCCGGCACCATCTACGGGTTCCTCGGCCCGAACGGCGCGGGCAAGACGACCACCATCCGGATGCTGCTCGGCTTCGTCCGGCCCAGCTCCGGTACCGCTCGCGTCCTCGGCCACGACTGCTGGCGGGACGGCGTCGCCGCCCGCTCCCGCCTCGGGTACCTCGTGGCCGGCGACGCTCTCTACCCCGACATGACCGGCGCCGCGCTGCTCGATTTCGCGGCGGCTCTCTCCGGCCAACCCCCGACGGCGCAACTCCACCTGCTCAACGCGCTCGAACTCGGCGGCAACGCGCTCGATCGCCGGCTCGGCACCTACTCGAAGGGGATGCGGCAGAAGCTCGCGCTTGTCGCCGCGATGCAGCACGACCCGGAGATCCTCATCCTCGATGAACCGACGGACGGGCTCGACCCGCTGATCCAGCGCACGTTCGAGGAGGTCGTCCGTGCCCTGCGGGACCGCGGCCGCACGGTCTTCATGTCCTCCCACGACCTGCCCGAGGTGGAGCGCCTCTGCGAGACCGTCGCCATCGTTCGCGATGGCCGGCTCCTGACGGAGGAATCAATATCCGACCTCCAGCGGCGGCACCGCCGCGAGGCAGTCGTCGTCTTCCGCGAGATGCCCACGGTCGACCTCAGCACGATCGCCGGCGTCGCCACCTCGCGGGTGGATGGCCGCCGAGCCGTGCTGGCTATCGAGGGAGAAATTGTCCCCCTGCTGCGCGCGCTGGCGTCATTCGACATCGTCGATCTGCTCCTGCCGCCGCCCCGCCTGGAGGACATCTTTCTCGGGTTCTACGGTCCGGAGGAGCTGGGCGTTCTGGACGGCCAGTCTCCGCTGGGTGCTCCGGTGCCGCCGGACCTGGCTGGGGCGATCCGTTGAGTGCCGTCTGGCGGATGACCGGCCGCTCCCTCGCTCGCGGGCTGGCGGGGATCGTTGCGCTCCTGATCGGAGTCGCGCTCTTCGAGATCGTCCAGGCCCCGGTGGTCGACGCCATCGGCGGGCCGCGTGGTCTCGACGCCATCCTCGACCGTATTCCGCCGGCGCTGCAGGCGTTCACCCGGACCCGGCCCGAGTTCATGGCCATCTCCGGTCTGGCCGGCTACCTCTCGCTCGGCTTCACCCACCCGCTCTACCTGACCCTATGCGCCTCGGCCATCGTCGGCTTCGCGGCCCGCTCGCTGGCGGGCGAGATGGAGCGCGGTACGGTCCAGCTTGCCCTCGCCCGTCCCGTCTCGCGGACCCAGCTCTACCTATCGCGGACGTTCGGCGTCCTCGTCATCTCGGTCGTCCTGGCGGCCGTAGGGCCGCTCGGGCTCATCGCCGGCTACCGCTGGGCTCAGCCAGTCGGCGAGTTCTCCATCAGCCACCTTGTGCCGATGGCGTTCGGAAGCCTCGCCCTCTTCCTCGCCATCGGCGGGCTCGCCCTCCTCGGATCGGCCGCCGCCAGCAGCGCCGGCCGGGTGCTCGGCTGGGGACTGGCGGTCTTCGTCCTGATGTACTTCGTGGACTACTTCGCCGGGATCTGGAGCTTCCTCAAACCGGTCGAGTTCCTCAGCCTGTTCGACTACTACGACCCGACGACGTCCCTCGTCGTCGGCAGCGTCGACTCCCAGAACCTGCTCGTGCTCGGTCTCGTCGGGCTCGCCGGCTGGGCTGCCGGCCTCGCCGTCTTCGCCAACCGCGACTTCCCGACATGAATCAACCCAACCCGTCGCCCCGCGTCCTGCTGTTCGACGTCAATGAGACGTTGCTCGACCTCGCGGCGCTCAATCCCGTGTTCATCAAGGCGTTCGGCGATCCCTATTCCCGCCAGGACTGGTTCGACGCATCGATCCGAACGGTCCTGCTCGACCTGGCGCTCGGCCGCTCTCACGGCTTCGCCGAGATCGGTCAGGCCGCCTTGGCGACAGTCGCCGCGAGCCGCGGGGTGCCCCTCACGGACCTGACGCGGCGAGCGGTGCGCGACGGCATGAAGTCGCTCCCGCCACACCTCGACGTGGTGCCCGCCCTGGAGCGGCTGCGCGCGGCCGGATTCGTTCTCGCCGCCCTCTCGAACAACCCGATCGAGACGCTGACGGCCCAGTTCGAGGCGGCGGCTTTGCGGCCCCTCTTCGCCCAGGTGTTCGCGGCGAGTTGGAGCGGCCGCTTGAAGCCGCACCCTTCTGCCTACGCTATGGCGGCCGAAGGCCTCGCCGTCCCTCTCGCCGAGATCCTCTTCGTCGCCGCCCACGGCTGGGACGTCGCCGGTGCCGCCAACGCTGGTTTCCGAACGGCCTTCGTCGCCCGCCCGGGCCAGGCCCTCGAACCGCTCGCGCCTGCCCCGGTCCTCGTCGTCCCGGACCTCGGCGCTCTTGCCGACATCATGATCGGGCCGGTGCCGAACGACGAACGTGCGGGAGTGTGATGCGGTAACCAGCTGGTGACCCTTTCAGCCCCCCCTTCATTCTGAGCCCGCAGGCGAAGGATCTCCCGCCGCAGCGGCGTCGTTTCGTCCGCTGATCGCCGAATCGGAGAGGGATTCTTCGCCTACGGGCTCAGAATGACGGAGGGTGCCTGGTTTCCGTCCGGCAAGGACCTCGGCAGGGCGTTCCGTCTCTGGGTACTGCGGTACCGGATACCCACCGCTCCCGGCCTGCCCGCCGGCAAAAAGATGCCCCCTCTCCCGATGTGCGGGAGAGGGGGCCGGGTAGCCTCTGAGTGGCGGTTGGGCCATCTGGCGGCGATCGACTGCGTCCCTACAGCTCCAGCCGCGTCACCGCCCCGTCGTTCGCCTGGGTCACCAACGCCCGGTACTTGGCGAGCACGCCGCGGGTGTAGACGGAGGTCGGCGGCCGCCACGTCGAGAGGCGCTGCTGGATCTCGTCCGGTGCCAGATCCACGTCCAGCCGGCGCTTCTCGATGTCGATCACGATCGTGTCGCCTTCGTAGACCGCCGCCAGCGGTCCGCCGACGCCAGCTTCCGGCGCCACGTGGCCGACCATCAGACCCTTGGTTGCGCCGCTGAACCGGCCGTCGGTGATGAGGGCGACGGTGCCGCCCAATCCCTGCCCGACCAGGGCGGCGGTCACCCCGAGCATCTCCTGCATCCCCGGACCACCGACCGGACCTTCGTAGCGGATGACGACCACGTCGCCGTCGACGATCTGGCGGTGCTGGACCGCCTGGTGGGCGGCGTGCTCCGAGTCGAAGACGCGGGCGGGACCGCGGTGGTGGGTCCGCTCGTACCCGAACAGCTTCACGACCGCCCCGTCCGGCGCGATGTTGCCCTTCAGGATCACCAGCCCACCCTGCTCGTTGAGCGGATCTCCGAGCTGGTGGACGACATCCTGACCGGGCGTCTCGACGGCATCCGCCGCCTCCTCGGCGAAGGTTCGTCCTGTGACCGTCATCGCGTCGTTGTGGACCAGATCGCCGTCGACCAACCGCTTCGCGGCGACCACCGTGCCGCCCGCCTTGTCGAGGTCGACTGCGGCGTACTTGCCGCCCGGCATCATGTCGCAGTAGAGGGGGGTCCGCCGCGAGATCTCGTCGAAGTCGTCGATGGTCAAGGGAATCCCGGACTCACGGGCGAGCGCCAGCAGGTGCAGCACCGCATTGGTCGAGCCGCCGGAGGTGGCGACGCCGGCGATCGCGTTCTCGAATGCCTCGCGGGTCAGGATGTCGCTCGGCCGCAGCCCCCGCCGCAGCACGTCCATGATCAGCTCGCCGGCCCGGACCCCGACCTCTTCCTTCCGCGGATCGACCGCGGGCGCCGAGGCCGAACCCATTGGCGACAGCCCGATGAACTCCATCGCCATCGCCATCGTGTTGGCGGTGTACTGGCCGCCACAGGCGCCGGCTCCGGGGCAGGCGGCGTCTTCCAGCGCCCGCAGGTCCTCGTCCGACATCTTGCCGGCGGCGTTGGCGCCGATCGCCTCGTAGACGGCGCGGATGGTCGCCTCGTTGCCGTTCCACTCGCCGGGCAGGATCGAGCCGGAGTAGACCAGGACGCCCGGGATGTCGAGCCGGGCCAGGGCGATCGCCAACCCCGGCAGGGTCTTGTCGCAGGCACCGATGCCGACCAGGGCGTCGAACATGTGGCCGCGGGCGACGAGCTCAACCGAGTCGGCGATCACCTCCCGCGAGATAAGTGACGACTTCATCCCCTCGGTGCCCATCGTCACGCCGTCCGAGATGGAGATCGTGTTCAGCTCCTGGGGGGTGCCGCCGGCAGCCCGGATCCCGTCCTTGACGAACTTGGCGATGCGGCGCTGGTTGATGTTGCACGGCATCGTCTCGATCCAGCAGTGGGCGACGCCGACGATGGGGCGCTTGAGGTCGTCGTCGGTGAAGCCCGTGCCCTTCAGCATCGCGCGGGCGCCGGCCCGCTCGTTGCCATCGAGGATGACCCGGCTCTTGTGGCGCATGTCAAAGCCGCCGCCGGTCGTCGTCGTCCCTGGCCGTTCGATCGTCGTGCTCACGTGGTTGTTCCCCTCTCGGTCGGTGATTGATCCGCCGCTCCGTAGGGCGAGCGCCGCGAGCGGACGCAGCCGGATCGTGTGGTCGAACGCGCCGCAGTGTCGCCGCGAGGACGACGGCACGCAAGCACTCCGTCGACCGTCCCTACGGCTACGGGGAGCGGTTCCAATATATTGGAACTCGGGCGATGATGCAACGGCCGGGATTCCAAGGGAAGACTCGCGGCGTTCCCGCGCTCCTTCGCCAGGAACCGCACCACGTACTGTGCGCGGTGCGACGTTTCCCGGATCGGGTTGCTCACCCCGTCGAGAGACAGCGGAGCCAGCCTGTATCGTCTACGGCGTCCGTTGGAGGTCCAGCGGCCCCGTCCCGGCGTCGCCGGCGCGGTCGCGCATCTCCTGCGTCGCGTAGGCGCCCTGCGCCCCGAGCCCGAGCCCAAGGGCGGAGAGCGCGCGGGAGCGGCGGAGCGTGGCCCGTTCCGCCTCGGGCGCGAGCGCCTGCGGGTCGTCAACATCCGAGCGGAAGCGGCCGATCAAATCGGCCTCGACCGCCGCCTGGGCCGCGTCGCCCGCGGCTTTGACCTCGCCGGCGCGTTCGCGGAGGCGGGATCGGAGTTCTCCTCCGGACTGCGGCGCCGTCAGCGTCGAGACCGCCGCCCCGACCAGGAATCCCAGCACCCCACCAGCACCGAAGGAGGCGACCCGCTTCACCGCTCCCATTCCACGTCCCCCGCTCGGCGCCCGCGACCGACGAGCCGACCGACCAGCAGCAGGACGACTCCGAGCGCCGCCCCGAACGCCGCCGCGCCGGCGCCGTTGACCAGCGGCCGTACTTCGCCATCCGATCCGGCGCCGACGAGCACCCGGGATCCGTCGTCGGCCGAGACTGTCGCAGCTTTGACGAAGAGCGCCTTCGTCCCGACCAGGCGAACCTCGTCGGCGACGACCGAGACGGCCGAGCTCTCCTGGAGGACGACCTTCTCGGCCTGGAGAGCGAGCACCCCGGACCGCTCGAACTGGGCCGAGCGGGCGTCGACCGAGCGGACGCCGGAGTTGGAGACGATGACCCGCTCGGCCGCGATCCGCTCAGCGCCGGAGCGCTCGAGCGAGACGGTCTCCGCCTCGACCGAGCCGGCATCGGTCCGGAGCAACTCGGTCGCGGCGATCGGCGACTTGGTTGTGCTCGCCTTGAGCACCGCCTCCGGCAGACGCGTATCGGAGAGATCGTCGCCTTCAATGGTGGGGTCGATGCCCTCGGTCAGCCCCGTCTCGCTCCGCGTCGCCATCGTGCCCCCGTTGTCCCGCTCGACCGGGCGCCGAGCCTTCAGTTCGTCCGAGGCGGCGAGTGTAGCACCGGGGCCGGCCGTCCTCGGCCGGGTCAGGCGGCGTCGCGGGAAAACCGGACGAGGAGCACCGACAACAGCAGGATCAGCAGGAGCAAGAGGAACGAGGCAGCGGCCGCGCGCCCCATCTCGAGGGTGGTGAAGGCGGCCTTCCAGATCGAGTACGAGATCGTCTCCGTCGCGCTGCCGGGACCGCCACGAGTCAGGATGTAGATCAGGTCGTAGGTCTTCATGGAGGCGATCAACCGGATCAGGATCGCCACCAGCAGCACCGGCGCCAGCAGCGGCAGGGTGATCGTCCGCAGAATCTGCCAGCGGTCCGCGCCGTCGACCATCGCGGCCTCGACCGGGTCGCGCGGCAGCGCGGTCAGACCCGCCAGGATGATGACGATCATCAGGGACGTCTCGTGCCAGGCGTCGATCCCGATCACGGTCGGCATCGCGGTCGTCTGCCCGGCCAACCACTCCTGCGGCGGCAGGCCAAGGCCGCCGAGAATCCAGTTGACGGCACCGAGGTCCGGGTGGAGCAGCAACCGCCAGATCAGTCCGACGGCGATCGGGCTGACCAGGAGGGGGATCAGAAGGATTGCCAGGTAGGCGCCCTTGAACCGGAGACCCGGCTGGTTCAACAGGAGCGACAAGCCGAGGGCGAGGAGCAGCTCGATCGCGACGGCGCCGACGCTGAAGACCGCCGTGTTGGCGGCGGCCGTCGCGACGAGGTCGTCGGTCAGCGTCCGCGCGTAGTTGGCACCGCCGATGAAGGCGCCGATCCCGCCCTCGGTCAGGTCGTAGTCGTGGACCGAAACCCAGAGCGCGAAGACCAACGGAAACCCGACCACCGCCGCCAACGCCAGCAAGGTTGGCGCGGCCATCCCCCAGCCGAAGCGGCGCTCTCCGTGCCGCCGGGTGGGACGCCAGCCCCGCCGCCGGATACCCCCACGCGAGGAGAGGAGAGGCCGGGCCAGCGGTTCGGATGCCATCGCGATCGCCCTCGCTCGGACGGCCGACCCGCCGGTGCGTGGTGCCGCCGGGTCGGCCAGGATCCGTCCGCTACAACAGGTCCCGCAGCTCCTCGGCGGCGGCGTCCATCGCTGCCTGCGGCGAAGCGCCGCCGGAGACGGCGTCGCTCAGGTGGCGGCCCATGATCTCGACGAGCTGGGCCTGCTTGGTGACGGCCGGCAACCCCTTGCCGGTGGCGATCATCTCCTGAGCCTGGGTCATCCACGGGTACGCGGCGATGAACTCCTCGTTCTCGTAGGGGGCGGCCTGGGCCGGCACGCCGCCGGCCAACGCCCGCCGCATCGCGATCTCGGGCGACTCGACCCACTTGACGAACTCCCAGGCCGCGTCCGGGTTGGGCGACGAGACGGGGATGCCCCAGCTCCAGGCGCCGGTCAGCCCCTGGCCGCCCGGCATCACCGCCAGGGCGTTCTTGCCCTTGACCTGGCTCGCCTCGTCGTCGTTGAAGACGTTCAGCATGAAGAGGTAGCTGATCATGCTGAATGCCTTGCCCTGGCTGTAGGTCGCCATCGTGTCGTTCAGGTCGGCCCCGGCGGCGCCCGGCTGGGCGGCGCTGTTGACCGCCTCGGCGTAAAGGGTGACGGCCTGGACTCCGACCTCGCCGTTGATCGCCGGCTCGGTCAGCTCGGCGTCGTAGAAGTCGCCGCCGAGGCCGTAAAGGAAGTTGCAGAACTCCATCACGATCGGGTCGACCTGCTGGGCCTGCATCGCAGCGCCGTACACGCCGCGGTCGAGGGCGGAAACGGCCGCGGCCATCGCCACGTACGCTTCAACGCTGTCCGGCAATGCCAGTGTCTCCCCCGTTGCGGCCTCGTAGGCCGCCGCGAAGTCGGCGTCCTCCAGCAGGTCGGTCCGGTAGATAAGCCCCATCGGGTAGGGGTACATCGGGACGTAGAAGGTCTGGTCGTCGACCCGCGAGCCGATGTCCAGCATGGCCGGGATGTACCGGGCCAGATCGACGGCCCCGCCGGAGGCCGCGATCCGTTCGTCCAGTGGCTCGACCCAGCCGGAACGGGCGAACTCGTTGACCCAGTAGAAATCGACTTCGAGCGCGTCGTAGGAGCCGTTACCGGCGCCGGCCGCGAGCTGAGGCACCAGTTTCTCGCGCATGGTCGGGTAGGCGACCTTCTCGAACTGGACCGTGATCCCGGTCTGCTCGGTGAACTCGGGCAGCAGGTCCTCAATCACCGTCGTCTCGAGGAGGTCCTCCATCAGCAGGTTGATGGTCGTCCCGTCGTAGTCGCGGGAGAGCTCGACCGCCGGTTCCTGAGCGGACCCGGGTCTCCGACCCAGTCCGAGCGCGAGCCCTGCCCCGGCGCCGGCGAGCACCAGGCGTCGCCTCGCCAACCGGTTCATCTCGGGCCGTCCAGATCCGCCCACGCGCCCGCCGGTACCGCCATTGCCCATGATGGTGCATCCCCTTTCGCCGAGAGCGTCCTCGATTCCGCTCCGTCAATCCTACCGCCGAGGCGAACCGATCGCGCCGGCGCCCACCGGCGCGTACGAGATGAACTCGAGGAGCGAGCCGTCGGGGTCGCGGAAGTAAAGACTCTGACCGAGGCCGCCGGCGCCGGACCGTGCGACTGGCCCCGACTCGACCACGATCCCGTGCCGCGCAAGATGCCGCGCCGCCTGCTCGATCGGGCCGGGCCAGGCGAAGCAGAGGTCGCTGCCACCGGGCGGAACCGGGATGCGGGCGACCGGATCGGCAACAACCCCGGGGCCGTGGACACTGAACATGATGCCGCCGACCCGATAGACCCACCCTTCGCCGCGCGGCACGAGCTCGGCACCGATCACGTCCTGGTAGAAGGCGTTCGATCGCTCCCACTCGCTGACGTGGATCACAAAGTGGTCGAGCGCCACAGCCGTGGGGGTGGAAGCGCCCATCACGCCCTACTTGACCGCGCCGAAGGTCAGCCCCCGGACGAGGTTCCGCTGGATCACCCAGGTCAGCGCCACGATGGGTGCCATCATCGCCACCGTCGCCGCGCAGATTGCCCCGATCTGGTTGCCCTGAGAGCTCATCAATCCGGCCAGCGCCACCGGCAGCGTCTTCGACTCGCGCCCGGTCAGGACCAGGGCAAACAGGAACTCGTTCCAGCCGAGGACGAAGGCGAAGATGCCAGCGGCGAGCAACCCGGGCAGGGCCAGCGGCAGCACGATCCGGACGAAGGCGCCCCACCGCCCGCTGCCGTCGACCAGCGCTGCTTCCTCCAGCTCCGGCGGGATGCCCTGGAAGAAACCGATCAGGATCCAAACCACGAACGGCAGGTTGAACGACAGGTAGACCACGGCGAGTGCCCAACCCTCGTCGATCAGCCCGAGCCGTTGAGCGAGCAGGTAGAACGGGATGACGAGCGTCACCGGCGGCAGCATCTGGGTGGCAAGCACCGCGAACGACAGGGGCGACCCGCCCGTCCGGAAGCGGGCGATGGCGTAGGCCGCGAGCGAGCCGACCACGAGACTGAGGAGCGCCGAGGCGGTCGCGATCCAGAGCGAGTTCCAGGCGTACGTCAGGAACGGCTCGTCGACGAAGACCTTGGCGTAATTCTCTAAGGTCGGCCGGAAGAGCACGACGCCGGGCTGGTAGGCGAGGCTCCGGTTGGTGAGCGAGGTGCGGGCGGTCCACAACACCGGCAGCACGATCGAGAGGCAGGCGGCGACCAGGACGAGGTGAGTCAGCGCCGTCCCGAGGTCGAGATGCGGGCGATCACCCCTGTTTGTCGCGCGTTGCACCGCCGGGGGAGGAACCGGTGAAGTCGCGCTCATCGACGCTCCTCGTTCCAACCCGTCGTGGTCGCTTCGTGGTCGTTCGCCGGTCGGCGCTCCGGCAGCCTATGGGTGGTGATTCCTGCGTGTCAATGGAGGGCGCGCCCTCAGGGGGTGGGATCGAGCGTCGGCCAGGGTTTGTTGGAGGGCGCCGGGGGCGGCGGATGCGGCTCACCGAGCCTGCGGCAGTCCGGGTCGATCTCCCGCCAACGACCGCCGGAGGCGGCCCAAACCCGCTCCGCCACCGCCGGTGCCAGATCCCGTTGCCAACGGCCGACGCTCGTGGTGTGGATCTCATCCGTCCAGGTGACCTTCCAGTCTTCGACGCCGGCACCGTTGGCGGCTGGGTAGTATCGGAGTTGGGACGGGTCGAACGCTTCGCCGATGGTGGTCATCAGTCGGGCACCGTCGCTGCCGGATCCACCACCAACCCCTCGTAGACGACCCGGAAGGCGCGATCGGGTCGCGCCAGCTCGCCGGCCAGCCCGGCCACGACGTAATGGCGCCGGAGCGCGATCCGGCCGTCCCACTCGATGGGCACGCTGCCGCGGAGGGCCGCTTCGTCGATCGCGGCCAGTGTATCGAGCGGGTTGCGGACGACGTGGACGAACAACCATTCGGCGCCCAGCACCCGGTCCCTGTCGTCCAGGTGGAGCACGTTCTGGGGATCGTTTTTGGCCCAGCGTCGCTTGCCGCGCGGACCGCTGCCCGCCGCTGGAGCTCCGCGACCACGCCGAGCAGCACCTCCAGCCCGTCCTCCGCCGGGGCTAGGTGCCGGATCGCCTCCATGAATCGCGCTCAGCGGGCCTCGTCCCCGTCGACGTACTCGTGGTACCAGTCCGCGAAGAACGCCGCCTCCAGCCCGTAGAAGACGCGCGGGTGGGCGTTCAGGACCCGCTGCACCAACGTCATCCTCGAGCGGAAGCTGCCGCCAACGACGATCGGCCACTCGGACCGGCCCCCGCCGCGCATCGCACCTCGGTCGAGCCGGGGATCGGCGCCCAGGCCGGTTGGATCGTCCACCGAGTTGCCCGCCTCCGTCTCTCCACCGGACGCCGCCCTCTCGCCTGCCAACCTTTGCCGCGAGGCAAACCCGCCGATTCTATTCCCCGGCCCAGGGTCCGACTGTTGCGCCGACTATGATGCGCCTCTCGTTGATCGGCGGACGCAAATGCGGGAGGTTGAAGGTGGCGGAAGGGACGGGCGAGCTGGCAGGACAGGTGGCCCTGGTGACCGGCGCCGGCAGCGGGATCGGCGAGGCGATCGCCCGGGCGCTTGCCGCGTCGGGCGCCTCGGTCGCCGTGACCGATGTCGACCTTGCCGCGGCCGAGAATGTCGCCGCCTCCCTCCCCGGCGGTGCCGCCTTCGAACTCGATGTCACCTCGGCGGTAAGCGCGCGCGGTGCAGTCGCCGCCGCGGAGTCCGCCCTCGGCCCGCTCGACATCCTCTGCAACAACGCCGGCGTCTCGACGATGAACCGGATCGAGGACCTGTCGGAGCGGGAATGGGACTTCAACTTCGACGTCAACGCCAAGGGCGTCTTCCTCGTGACGCAGGCCGCGATCAAAGGGATGATCGGCCGCGGGCGGGGGTGCATCGTCAACACCGCCTCGATGGCGGGCAAGAAGGCCGTCCCCCTCCTCGCCCACTACGCGGCCTCGAAGTGGGCCTGCATCGGGTTCACCAAGAGCGCCGCCGTCGAGTTCGGCCCCCACGGCATCCGCGTCAACTGCGTCTGCCCCGGCTACGTCCGGACCTCGATGCAGGAGCGTGAGCTTGCCTGGGAAGCGGAGCTTCGGGGGATGACGGCCGAGGCCGTCGCCGCTGAATACATCCGGCTGACGCCGCTCAGCCGGATGGAGACCCCGGAGGACGTGGCGCGGGTCGTCCACTGGCTCTGCACGCCGGCCGCCGGGTTCGTCACCGGTGCCGCGATCGACGTCACGGGCGGGGCGAATCTCACATAGAACCCGGGTCAATCTCAACCTCCGGCAATCCGTTTCGGGAGACCTGCCTCAGAGCGTCCGGCAATAGGGAACTGACCGTGGCGTCCACCGGCGTAGGCGGACGCTAAACGGAGCGGGAATCGGACGCATCCGCCGGCTCGCCATCGATCGGGCAACTGACGGTTGCTCCCTATTGCCGGTCGCTCTTAGTCCTCGACGCCGGGATGTAAGGACCAAGGGAACAGGGGCGTCCGGGAACCCGGCGGCCCGCCCCGGCGTTCTTGAAGGCGACGGGCCCGTCAGCGTTGCCGCCAGATTGAGTCGCCGAGGAGGTCGCCATGCGACAACCGTTGGTATCCCGGTTTCAACCCTATCGGTTGCTGCTCGTTGCGCTTCTGGGCGCGCTCGTCCTGCCCTTGTCGGCGCCACTGGCGTCGAACGCCCAGGTCATCGTCGTCGATCCGCCGACCTGCGATCCCGTCTGCGCCGAGCCAGTCTTCCTCGGCGATCGACTCGATATCCGCTCCCACCGCGTCGATGTCGCCATCCGCGACGGTGTCGCCGAGACGCGAGTCGAGCAAGTCTTCTTCAATCCAAACGACTGGGTTGCTGAAGGCGTCTACCTCTTCCCGGTGCCCCAGGGCGCCGCAGTTGCCGAGTTCACGATGTGGGTCGATGGTGAACCGGTCGCGGCCGAACTGCTGGACGCCGGGGCAGCACGCCGGACCTACGAGGAGATCGTCCGCTCGCTGCGCGACCCGGCGCTCCTCGAGTACGTCGACCGCGATCTGATCCGGGCTAGCGTCTTCCCGATCCCGCCAGGAGACGAGCGGCGGATCGAGCTGGCGTACGGCGAGGTGCTGTCGACCGAGGGAGGCCTCTCCCGCTATCGCTACGGGCTCGACAGCGATGCATTCTCGAGCCAACCGCTCGAGTCGGTCAGCATCAGGGTCGAGATCGAGTCCGCCCAGCCGATAAGGGCTATCTACTCTCCCAGCCACGACGTGTCGATCGAGCGGAACGGCGAGCGGAGCGCCATCGTGGGTTGGGAAGACTCGGATGTTCGTCCCGATGCCGACTTCGACCTCTACTTCAGCGCCTCGCCCGATCCCCTCGGCGCCCACCTCGTCAGCTCCTTCGACCCCGCCACCGGCGAGGGGCACGTCATGCTCCTGGCGGCGCCGGGCATCGACCCGGCAGCAGAGACGATCGCCAAGGACGTCGTTCTCGTCCTCGACACCTCGGGCAGCATGGAGGGCGAGAAGATCGTCCAGGCGAGGACGGCACTCCGCTCCGTGCTCGAACAGCTTGCGCCGGAGGACCGCTTTGCCGTGGTCGAGTTCTCGACCGGCGCCCGTCTCTACGCCCGCGGGCTCTCCCCCGCTGCCGAAGCCGACGAGGCGATCAGGTGGGTCGATCGGCTGGAGGCGGTAGGCGGCACGGACATCAACCTGGCGCTCCTGGAAGGGCTCGCCACCGTGGAACCCGAGCGGCCGACGATGCTCATCTTCCTAACCGACGGCCTGCCGACCGAGGGCGAGACCGACATCCCCGACATCATGGAGAACGTCGGAGAAAACACTCCGGACAACGTCCGCCTCTTCGCCTTTGGCGTCGGCGACGATGTCGACACCCTGCTCCTGGATGGCCTGGCCGATGCCCACCACGGCCGCTCCTTCTACGTCCGCCCCGGCCAGCCGCTCGACGAGACGGTCTCGGCCTTCTACGGCTCCATCTCCGCCCCGGTTCTGACCGATCCCGAGATCGACTGGGGCGGCGTCGCCGTCGAGGACGTCTCGCCCGCCCCCCTGCCGGACCTCTTCGCCGGCGCCCAGCTCGTCGCCCTCGGCCGCTACGACGACCCGGGCGAGACGACGATCAAGCTCACCGGCGAGGTCAACGGGGAACTCCGCACCTTCACCTTCCCCGACCAGCGGCTCTCGGCGCTGCCCGGCAACGACTGGCTGCCCCGCCTCTGGGCAACGCGTCGGATCGGCCACCTACTGAACCAGATCCGGCTCCACGGGGAAAACCCGGAGCTGGTTGACGCGGTCGTCGACCTCAGCGTCCGCTACGGGATCGTCACCCCCTACACGAGCTACCTGCTGACGGAAGAGGACATCCTCTCGCGCGAGGGGCGCGACCGCGCCGTCGAACAAGCGCGCGAGGTGGCCGCGGTGCCGGTGCCGGCGTCGGGCGGGGTGGCGGTCGAGCGGGCGCAGGCCATCGGCAAAATGGCGGTCGCGGACGCGTCCGGGCCGATGCCGACCGCGGTCGCGATGGCCGACGGCTCCTCCGTCGAGACGGACGACCGGCTCCGCCTTGCCGGCGGCAACGCCTTCCTCCTCAGCGACGGCGTCTGGACCGACACCCGGTTCGAAGGGGACGCGATGGAGACCGAGCGGGTCGTCTTCCTCAGCGACGAGTATTTCGCGCTGCTCGACCGGCTGCCCGAGCTGGCCCCCGCCTTCGCCCTCGGCGACCGGGTCATCGCCATTGCCGGTGGCGCCGCCTACGAGGTGAGGCCGGCGCGGTAACCGGAGACGAGGAGACGAAGGAACGGGAAGGCGCGGTCGGAGATGCGGGGAGGCCCCCGGTTGAGCCATCATCCTGAGCGAAGCGAAGGATCTCTCTCCGACTTGGTCAGTCGCCTTGCGAACGACGACGTAGCAGCTGTAGATCCTCTGCTTCGCTCGGGATGACAATATTGGGAAGCTCACGTCGCCGGACGCTCGGGTAAACCGTACTCCTCGTCTCCTCGTCCCGGATCGTTGCCGCGCCTCCCGCCGCTTGCTACGATGCTGCCCCCTCGTCGGGAACCGAACCGCCCCTGCCGGGTGGTGGTCTCGCGTGGGCGCTTCCCGACAGTGGGGGGCGACAACCGTCGACGCACAGACGGAGGAGAGCCGATGGACAGGTACCTTGAACGGCGCGCCGGTCGACGCCGGGTGATTCGGCAGTCGGCCCTCGGGGCGGGCGCGATGGGAGTCGGGCTCGGGCTCGGCGCCGGAGCGTTCGGGTGGGTGGGGGTGGCTGGGGCGCAGGACGCCACGCCCGCGCCGGCCTTCGACCCTGCCGCGTGCTACCAACCCTTCGGCGACGCCGAGACGGTCCAGTACGACGCGGTCGGCGACGGCGGGTTCAACATCGGGCTCTCCAACTCCTACATCGGCAACGTCTGGCGCACCCAGATGATCAAGATGGCCCAGGCCTACGCCGAGTTGCCGGAGAACCAGCCCTACATCTCGGAGTTCCAGGTCAGCACCGTCGACCGCAACGACGCCGAGCAGATCGCCGCCATCGAGAACATGATCTCGAACGGGGCGCAGGCCCTGGTCATCATCGCCAACACCCCGTCGGCCCTCGTCCCGGTCGTCCAGCAGGCACGCGCCGACGGCATCGTCGTCGTCTCGTTCGACAGCGTGGTCCAGGCAGATCCGCCCGATCCGTCGCTCGACCTTGGCATTACGGTCAACGAGGACCAGGTCGAGATGGGCCGCCTCTGGGCCCAGTTCCTGGTCGACGAAATCGGCGACAGCGGCAAGATCCTGATGGTCAACGGCGTCGCCGGCACCGGCGTCGACACCGAGCGTCGCCAGGGCGCGGCCGAGGTCTGGAGCCAGAACCCGGGCCTCGAGATCGTCGAAGTCGTCGGCAACTGGGATCCCGGCCAGGCGCAGACCGCGGCCGCCTCGGCGCTGGCCGCCAACCCGGACATCGCAGGGGTCTGGTGCCAGGGCGGCACCGACGGTGTCGTCCGCGCCTTCCTCGACGCCGGTAAGCCGCTGGTGCCGGTCGCGGGAGAGGCCGAGAACGGCTTCCGCAAGCAGATGCTGGAGTACGCCGAGGAGATGCCGGCGCTCTCGATCGGGCAGTCGCCGGGGCTCGTCGCCGTCTCGATCCGGGCCGCGATCAGCCTGCTCCTCGGGGAGCCCGTACCGCGGGCCGTCTCGGTGCCGCTGCCGATGGCAACCACCGACGAGTTGGAGCCGGGGGTCAACGTCTTCCCGGACGCCCCGGACAACTTCTTCACCCCGGTCCAAATCCCCGAGTGCGGCGTCACCCTCACCTTCGAGGAGATCGACCGCCAGGAGGTCTGACCCTCGAGCGGAGACGGCGGTCGGGGGCGGCGGGCTTCACCGCCACTCCCGATCGCGTCGGGGACGGACGATGCCGTTGCTGGAAGCGACCGGGATCGAGAAGCGGTTCGGCGGGGTGGTCGCCCTCCACGCCGCCGGCTTCGCCTGCGCCGCTGGCGAGATCCACGCCCTGCTCGGGGAGAACGGCGCCGGCAAGAGCACGATGGTCAAGGTGCTCTGCGGCGTCCACCAGCCGGATGCCGGGGTGGTGGCACTGCGGGACAGGGCGGTTGCGTTCCGACACCCGTCGGAGGCGGCCGCCGTCGGCATTGTCCCTGTCTTCCAGGAACTGTCGCTGATCCCCGATCTCTCGGTGGCCCAGAACCTCCTGATCGGTGTCGAGCCCCGGACCCGGTTGGGTCTGGTCGACGGTCGGCGGATGGTGCGGCAGGCCGAGACCCTCCTGGCCGACCTAGGCTTCGGCGGCATCGACCCTCGCGCCGTCGTCCGCGACCTGCCGCTTGCCGAGCGCCAGATTGTCGAGATCGCGAAGGCAGTCGGGCGAGAGCCGAATGTGCTGATCCTGGACGAAGCGACCTCGGCGCTGACCCAGCGGCAGGTGGGGCAGGTCTTCTCGGTCGTCCGCCGCCTTCGCGACGAGGGGGTGGCGATCGTCTTCATCTCCCACCGGATGGAGGAGGTGCGCGCCCTCTGCGACAAGGCCACGGTCTTCCGCGACGGGACGGATGTGGGTACCGTCGAGGTGCGGGCCGCCTCCAACGCCGAGATCGTCCAGATGATGATCGGCAGGGCGCTGCGGGAAGTCTACCCGCCGCGCCCGCCGCTCCCGCAACCACCCGAGCCTCTGCTGGAGGTGCGGGAGCTCTCCCTCGGCGGAAGCCTGCGCGGCATCTCGCTGACGCTCCACGCCGGCGAGATCCTTGGCCTCTCGGGGTTGGAGGGCCAAGGCCAGGGAGACCTGCTGCTTTCCCTCTTCGGCGTTTACACCGGCGTTGCAGGCCAGGTGCGCCTGCGGGGCGAACGGATTTCCCTCGGTTCCCCGCGGGCGGCGATGGCCGCCGGGCTGGCGCTGGTGCCGGAGGACCGCAAGACCCAGGGTTTGATCCTGCCGCTCCCGGTCGGTGAGAACATCACCCTGGCGACGCTCGACAAGGTGTCCCACCAGGGCATCGTCTCGTCGGCGGCGGAAGCGCGTGCGACCGGGGTTATGCGCGACCAACTGGCGATCAGGACGGCCGGGATGGAGGTGCCGGTCCGCTTCCTCAGCGGAGGCAACCAGCAGAAGGTGGCCATCGCGAAGTGGCTCTTGACGCGAGCCAAGGTCTACCTGCTGTACGACCCGACCCGCGGTATCGACGTCGGCGCCAAGCAGGAGATCTACGCCCTGATGCGGTCGCTGGCCGAGCAGGGCTGCGGGGTACTCTTCTTCTCGACCGATCTGACCGAGATCGTCGGGCTCTGCGACCGGGCGCTGGTCATGTACGAGGGTGGGATCGCCCGGGAACTGACCGGTGCGAGCCTGACCGAGGCGAATCTCGTCCAGGCCGCCGTCGGCGTCGCCGATTCGGTCCCCGATCCAGTCCTCACCGTTCCCGTCGCCTAGGCGACCCCGATCCAGCGGAGGGAAGCAGACCCAGGATGGCGACCTCCTCGTCCCAGATGGCGTCCCCGACGCCGGTCGCGCACAGCAGGACGGTCCGCCGCCGGCCGTTCGTCGCGCGCAACGCCCGCCTCCTGCTCGTCTGGGGGCTGCTCGCCGTGCTGCTCGCCGTCTACGTCCGGGAGGCGCCGCAGTTTCGGCCGCGGGAGCAGCGCACACTCGCCAACTCGGGGATGACCCTGGCGATGGCCGGGGTCGGCCAAACGCTCGTCGTCCTCACCGGCGGCATCGACCTCTCGCTCGGGCCGATGGTCAGCCTGACCAACTCAATCGCCTCGGAGGTGACCGATCCCAACGCCCCGGGCGGCAACATGCCGCTGGCGGCCGTGCTCGCGGTGCTGGTCGGCGCCAGCGGTGGACTGATCAACGGCGCGCTCGTTGCCTACGGTCGCCTCCAGCCGATCATCGTCACCCTGGCCACCGCCTCGGTCTGGACCGGGATCGCGCTCTACATCCGGCCCGACCCAGGCGGCTACATCCCGCCCGGCTTCTCCGAAGCGCTGACCGGCACGGCATTCCAGGAACCGGCCGCCCTCCCGCTGGGTCTGACCTGGGACCGGCCGGTGGCGAAGTCGTTCGTGCTCCTGGCCGGGCTGGTGGTCTTCTGGCTCGTGTTCCGGCGGACCCGGTTGGCGACGCGAATCTTCGCCGTCGGCAGCAGCGAGGGGGCCGCCTACATGTCCGGCGTCGACGTCGCCCGCGCCAAATTGCTCGCCTACACCATCGCCGGCGTCGCCGCGGCGCTGGCCGGTCTCTTCCAGAGCGCCCAGACGGCGACGGGCAACGCCCTGGCCGGGAACGCCATCACGCTCAACTCGATCGCCGCCGTCGTCCTCGGCGGTGCCAGCCTGGCGGGCGGCGCCGGCTCCTACCTCGGCACGGTCGCCGGCGCCTACGTCATCGCCCTGATCCCGAGCGTCCTGTTCTTTTACGACGTCAGCCCCTTCTACCAGCAGCTCTTCCAGGGCTCGATCCTGCTCGTCGCCGTCTCCCTCGGCGCCCTCGGCATCTTCCGCGTCCGCAACCGCCTGGAGCGCCTGTGAGCGAGGCGAGGAGGCGAGGAGGCGAGGAGGCGAGGGGTGAAGACGACGCCCGACTCGACGAGGTCGCCCGCGTCTCCGTCTCGTCTCTTCCCGACTCCTCGACTCCTCGCCTCCTCGCCTCCGTCCGCAGCCGGCGTGCCTCCCTCATCCCCTACGGGTTGATCGGACTCCTCCTCGTCGCCGCGGCGGTGCGGGCTCCCGACTTCGTATCGCCGGAGAGCTTGCGACAGCAGTTGGTCCTGGCCTCGTACCTGGCAATCCTCGCGGGCGGTCAGACGGTGGTGATCCTGACCGGCGGCATCGACCTCTCGATCGCCTGGAACCTCAACCTCGCCGCGATCCTGCTGACGCAGTTCGGCGCTGGCGGCCTGGGAGGTTGGTCGCTCGCGGTGGCGCTGGCCGGCGCGACGGTCGTCGGGCTGGTCAACGGGGTCGGGGTGGCCTACCTGCGGATCCCGTCGCTGGTGATGACGCTCGGGATGAACGCCGTCCTGGCCGGGTTCACCCTCGTCTACACCAACGGCTCTCCCCAGGGGAACGCGCCCGCGTTCGCCCGCGAGCTGGCCGTGGGGCGCGTCTTGGGGGTCGTCCCCTGGTCGCTCCTCTTCTGGCTGGTATTCGGCGCCGGACTCGTCTTCCTGCTGCGCCGCACCGTCTACGGGCGGCGGCTCTACGCCGTCGGCAACAACCCCGCCGCGTCGTACCTATCCGGCGTCCCGGTCCGCCGGGTCCTCGTCGGAGCCTACGCGCTCTGCGGCCTGACCGCCGGGCTCGGCGCGGTGCTCTTGACCGGCTACTCGGCCCAGAGTTACCTCGGCATGGGCGACCCGTTCGTGCTCCAGGCGATCGCCGCGGTCGTCATCGGCGGCACGTCGATCCTCGGCGGCTCGGGGGGCTACGGCGGCACCGTCGCCGGCGCGATCATCGTCGTCCTCCTCCAGAACGTCCTCCAGATCGTCGGCGTCCGCCCGGCCGGGCAGCAGATCCTCTACGGGTTGATCATCCTGCTGATGCTCTTTGTCTACGGACGGGGAGCACGGGTCCGGGAATAGACGCACCGCGGCGACCGCACGCTCCCGGGTTCGGGCACGCGCTGCCGGCGAGGGCGCGGCGAACACTGGACGCTCCATCGCGGATTCTTCGCGGCGGTCACTTGACAGGTTAGCGACGCGTCCCTAGCTTACGGCCAATTCTGACTAAACTTGTCGGAATTGAACGAGCGCGGTCTGAGCGAAAGGAGCTTCCGTTTCCGAACGGGGCAGGGGGACGGGCTCTGCCCGTCCCCCTGGGGTTGACGCAAACGTCGTTTGGTCGCCGGGCACCCGCGGCAACGGGCGTCCGGCCAAGCCGCCCCTGGTCGGGGAGGCGCTCCGCTGCGCCGTGCGGCGAGTATAGCAACCCGGTTGCACAGCCCGCCGCCACGCTCCGGTGTGCCCGGTTCCCCGACCCGGACTCGAAGAAAGGATCCGGGTCGATGGCAGAACTGACCATCCATGCGCTGCAATGGTGCGCCCAGCATGTGCATCCCGTCCTGGCGCTGCGCGTCCGGCACAGCGAGCGCATCTTCGTCGTGGCCTTGTCCGAGGAGGACGCGACGGCCTTGACCCCGCGCCCGAACCACGGAACCGGCCAAGGCAACCTCCGGCTCCTCGCGCTCGTCGAGTCGGCGATCACCTGCCTGGGTGCCAGGGCCGTCGCCGTCTCCCTCCGCGTCGGGGACGACTCCGTGCTGAGCGCGTCGCTCCGTTTGGACGGCCCAACCGGAGTGCGCGAGGTCCAAACCCATTTTGCCGACGGCGTCGCCCTGGCCCACCGGGCGCGACTCCCCCTCCTGATGGACGACCCCGATCTGGCACGGGTACCGCTCGGTCCCATCGCTGGTACCGCCGACGCCGAGACGCCCCTAGCGGCATCCCGGGACCTGATCGAGTCGCTCGACCTCGACGGGATCGGGGGAGGAGGCGTTGCGGAGACCGGGCGGTGATCACAACCAGACGAGGGTCGATGCCCTACCCGTCCGGAGTCGCGATGGCCGTCCGCTCGGTCGGTATCCGGGCGCGGGGTGAGCAGGAGCCAAGCCGGCGCACGAACGAGCAAGATCGAGGTGGAAGGAGCGAGAAGGTGGCGGGACTGCGGCGACGAGAGGTGCTTCGAGGTTTGGCGCTCGGGGGCGCGGGGTTTGGCGGTCTACGACCGAGCAGTCCGTTCGTCGGCCGAGCGCGGGATGCGACCCCGACCGGGAGCGGCGAGCGATTCGCGGCCGAGGTCGACGCCGGGCTGGACTACTTCCGCCGCCGCGCGGCCGAACAGGTCCCGCTCGTCGCGGCCCTCCGCGATGGCATCGCGGAGGGCGACATGGAGCGGGCGAAGACCGCATACGTCGCCGCCCGACCGCCCTACGAGGAGATCGAGGTGCTGGCGGCAAGCTTCCCGGAAACGGACGAGGCGATCGATGCCCGTCCTTGTGCGATCGCCGGCGGCGAATCGAGCCCCGCCTACCGGAGTGTCCACCGGATCGAGTCGCTCCTCTTTCGCGACGGCGACCTGGTGGCGGCCCTCCCCTACGCGGATGGACTCATCGGGAGCGCCAATGCCTTGCTCGTCGACCTCGATCGGCGGGAGGGATTCGACGCGGTCCGCACCTTCGAGGGCATGCTCGCCCTCTCCGAAGAGGTCGCCTCGAAGAAGGTCTCGAGCGAGGAAGAGACATGGTCGGACCAGAGCCTGCTCATCTTCTTCCACAACTGGCGCGGCATCGAGAGTCAGTACGCGCCGTTCGCGCCGGCGGTTGAACTAACGGATGCCAGCACGGCCTCAGCCGTGGGGGATGCGTTGGCCTCGGCCATTGCCACGCTAAAGCCATATCCGACCGGGAACGGCGTCTTCCCTGCCTACAGCGCGGTGCCCGCATCGGCACGCGGGGAGATCGTCCGCGCGAGCTACGGGCTGCGCGATGCGCTGACGCGAGCGGGATCGGCCCTCGATCTCGTCTGACCCAGCCGGATGGGCTCCCCCAATCCGAGCCTCGGGCCTGGCCCCAAACCAATCCCCTCAGGCCCAACCCGCCCGCTTGCCGCGTCCAACATCAGAGGGTCCGGAGCAGCGGGCGGCGGCCGGACCGATCCCGAGTCATGGGGGTCGAGGGGCGCTAGTTGCGTCCGCTTACCTCCGTTAGAGCGGTTTGCAGAACGATTTGGTCACGCCGATGACGAGCCCTCACCCCCCGTCCCCCTCTCCCGCTGCGGCAGGAGAGGGGGAGCGGTGTCGTTGCAGGGTCAGGACTTCTGCAAACCGCCGTCATCAGAACCCGTAGGTGAAGCACTACTTTTCGATGCAGTAAGTGATCGAACGGAGTCTGCCGCAGCGGCGGGAGATCCTTCGCTTTGCTCAGGATGATGGGGTTGGTTGGGATGGCTGGATTCGCCGAGATGGCCGGGGAGGCAGACTGATCTGCCGGGTTCCGGATACTCGGCTCGATGCCCGCCGGATCCGCACCCCACGCTCGCGTCCCCAGTCACCCCCTGACCAGAGGGCCAGCGAGGGCATAGGGGATGCAACGCGGCCGATCGGGAACGGGGAGTTCCCCGCTTCGAAGGAGGACGGCATGAGCGATTACCCTGTAGGAGGCGAACGGGGCGACACGGCGGCTACCGAGCGGGACGCCGAAGCGAACGACCGGGGCCGGACCCCGAATCCGGCGGCCTCGGGACCGGCCGGCGAGGAGCCGACCTGCGCGGCCTGCGGCAAGTCGATCCGCCAGGACGACATCGTCTGTCCCCATTGCGGCACACCCTTGGTGGCCGGATAGAAACCTGCATCGCCGACTCGGCCCGCGCTCCCGCTACGTCGCGGCGCGGAGGAGCGCGCCGAGGACGCCCCAGACCACCAGCGCGACCAGCAGCGCCAGGGTGATCCCACCGAACACCACAACGATCGTCACCAACGCGCTGCGATCTGCGGCGGCTTGCTCGCGACGCTCCGCCGCGGTCGCCTCTCGCCGCAGGTTGGCGCCGAACGGATCCGCATCACCGCCGGCCGCCGGGTAGAATCCCCCGACGTAGCGGCTCATCAGCTGGTCTTGGACGAGGTTGGCCCGGATCGTCCGGTCGTAGGCCTGGCGCTTGACCGGGTTGGCGAGAACCGCGTAGGCGGCGTTCAGCTTCTTGGCCTGCTCTTCGGCCGCCGACCGCCGCTCCGGTCGCTGGCGGTCGGGATGGATCGCCTTCATTGCCTCACGGTAGGCCCTGGTGATCTCGACCCGGCGGGCGGTGTAGGAGACCCCGAGCAGTTGGTAGTGGTCGGGATCGGGGGGGACGATGGGCGGGGATCCGGGCGGAGCGCCCGGACCGGGGGGGGGGTCCGGTCGGGGTGGGGCGGGC
>CADCWF010000157.1:0-602 GCA_902806345.1 uncultured Thermomicrobiales bacterium
GCCACGGGGGTCGAGCGATTCCTCTTCCAGGCGGAGGGTCTCCGCCAGGACGAAGCCCTTGAAGACGCTGGCGATGAAGAGCCGGCCGTCCGGTTCGATCTCGGCCGACCACTCGGGGCGTCCGGCGTCCGCCGGCGCCCACAGCTTCAGCCCCTTCTGTCCCGGCAGGGTCTTGAACGCCTCGACGATCTCCTGGCTCAACCCGTCCTGGTTCCCGGGTTGGGCTTGGGCGGCGACCGGCGTCGCCGCCTGCGCCCCGGCGCGGGGGGCGAGCCCGGCCGCGCCGAGCGCGGTGGCGATGCCCGCGCTGCCGGCACCCAGCGCCCTCCGGCGGGTGAATGCGCGGACGGTTTGGAGCTTGGCGGTAGCGTCGCCGCCGCCGTTCACGAATGACTCGACCATGAGCATTCCCTCCGTTGCCGAGGGACCACCGTCGCTTTCCCCGGCGCGTCGACTCAACCGCACTTGATGACGACCGTCACGACCGTCACGACCGGCCGGCCGGCGGAGCAATTGGACCGCCCCGGTGTCCGGTTGTCGGCACACGTTAGGGACGTTGGCGATCCATCATCGCGGCGATCGTGACCCTAGCGTATGGGTCG